>NZ_JBSICH010000028.1:0-11728 GCF_053613315.1 Streptomyces sp. JK94 | reverse complement strand
TGACGTCGATGCCCGGCGTCGGCGTCAGGACCGCCGCCGTCCTGCTGGTCACCGTCGGCGACGCA
This sequence comes from Streptomyces sp. JK94, assembly GCF_053613315.1. Lineage (NCBI taxonomy): Bacteria > Bacillati > Actinomycetota > Actinomycetes > Kitasatosporales > Streptomycetaceae > Streptomyces > Streptomyces sp. JK94. The sequence goes on along the minus strand of NZ_JBSICH010000028.1, from coordinate 11,663 downwards.
ACCAGCTTCCCCACCGCCGCCCACCTCGCCTCCTACGCGGGTCTGGCCCCGGCCACGAAGTCGTCCGGGACCTCGATCCACGGTGAACACGCGCCCCGGGGAGGCAACCGGCAGCTCAAACGGGCAATGTTCCTGTCCGCCTTCGCCTGCATGAACGCCGACCCCGCCTCCCGCACCTACTACGACCGCCAGCGAGCCTGCGGCAAGACCCACACCCAGGCCCTCCTCCGCCTCGCCCGCCAACGCATCAGCGTCCTGTTCGCCATGCTCCGCGACGGCACCTTCTACGAGTCTCGGACACCGAGAAACGTCGAGCTCGCTGCATAACCCCAGCAACCCCGAACCACCCCAAAACCGACAGGGATGCCTTGACGAAAGACATAGAGGCACCCCCCGAACACGCCCGGCTCGTCTCCAGTGGGCCGAGCACGCCCCGCCCCGTCAAGGGCGCGTGCCGCGAACCGGTACGCCGGGTCCGGTCCGCGGCACGCAGGGCTCCGTTGGCGTTGCGCTCCGGACGTCCACGGCGTGTGGACGCCGGACGGGGGCGCACTACCGCCCCAGGACCGACTCCGGCCCCATGACGACGACCGGTTCCATGTCCGGGTCGAGGGCTCTCAGCAACGCGCGCATGTGCTCCTCGCTCAGGGAGACGCAGGCGTTGGTCGGCCCGTCGTGGTCCACGTGGATCCAGACGCCACCGCCCTTGTCCTCGCCCAGAGGACGTGTTTTGTCCAGGGGGGTGGTGCCGGGCACCCGGTTGTAGTCGATGGCGATCACGTAGTCGAACGACCCCTCCAGCGGCTCGCCGAGATGTCCGGTGCCCGACACGGCGAACTCCGGGTCCTGGTCGTAGGGCAGCCGGGTGCCGGGGTCGGGCAGCCTGCCCCCGGCGTCGCTCAGGCGGAAGACACCGATGGGCGTGTGGAGGTCGCCCGCCTCGTGGGCGTCGGTCCAGCCGCGCAGGCCGTTGTGGGCGGGCCAGGGGCCGGCGACGGCGCGCCAGCCCTGGGCGGGGTCCTGCTCGTAGAGCACCGCCCGAGCCCGCGACGAACCCCCGGTCGCGCCGGTGACCACCAGGGCCTGCCGGGTGGCGTCGGGGACACGGGCCCGCATGGCCGGACCGACCCCCGGAAGAGGACGGGGGGACGAGCGCGGGGGAGCGGGGCGGGGGGACGCCGGCTGCGACGCGGAACCGGCGGCCGCCCGGGGTTCCCCCCGGGCCGCACCCGACTGCTGTGGGGCGCAGCCGGTTCCCAGTACGCCGGTGCAGACGACCGCGCCCATCAGCAGGGCCAGCGCTTTCCTGACGGTCATATCGACCTCCGACTCCGTGTGTGGACTACTCATTGCTTGACCACTAACGGAACCGGGGAGTGCGGCCGCCTCGGCGTCTCCCCCGGATGGCGCAGCCGGTGGCGGGGCGGACGCCCCGGCGGCCGTCGCGGGGCGGCCCTGTCGACCGCACGTCCCCGACCACCGGGCGCGACTCGGACGCCACCGCCGCGAGGGGGAGCCGCGGAGGCCCTGCGCGCCCGGCCCGGCCGGTGACCGGGGCGGGGCGCCGCTCCGGTACGCCGGCCCGGGCCCGGTTTCCGCAACATCGTTGCCGCTCACACCCCTTACTCACTGGTGAGGCTCGGACATGCCGTGTAGCGTCAGCAGCAGATGTCGTGGTTCGCCCAGACCGCCCGCGCCCGAGTGCGGGCGGTTTGCTGTGCAGTGCCGGAGGACCAGGACGACCACCTCCGGGTTCGCGCGGTGCGGATCCGATAACGGCTGAAAGGCAAAAGGCATGGCCAGCGGAACCGTCAAGTGGTTCAACTCCGAAAAGGGCTTCGGCTTCATCGCGCAGGACGGCGGTGGCCCCGACGTCTTCGCGCACTACTCCAACATCAACGCCACCGGCTACCGCGAGCTGCAGGAAGGCCAGGCCGTCACCTTCGACATCACCCAGGGCCAGAAGGGCCCGCAGGCGGAGAACATCACCCCCGCCTGACCGGGAGACCGCCGAACGGGCACGGTGCCCGGGAGCCGTTCGGGCTCCGGGCCCGTGCCCGTGGCGCACCCGCTCTCCTCACGGCCTCCCGAGCGCCGCGCGGTCGTCGGGGAGGTGCCGGAGGAAGGTGAGCAGCGCGGCCGTGAGTTCGGCGGGAGCGTCCTCCTGGACGAGGTGGCCCGCCTGGGCGATCGGCTCCCACCGGGCACCGGGCAGGGCGGCGACGAGCTCACGCCCCTTCGCCACCGGGACCCACGTGTCCTCCTCGCCCCAGCAGACCAGCGTGGGAACGGAGATGCCGGCGTACCCGTCCTGGATCTCGTCGGTGTGGCGCTGGTCGGCCTGGGCGATCTGCCGGTAGAAGGCCGGCTGTCCCGCCTCGCCGAGCCAGGGCCGGACGAGCCGGTCCGCGACCGCGGGATGCAGCCCCGGGGCACTGGCGGAACCGACGTACTCGCGGACCAGGGCCTGGTGCAGCGGCGGCGGCAGCTTCTCGAAGACCTCGGCGTGTTCGCGGACCAGCCGGAAGAACGGCGAGCCCCACGGGGCCAGCGCGACCGGATCGACCAGGGCCAGCGCCCGGTAACCGGCGCCGTGCAGCAGATGGGCCCGCAGCGCGACGGCGCCCCCGAAGTCGTGGGCGACCACGAGGGGCCGTTCCAGACCCCAGTGGCCCAGCAGCTCCGTGAAGACCCGGCCCTGGGCGGCCAGGGACACGTCCTGGCCCGCGGACTTCTCCGACTCCCCGTAGCCCGGCATGTCCCAGACGAACACCTGGTGGTCGCGCGCCAGTGAGCGGGCCACCGCACGCCAGACGTACGAGGAGAACGGCGTGCCGTGCAGCAGGACCAGGGCCGGCCGGCCTGCTTCACCCAGCCGGTTCCAGCGGACGGCACCCGAACTGCCGGCGAACGTCTCGGGCAACGGCCAGTCGGACATGCGCACACTCCTGTGGGTCGGGCGCCGACGACCGGCCGTCGAGGCCCGGCCGGCGCCGTGGGAGACGACCACCGGAGCGTTCCCCGTCCACCGCGTCCGCAAAGCACCGAGGCGCGCACCGGCGCCGGGACCGCCCGTGCGACGCCGTGGCGAGGTGCGGGCACCTCCGCGCGCCGCCCGACGGGGCGCGGCGGCCGGGAGGGCGGGGCCCGCGGGCTGTCCGGCGACGGAAAACGGGGCGCGCTCCGCCCCTCGGCTGTGCCAGGCTGACCGGTCGCCAAGGCCTCCGTCCCTCCGGGGCACGCCCCCGCCGTTCCGTCGTAGGAGTGCTCGATGACACCGCCCCGCCTGGTTCCGCTGCTGGAGCAGTTCGACTTCGCCTGCGAACGCCTCACCGGCCGTCTGGCCGGACCGGTCGTGGACAGCGGGGACGGGACGGAGACCGGCGTGAGTCCCCTGACGGACGAGGAGTACTTCTGGGAACCCGTGCCGGGCGGCTGCTGGTCGGTCCGGTGGCGGGCGGGCGGACGGGCCGGGGCCGCGCGCGACCGGGCTCACCGGCGCCGGTGACTGGGGCAGGGACACCGCGCCCCACCCGCATCCCTCGCCGCCGCCCGTCACGACCCTCGCCTGGCGGCTGAGCCACCTCGGCGAGATGCTCTTCCTGCGGGCCGACCACACGGCGGGCACCCACTCGCTGACCCGCGACGACTACGAGGTCAGCGGGGGCGCGGCGGAGGCGGTCGCGGCCTTCGCCGCGGGGGCCACCGCTTGGCGGGACGCGCTGACGGCCGCCGACGACTGCGCGCTGGACCAGGTCGGCCGGTGCACGTACCCCCACGGCAGCGACCCGGAGGACCCGTTCCTGGAGACCGTCTGGTGGGTCAACCAGGAAGTACTCCACCACGGGGCCGAGATCGCTCTGCTGCGGGACCTGTACCGCGCACGGCGGCGGTGACGCGGGCCGCCGCCCCTTGTGAGCGGGCCGTCGGGCGGCCTAGAGGCGGGGCGCGCCGGTCACCGACATCACCAGCGAGTACAGGGAGGTCGTGGCCGTGATGAACAGACGGTTGTTCTTCGGGCCGCCGAAAGCGATGTTGGAGACGGGCTCGGGCACGCGCAGCCGTCCGATGAGGGTGCCGTCGGGGTCGTAGCAGTGGACGCCGTCGTCCAGTGCGGCGGCCCACAGCCGGCCCTCGTCGTCGAAGCGGATGTTGTCGAAGCGTACGTCGCCGCCCGCCTCGGCGAAGACCTCCCCGCCGGACAGCGTGCCGTCCTCGCCGATGTCGAAGGCGCGGATCCGGGCGGCCCGGGAGTCGGAGACGTACAGCCGCCTCTCGTCGGGCGACAGAATGACCCCGTTGGGTCCCTCGAAGCCGTCGGCGGCGAGCCGGACGTCCCCGGAGACGGGGTCGATCCGGTACACGTTGCACGCGCCGATCTCGGACTCGGCGCGACGACCCTCGTAGTCGCTGACGATGCCGAAGTCCGGATCGGAGAACCAGATCGTGCCGTCGGAGCGGACGACGGAGTCGTTCGGGCTGTTGAGCCGCTTGCCGTCGTAGCGGTCGGCGAGGACGGTCACGGTCCCGTCCGGTTCCGTGCGGGTGACACGGCGGTTGCCCTGCTCACAGGTGACCAGGCGGCCCTGGCGGTCGAGGGTGTTGCCGTTGCTGTGGCCGGCCGGGGTACGCAGGACGCCGACCGTACCCGTGGCCTCGTCCCAGCGCAGGATCCGGTCGTTGGGGATGTCGCTCCAGATCAGCTGGCGCCAGGCGGGGAGGTACAGCGGGCCCTCGGCCCAGCGGCAGCCGTCGTGCAGGACCTCCAGCCTGCTGTCACCGTTCGTACAGCGTCCGGTGCGGAACCGGTCGTCGAGGATCTCGTACGGGCCGTCGGCGGGCATGGTGTCCTCTCGGCGGAAGTGATCAGACTCGGAGCCAACGTAGCGCCAACCGATCACACCGCTCCACCGGACGGCGCCCGCCGGGTCCCGGAGCGGATGGCGGCCCGGGCCGCCCGGCAGGCCACAGGGCGGCCGGCCCCCTCAGGCGTCGGCCGCCGCGGGTTCCTCCGGGAGGTCGCCGAGCTGATCGCGTACGTAGTTCCAGACGACCGCGATCAGCGCGGTGACCGGTACGGCGAGCAGCGTGCCCACCACGCCGGACAGGTTGCCGCCCAGGGTCACCGCCAGCAGGATCACCGCCGCGTGCAGACCGAGCCCGCGGCTCTGGATGATGGGCTGGAACACGTTGCCCTCCAACTGCTGCACCCCGACGATGATCGCCAGCACGATCAGCGCGTCCGTGAGGCCGTTCGACACCAGGGCGATGAGCACCGCGACGAAGCCGGCGAACACGGCGCCCACGATGGGCACGAACGCGGACACGAAGGTCAGTACGGCCAGGGGCAGTACCAGGGGCACGCCCAGTATCCACAGTCCGATGCCGATGAGGACCGCGTCGAGCAGACCCACGAGCGCCTGCGAGCGGACGAAGGAGCCCAGGGTCTCCCAGCTGCGCAGGGCCACGGCCGGTACGTCGGTGGCGAGCCGGCCGGGCAACTGGCGGGCGAGCCACGGCAGGAACCGCGGCCCGTCCTTGAGGAAGAAGAACATCAGGAAGAGGGCCAGGATCGCGGTGATCAGCCCGTTGACCACGGCGCTCACCCCCGTCGCCACCGTGCTGACCATGCTGCCGACGCTGTCCTGGACGCGGGCCATCGCCGTGTCGACCGCACTGGTGATCTGGGCGTCGTCGATGTTCAGCGGCGGCCCCGCGGCCCAGTCGCGCAGCCGCCCGATCCCTTCCACCACGCCGTCGGTCAGCTCGTCGGTCTGGGAGGACATCGGCACCGCGATCAGCGCCACGGCGCCGACGGCGACCAGCAGGAACGCCACGGTCACCGCCGACGCGGCCGGCGCGGGGCGCCAGCCGTGCCGCCGCAGGAAGCGGGCCGAGGGCCAGGTCAACGTGGTCAGGAGCAGAGCGATCGCCACCGGCCACACGACCGACCACATGCGACCGAGGAGCCACAGAACCACCGTGACCAGGACGAATATCAGCAGCAACTCGGTGGAGACACGCGCGGACGTGCGCAGGGCACCACGGGTCCTCGCGGAACTCAATCTGGCAGACATGGGGATCACCCTAGAGGGGCGGCCGTCGCCCTCTTCCGCGGGTGAACCGCCCGGAGCGGAAGGGGCCCGGCCTCCTGCCGGATCAGGGAACCAGCCGCAGGGCCAGCAGGGCGACGTCGTCGTCGTTCTCGGCGGGCCGCACCCGCGTGAGCAGCTCGTCGGTGAACGACTCCACCGGCCGGCGGGACAGAGCCGCGGCGTGGCGGCGCAGTCTTTCCAGCCCCTCGTCGATGGAGCGTCCCGGGGATTCGATGAGTCCGTCCGTGTACAGCACGAGGGTGGACCCGGACGGCAGAAGTTCCGACGCGTCGGGGCGTTCCTGCTCGGTCCCGGTGCCCAGCAGCAGGCCGTGACCCCCCGTCAGGTAGCGGGCCAGCCCCTCCCCGGTGATCAGCAGAGGCGGCGGATGGCCGGCATTCGACCAGGTCAGGGACCACTGGCCGTCGTCGCACACCGACATGTGCGCGAACACCATGGTCGCCATGGGCACGTCGGTGATGCGCAGGATCGCCTGGTCGACCCGCTGGACGATCTGGCTGGGCGGCCCCTGGTGGGCCCAGGCGTAGGCGCGGAGGATGTTGCGGATCTGCGCCATGCCGGCCGCGGCGTCCAGGTCGTGGCCGACGACGTCTCCGATGGCCAGCGCGGTGCCGCCGTCACTCAGCGGAAAGACGTCGTACCAGTCACCGCCGACGTGCGAGGCGTCGGGAGCGGGCAGGTACCTGGCCGTCATCTGCAGCCCCGGCACGCGCGGCAGCTGCGGCAGGAGGTAGCGCTGCATGGTCTCGGCCACCTTGCGCTGTCTCTCGTAGAGCCGGGCGTTGTCGAGTGCCAGGCCGGCCCGCCGCGTGATGTCCTCCAGCAACGTGAGATCGGCCGCGGTGAAGGCCGGCGCACCCGCGTCGCGTCCCAGGGTCAGCGCTCCCAGAACCTGGCGCAGGCCCCGGATCGGGGCGATGGCGGCCGACTGGATGCCCGTGGACTCGAACAGGCGGCGCTGCTCCACGGCGATACCGGAATCCGGGGACCGCTGGTACGTCCGGGAGTCGGTCACCGTCGAGGCGACACCCCGCAGAGCCCGTGACAGCGGCATCGTGGACGCCTCGGGCACCGGGGCCATGGGGCCCTCCAGATCCGTACGGTGCACCAGGGCGCCGCCCTCCGCATGCACCACGGCGGCGCGCCACACCTCGTCCCGTTCGGTGATCTGGTCGATCACGGCCCAGTCGGCCAGCCGGGGCAGTACGAGCGCCACGAGCCGGCGCATGGCCTCGTCGACGGAGAGGGTGGAGGTCAGCTGGGTGGTCGTCTCGGCCAGCAGCGCCAGGCGGTCCAGTTCCGTCAGCTGCCCCGTGTCCCTGGCCGACCCGGCGCCGGAGACGTCATGAGGAGTCGGGGCGTGGAAGACGACGAGGGTTCCGGTCTCGGCGTCACCGATCCGGCAGGGGGTGATCAGCCAGGCGATCGGCAGCAGGGTCCCGTCCCCCCGCAGGAACCAGTCCGGCTCGCCCTGGGCCGTGTGCCCGGAGAGGAACGGCTGCCGCATGCCGCACTGGGACCTGGGCAACGGCTCGCCGCCAGCGGTGCGGTGCAGCAGGTCGTGGGCGTCACTGCCGACGAGATCCCCGGCGGAACGGGCCAGCAGCCGCTCGGCGACCGCGTTGACCGCGACGATGCGTCCCTGCTCGTCCACGGCGTAGGCGGCGCCGCCGAGGGCATCGAGCATCCTGTCGAGCTCCTGCGGCCTCCCCGCGTCCCGTTCTCCGGCGCAACCGCTCCCGTCCGGACCGAACACTGGGTCTCCTCACCGTCTGCCAGAAGGACGGTCCGTCGCGGAACGGAACACTGGCTCTCCTCCGCACCCGGCCTTCGTCACGCGCTCCGAAGGCGAGCACCGACGCTCAGATCATCGCACCCCGGGGTGCGGGAGGAGGCGAGGAGGACGTCGCGGCGACGGATGCCGGCCGGACCGGGTCGGCGCTACGGGACCTCGACCCAGTCGAGTGTGCGCTGCACCGCCCTCTTCCACCCGGCGTGGCCCTCCGCGCGCCGGTCCTCGGACCACTGGGGCTGCCAGCGCCTGGACTCGTGCCAGTGACTGCGCAGTTCCTCGGTGTCCCGCCAGAAACCCGTGGCCAGTCCCGCCGCGTACGCCGCACCGAGCGCCGTGGTCTCCGCGACGACGGGACGGCTGACCGGGACGCCGAGGACATCGGCCTGGATCTGCATGCAGAGATCGTTGGCGGTCACGCCTCCGTCCACCCGGAGCACGTCGAGGTGGACGCCGGAGTCCTGCTCCATGGCGTCGACGACGTCACGGCTCTGGTAGCAGATGGCCTCCAGGGTCGCCCGTGCCAGGTGCGCGTTGTCGTTGTAGCGGGCGAGGCCGACGATCGCGCCCCGGGCGTCGGAACGCCAGTGGGGGGCGAACAGGCCCGAGAAGGCGGGGACGAAGTACATGCCGCCGTTGTCCTCGACGGTACGGGCGAGGTCCTCGCTCTCGGCCGCGGTCTTGATGATCTTCATCTGGTCGCGCAGCCACTGCACGGCGGACCCGGTCACCGCGATGGAGCCCTCCAGCGCGTAGACCGCCGGGCTGTCGCCGAACTGGTAGGCCACGGTGGTGAGGAGGCCGTGCCGCGAGCGGACCGGTTCCGTGCCGGTGTTGAGCAGCAGGAAGTTCCCGGTGCCGTAGGTGTTCTTGGCCTCGCCGGGCGCGAAGCAGACCTGTCCCACGGTGGCGGCGTGCTGGTCGCCGAGCACCCCGCGGACGGGGACGGCGGCGCGCAGCGGCCGGGACGTGCGGGCCACGCCGTACGCCTCCCGGTGCGAGGAGGGGTGGACGGCGGGCAGCATGGCCCGGGGGATGCCGAAGAAGTCCAGCAGTTCGTCGTCCCAGTCGAGCGTCTCCAGGTTCATCAGCATGGTGCGGCTCGCGTTGGTCACGTCGGTGGCGTGGATGCCGCCGTCGGGGCCGCCGGTCAGATTCCACAGGACCCAGGCGTCCGTGTTGCCGAAGACGGCATGGCCCTGCTCCGCCGCTTCGCGGACGCCGTCGACGTTCTCGAGGATCCACTGGATCTTGCCGGCCGAGAAGTAGGTCGCCGGCGGCAGTCCGGCCTTGCGGCGGATGACGTCTCCCCGCCCGGACCGTTCGAGGCGCGCCGCGATGGCGTCGGTGCGGGTGTCCTGCCACACGATGGCGTTGTAGTAGGGACGGCCGGTGCGCGGGTCCCAGACCACCGTGGTCTCGCGTTGGTTGGTGATGCCGATGGCCGCCAGGTCGGTTCCCGACAGCCCGCTGTGGCGCAGGGCGTTCTGCATCACCGAGTTGGTGCGCTCCCAGATCTCGACGGGGTCGTGCTCCACCCACCCGGAGCGGGGGAGGATCTGGGCGTGCTCCAACTGGTGCTTGGCCACCTCGTTGCCGCCGTGATCGAAGATCATGAATCGGGTGCTGGTGGTCCCCTGGTCCACCGCGCCGATGAAGTCCGCCATGGTGTGCCGCCTCTCCGGCCTGTGTCAGTCCTCCGGCGCCGGTACGCGCCCCGTCGGTTCCGGCTCCGCCGTCGGCAGGAACCGGCCGACGAAGACCTTGTACAGACCCGCCCCGAGCACGCCGCCGATCAGTGGTCCCACGATCGGCACCCAGAAGTAGAGGTTCCCGTACTGGTCCCGCCAGGCTCCTCCGTATCCGGTCAGGAAGCTGGCCAGCCGGGGGCCGAAGTCACGGGCCGGGTTGATGGCGTACCCCGCGTTGGTGCCCCACGCCATGCCGATGGCGACCACCACGAGGCCGATGACGAAGGGGGCCAGGTTCGCGCCCGGCGGCGTGTTGAGCAGGTCGGTGATGGCCAGGATCAGCAGGAGCAGGAGGGCGGTGCCGATGACCTGGTCGCGGAAGGCGCCCCACTCGTGGACCGGGAGAGCGGTGTTCCCGTTGGCGGGGAGCGTGGAGAACACGGTCTGCGTCTTGATGGTGTGCCCGGGGTCGGCCTTCGCCAGCGCCTCGGAGTAGTTCCAGCGGACGAGCAGGGCCGCCACGAAGGCCCCGGCGGTCTGGGCCAGGGCGTACGGAGCCACCTTGCGCCACGGGAAGCCCTTGAACGCGGCGAGGGCGACGGTCACCGCGGGATTGATGTGGGCGCCGCTCAGCCGCGCGGCCACGTAGACGCCCAGGGTGACACCGAGCCCCCACGCCCAGGCGATGCTGTCGTGGTCGCCGAGCCCGCCCTGCGGGTCCGTGAGAGCCCCGCCCGCGGCCACCTGGGCCACCACGCCGCAGCCGAAGAGGATGAGGATCGCCGTGCCGGCGAATTCGGCCGAGAGTTCACCGAGCAAGCCGGATCGCTTGAGCCGTTCAGCCATGGAAGCCCACCTTCCGCCGGCTGAACCGGCTGTCGACCGTCCGATCCCTTCAGTCGAAACAGTAGGGGCATAACGGACGAATCGCACTCGAAGGCCCCCGCCCCCCCGCCGACCGCCCCTGCCCGACCGGTCACGTACCGGTCGGGCGAGTGGACCATCACGATGCGGGCGGCATGACCGGCCTCGGTCACCCGTGCGGCCGGACCGGCCCGGTCACCCGTGAGCCGGGGCCCTCACGGGCTGATGGGCAGCCTGCGCTTGTGGTCGGTCTGCCGGTAGCGGCCGACGATCTTCTCGAAGGCGTCCTCCGCGACCGGCTTGCCCTCCAGGAAGTCGTCGATCTCGTCGTAGGTGACGCCGAGCGCGTCCTCGTCGGCCTTGCCGGGGTCGAGGGCCTCCAGGTCGGCCGTCGGGACCTTGCGCACCAGCTCGGCGGGCGCGCCGAGCGCGTCGCCGACGGCGCGCACGCGGCGCTTGGTGAGGCCGGTCAGCGGGACGACGTCGGCCGCACCGTCGCCGAACTTGGTGAAGAAGCCGGAGACCGCCTCCGCGGCGTGGTCGGTGCCGACGACCAGGCCGTTGCGCGCGCCGGCCACCGCGTACTGGGCGATCATGCGCTGCCTGGCCTTGATGTTGCCGTGCACGAAGTCCTGGTGACGGGCGTCACGGAAGGCCACGTCGGCATCGAGGAGGGCGTCGAGGGAGGCGTCGCTCGCGGGCTTGATGTCCACCGTCAGGACGTGGTCGGGCTTGATGAAGGAGAGCGCGAGCTGGGCGTCGTGCTCGTCGGCCTGGACTCCGTTGGGCAGCCGCATCGCGTAGAAGCTCGCTTCGTGCCCCTCGTCCCGGGCCCGCTCGACGGCCAGCTGGCACAGACGGCCCGCGACCGTCGAGTCGACACCACCGCTGATGCCGAGGACGAGGCAGCGCAGACCGGTGGAGGTCAGCCGCTCGGTCAGGAAGGCCACCCGGCGCTCGATCTCCCGTTCGGCGTCGAAGGTCTCGGCGACCTCCAGTTCCCGGGCGATCTCCAGTTGCAGGGCGACGGACGCCGGCTCGCTCAATTCCGCTCCTTGTTCGACTTACGGGGTCTTCTCACTCACCCTACCCAGAGGCGCCCGCAGGACACGGGCCGGCCGGTGTCGTGGAGCGCGACGTGCGGGGTGGCCGCCGGGTGCCACCCCCCCCGACCACAGTCCGCCGAAAGGTGTGGTTTGG
>NZ_JBSICH010000027.1:0-146487 GCF_053613315.1 Streptomyces sp. JK94 | reverse complement strand
CCCCCCATCATACTTTGTTCCTCGTCTTTCTCTCCCCCCCGCCTTCCTCCCCCCCCCCCCCCCCCCCCCCCCCACGCCCGCGGTCAGCCGAGCGGTGTGATCCGGATGTTGCGGAACCGGACCTTGTTCCCGTGGTCCTGCAGACGGATCGCCCCGGCGGCGGGCGCCTCGGCCCGGCCCGACGCGGTGGGCCCGTCGAGGGCGATGTCGTCGTGGACCTTCGTGCCGTTCCAGACCACCGTCACCCGGGCGTCGGCGGTCTTGCGGCCGCTGTCGTCGTAGCGGGCCGCGCGGAAGACGACGTCGTACGTCTGCCACGTCTCCGGGGCCGCCGCGGCGTTGGTGTCGGGCGCCTTCTTCAGGTAGAACGCGCCCGCCCCGTTCGTGGCCGGCGAGGTGTCACCGTAGGAGTCGAGGATCTGCAGCTCGTAGCGGTCCTGGAGGAAGACGCCGCTGTTGCCGCGGTCCTGACCGGTCACGTCCGGCGGCAGCAGCGGCACGCGGAACTCCACGTGGAGGGCGAAGTCCTGGAAGGCGTCCTTGGTGCGGATGTCGCCGCAGCAGACCTCCATCGACCGTTCGCCGGCCAGCGGCCAGGCCACGCGCTGCCCGTCCGTGTGCTGCCACTGGTCCTGCGAGGCGGCCGTACCGTCGAAGAGCGCGACGCGGGCGCCGTGCGGATGCACGGTGATCAGGTCGAGGTTGACGTGGCCGGTGTCACCCGTCCCGTACCGGTAGGAGACCGTGTTGTGCCCCGCGCGCAGGCGCAGGCGCTCGGTCCGCGTGGACCAGGTGTCCCAGTCCCCGGTGGAGGCGAGTCGGGTCTGCCGCACCTTCTCCCCGTTGGCGTACAGGGACAGGGTCTTGGTGCCCTCGAACGGGTTCGGGCCGTTGGAGTAGCGCAGGTTGACGTCGTAGGTGCCGGACTTCGGGACCGTCACGTCGAAGGTCGTGGCCGCCTTGCCCTCGGTGGCGTATCCGTCGACGAATCCGCTGCCGGAATGGCCCACGTGGTCGGTGCCGACACCGGCCGTGCCCGTCAGGCGCGCCTCCTCGGCTTCGAGGAGCGTGGCGGGCGGGGGCTGCTTGCCGGGCATCGCGTTGAGCGTGTACCAGGCCTCGGTGCTCCACAGCGCCTCACCGGACGCGGAGGTGAAGGGGCGCGGGGAGCGCACGTGCACCACCCGGTCCGGCTTGAGGCCGTCCAGCCGCAGCCGGACGGTCCGGGAGTCCCCGGAGAGCGTCGCGGAGCGCACGGACAGCTGCTCCTCCGCGATCTTCGGGCCGCCGTAGTCGGCGGTCGGCGTGTACCGCCACTGCTCGGCCTCGTAGCGGGCGGCGAGTTCGCCGGCGGTCTCGGCGGACACCGGCTGGGTGTACGTCAGGTCGAAGCCGCCCGGCACGGCCCGCATCCGCTGGATGTCGAAGGTGTCGTCGCCGTTGGGCGTGAGCTTCTGCAGACCGAACTTGAGCTTGCCCTCCTGGCCCCAGTTGCCGTCGGCGCCGAGGCCGCCGGCGTAGACCGCTCCGTCGGGACCGACGCTGATCCGGTTGACGCCGGCCTCCAGGCCCTGCGTGTAGCGGAAGACCGCGCCCTGGTACTGGCCCTTGACCTTCTCCAGGTAGGCGCGTTGCAGGCCGCCGTAGGTGACGTCGCCGATCAGCATCTGACCGGCGAAGGTCCCCTTCTCCACGTACAGCGGCGTGGAGGGCGAGTTGCCGATCTCGTTCTGCGGCAGCCACAGCACCGGTTCGGTGACGGGGGAGTCCTCGAAGGGGCCGGCGGGCTCGGTGTAGTGGTTGAAGAAGCGGTCCTGCTTGATCTGGACGAGCTTGGAGGCGGGCAGCCACCCGCCCTGGTTGTCGGTGGCGAAGAGTCCGCCGCCCGGGCCCCAGCCGATGCCGTTGGGCGTGCGCAGTCCGCCCGCGACCGGGCTGATCTTCCCGGTCTTCTTGCTGATCCGGTACGTCGTCCCGCGGCCGGGCGCGGGCTGCGGGGTCGTGGTCGCGCCGCCCAGGTCGATGGCGACGGACAGGTTCACGTAGAAGTAGCCGTCACGGTAGAGCAGGCCGAACGCGAACTCGTGGAAATTGCCTCCGTACGGCCAGGTGGCGACCGTGCGGAGTTCGTCGGCCACGTCGTCGCCGTCGGCGTCCACCAGCCGGGTCAGTTCGTGCTTCTGCGAGACGTACAGCGCACCGTCGACGTACTTGACGCCCATGGGCTCGCGCAGCCCGCTCGCCACCTTCTTGACGGTGACCTTGTCGCGGCTGGTCGCGCCGGTGACGTTGTCGAGCAGGTACACCTCTCCGGCAACGTTGTCGGTACCGCCCCAGGTGCTGATCGCGAGGCGTCCGTCGGGGAGCCAGTCCATGCCGCTGACCTGCGGTTCGAAACCGTCCGGGCGCAGGTCGGTGAGGGTGAGGTCGGGGCGTACGGAGGTCAGCGGCAGACCGTCGCCGGGGGTGTCCCGGCCGGCCTCGCACTCCTTGCGGCCGGGCGCGGTCACCCGGACGACCCCGGCGTCCGTACTCAGCGCCTCGCGGGGCACGACGGTGAACCCGCTCTCGCCCGGCGGTTTCCAGGACAGCTGCAACCGCTGCTCGCCGCCGCGGTCGAAGTGGTCGATGCGCAGCGGGTGCGGCCCCGCGGTGAGGTCGACCGCGCCGTCCTTGGGCTCCGCACCGTGCAGGCCGTCGTGGTCGATCACCGTGGCCTGGTCGAGGGTCAGTCGTGAGCCGTCGTCGCTGGTGAGGCGGAAGGCGTACGTGCCGTCGCGCGGCGCGACCAGGTAACCGGAGGCCTGCGAGACGAAGTTGTCGGCGATGCCGCCGAAGTCGTCGGTGGTGGACCAGTCGACCGTCGGCTTCAGTTCGTCGTGGTTGGGGGTCTGGCCCGTCTTGAGGGTGCACAGCTCGTTCAGCGGCGTCTGTACGTCGAACACGCGCAGCGTGATCCCGGGCTCCTGCGGCGGAATGTCGCCGGGGGCGGCAGCCGCCGGGGCGGCCAGGGCGCCACCGGTCGCGACGGCTGACGTCAGCAGGAGGGTGAGGTGTTTTCGGGCACGCGACAACAGGCGTGGGGGCATTGGTCCTCCGTGGCGTGGGGACCGGACCGTGCCGGAAATCGCTCCGGTCATGAGCGGTGGGGCTTCGGTTCCGCTGCCACGGTAGGAGACTTCTGCTTGACATGTCCATACTTTGTCAGCGATGTGTTCAAAGTGCTCGGCCTGCCGGGGACCCGGGCACGCCGACGCCCACCCCCGGCCCGTGGGGGCGGGGGTGGGCGGTGTCCGGCCGGAGTCAGCGGCCCTTGCGAACCCGGGCCGCCGCCCGGGCCTCCGCGGCCTTGCGGGCCTCGGAGGTCTTGCGGGACTCCTTGGCCGGGCGGCCCGGCCGGGTGCCGAGGCCGCGGAACGGGGCGTTGCCGCCGCCGGTCTTCGTCGCGGTCGGCGGGCGCCTGGCGCCGGTGAGGTCGGTCAGCTTCTGCTCGCCGGAGCGCACGGGGGTGACCGTCGGCCGGATTCCGGCCTCCGACATCAGCCGGCTGACGTCGCGTCGCTGGTCGGGAGTGACCAGGGTGACCACACGCCCGGACTCTCCGGCGCGCGCCGTGCGCCCGCCCCGGTGCAGGTAGTCCTTGGCATCGGCCGGCGGGTCGACGTTGACGACGAGGTCGAGCGCGTCCACGTGGATGCCCCGCGCCGCGACGTTGGTCGCCACCAGCACGGTGACCTCACCGTCCACGAACTGGCCGAGCGTGTGCGTGCGTTGCGGCTGCGACTTGCCGCTGTGCAGGGCGGCGGCCCGCACACCGCAGGCCCGCAGGTGACGGAGGAAGCGGTCGACGCCGGCCTTGGTGTCCAGGAACATCAGCACGCGTCCGTCGCGCGCGGCGATCTCGGTGGCGGTGGCGTACTTGTCGGCCGGGTGCACGGTCAGTACGTGGTGCTCCATCGTGGCCACGGAGCCCGACGCCGGGTCGACCGACGCCGACACCGGGTCGTGCAGATGGCTGCGCACCAGCTGGTCGACGTCGCCGTCGAGCGTGGCCGAGAACAGGAGCCGCTGCCCGTCGGCGGGCACCTGGTCCAAGAGGCCCGTGACCTGCGGCAGGAACCCCATGTCACACATCTGGTCCGCCTCGTCCAGCACGGTGATCCGCACGTGGCCGAGGTGGCAGTCGCGCCGGGCCACCAGGTCGGTCAGGCGTCCCGGCGTCGCGACGACCACCTCCACGCCGCTGCGCAGCAGCGCCGTCTGCCGGTTGATCGACAGCCCGCCGACCACCGTCGCCATGCGCACGTTCAACACCCGTGCGTACGGCTCCAGCGCGTCGCTCACCTGCTGTGCCAGCTCGCGCGTCGACACCAGGACCAGGGCCAGCGGCCGTTTCGGCTCCGCCCGCAGGCCCGCGGTCCTGCTGAGCAGGGCGAGTCCGAAGGCCAGCGTCTTGCCGGAACCGGTCCGCGCGCGGCCGAGGACGTCACGCCCGGCCAGCGCGTCGGGCAGGGTGGCCGCCTGGATCGGGAAGGGTTCCGTCACCCCGAGGCCGGTCATCGTCTCCACCAGCGCCGGGGGCAGGCCGAGGGTGCCGAACGTCGTGGCCGACGGCGCGTCCGCCGGCCGGAGGCGGCTCCCCGGTGCTGCCGCCCGCTGGGACGTGTCGCCCCGGGAGGGTTCTCGGGCGGACGGCTTCGCGTTCATGGGGACGACCTTCCTGATCAGGCGCCCGGAACGCGCCCGGGTCCGTACCCCTCGGTACGGACCCGGGCGCCTCAAAGCGTGGGCCCAGTTTACCAGCGGGTTCCCGGAGACCGGCGGCCCGTGGAGACGGGTGGCCCGGGGAGGCCGACGGCCGCCGGGGGACTACGCCGGGGGACTACTTGGAATCGATCCGCCCGAGCGGGTTCGCCCCCGCCGTCAGCTCGTCGCACGCCTCCTGCCACGCGGCGTCCCCGGGGTGCAGTGTGCTGCGCAGATAGGCCCAGGTGAGCCGCTGCACCGCCGCCACCCGCTCGGGATTCTCGTCCGTGGTCTCGGCGACGTCGTACCCGGAGACCCCGCCGAGGCCGTGTTCCGCGCCGAACAGGGTGAGCAGGGACTTGGGGCCGGGGGAGAGGAGGTACGGATCACAGTGCCACTCCGGTCCGCGGACCGTCAGGTGCGCGGAGTCGTCCTGGTCGCCGGCGACCACGAGTGCGGGCGTCGTCATGTGGGAGAAGTCGGTGGTCAGGAAGAAGGGGAAGTTCTCGGCCGTGGACCGGCTGAGGGCGTCGCCGCCGCGGCCGGGAGCGGCGAGCAGGACACCCGCCGTGATCCTGGGCTCGCGCAGGCCCACCTCCGTTCCGTCGTCCGGATCGGTGAGGCGGGCGCCGAGCAGCAGGCTCGCGGTGTGCCCGCCCATCGAGTGCCCGGCCACGGCGACCCTGCCGCGGTCCAGTCGTCCCCGGAGCTGCGGGACGGCGGCCTCGAGCGCGTCGAGCCGGTCGAGAACGCGCGTCATGTCCTCGGCCCGCGAGCGCCAGTGCAGGGGCGCGCCCGGGGTCTCGGGATCCAGCCGCAGGGTCCGCGAACTCAGGTGGGTGGGCTGGATCACGACGAAGCCGTGTGCCGCCCAGTAGTGGGCGAGGGGGGCGTAGCCGTTCAGCGAGGAGAGGTGGTTCGAGTAGCCCTGGCCGTGCGAGAGCAGGACGACCGGCAGGTCGCCGCCGGCCAGGGGTGCGGAGACCCGCACCTCGAGGTCCACCGCTCGGCCGGGAGCCGGCAGTACGACCGGACTGACCGAGAGTACGGGGGCGGGTGAGGTGGCGCTGCCTGGTGCGGTGAGCGAAGTACTCATGGTGAGTGCGTATGTCCGTTCGATGGCCCGGGCGGCCGGTCCTCGTCGGACGGCGCCGGGGCGGGGCGGGGTCGGGAAGGGCAGGACGAGGGTGCCGGCCAGACATAACCGGAACGCTGTCCCGATTACGATACGGAACGGTGTTCCGTTTAGTCAACAAGGGCTGGCACCGGCACGTTCGGCACCCCTGCGGCCACGTGTGGCCTCCGCGGTCACGCGGTACCGGCGCCGGTCGTCCGGTCCCGCCGGGGTCGCTCCGCCCCGCCGGCCACGGGTCCTTCCGGGTCGCCGTCGCCTCGTCGACCCGGGCGCGCCCTCGGGTCGGGAGCGGCCGGTCCGCCGCGGGCACGCCCGGCAGCTCCGGGCCCACCACCCGGCCGGGAGCGACGCCCGGCGCGTGCGGGCTCCGTACACCGGAGTGGCCGCGTGGGATCGCCCGCGCCCCGCTGCCCGCCTAAGGTGGGCGGGCCGACGCAACCGTGGTGCTTGCCGATCGCAGGAAGGTGGGGCGACATGGGGCGCAGTGTCGAACCGATCCGGCGAGCCGCCCTGGGCTCCCTCGGTGCCGTGCTGGTGGTGATCGGCATCGCCCTGCTCGTGCTGCCCGGGCCGGGACTGCTCCTCGTGTTCGCCGGGGTGGTGCTGCTGGCGCGCGCCGTCCCGGCCCTGGACCGGTTCGTCGCCCCCGCCCGCATCGCCGGCTCGGTGCTGGTGGGGCTGCTCCTCATCGGTGCGGGCCTGGCATGGGGCCTCGTCTCGCGGCTGCCGTACTCCGGATGGGGCACCGGAGCGAGCCTGATCCTCTCCGGCTGCATCCTGTTCGCGCTGCTCTTCTGGAGCCACCGCCGCGTTCGGGCCACGCGTCGCGGCTTCCCGTCGACGGCCGAGTGACCGGCGCGCCGGCCGGTGACCGCGGACGGCCTGGTCGTGACGGGCACGGTGAGGCGGGGCGAAGCCGGTCCGCCGGCCGGGGAGTCGGTGCGCGACGCCGCCGACGGCGGGCGCGACCCCGCCCCCACGGCCGGAGCCCGGCCCCCGGCGGCGCACGCGCGTGTCCCGGCCCGTGCGCGGCGTGCTCCCGAGGGCATCGGGTGCGTCGTACGGCAGTCCGGGGCGTCCCCCGCGGCCGGGCGATATTCGGTCCTCGCGCGGCCGTCGGCATGACAAGCTGTGCTCCTGTTGTCCGAACCCAGGAGGTCACCATGGCTGCAGAGAACGCATCGCAAGCAGGTTCGGAGTCGGCCGAGGTCGAGAGCCCCGCCCTGGCGCCCGACGAGGAGGGTCGGTACGACCTGAAGGGCAAGTTCCGGGAGGCCTTGGCGCGCAAGCGCAAGCAGGCGGAGGCGGCGACGCGCGACGCGAACGCCGACGGGTCGAAGATCCGTGGTGCACACGGCCCCGCCGCGAGCCAGCGGTCGTTCCGGCGGAAGAGCGGCGGCTGAGTGTGGCACGGGCTGTCCGGCGGCCGGCGTGACGCGCCCGCCCGCCGGACCTCGCCTGCCGCCGGCGGCGAGGATCCGCCCGGCGCGCGCCGGTGAACGTGCACCGGAGCGCGCCGGTGCACGTGCCGGGCGGGGTGCCCGGCCGGAGGGGCCCGGTCAGGGGTGGCTGGTCAGGTAGCCGCCCATGGCGGTGAAGTACTCCGTCGCGGCCAGTTCCCGGCCGTCCTCGGTCCGTACGCGGGTGATGGCCAGGCCGTGGTTGCGGCCGGTGCGGGCGTCGGCCCCGGCCACGATCACCACGCCGTCGCCCTCACGGTAGAAGACGCGGCCCGGAGTGCCGCCGTAACGGCCCTCGGAGACCACGGCGGCGAGCACCTCGAGTCGCCTGCCCCGGTGGAACGTGAAGGCGCTGGGGTACGGCTCGGACTGGGCGCGGACCAGGCGCTCCAGGTCCTCGGCCGGCCAGGACCAGTCGATGCGGATGTCCTCGACGGAGCGCTTGTGGAAGAAGCTCGCCCGGGACCGGTCCTGCGGGGTGAACTCGGCCCGGCCGGCGGCGATGAGATCGAGGGCGCCGATGGTGACCGGGGCGATGAGGCCGACCGTCTTGTGGAAGAGATCCGTGGCGGTGTCCGTCGGCCCGACCGGCACGGCCTCCTGCCGGACGATGTCGCCGGCGTCGAGTTCGTCGTTCATCATGTGAGCGGTGACGCCCACTTCGGGCTCGCCGTTGATCAGGGCCCAGATCAGCGGGGAGAAGCCGGCGTACTTCGGCAGCAGTGAGTCGTGCACGTTGAGCGTGCCGTGCCGCGGCAGACCGAAGATCCGCGGAGGAATCCACGTCCGCCAGTTGTTGGCCACGATGATGTCCGGATCGGCCTCCTTGAGGCGTTCGAACAACTCCTCGTCGTCGGGGCGGTTGCGGATCAGCACCGGGACGCCGTGCTCCTGCGCGAGGTCGGCGACGGAGTCGCTCCAGATCTTCTCGTACGCGTGCTCGCTCCGGGGGTGCGTCACGACCAGTGCCACGTCGTGCTCGGAGTCCAGGAGGGCTTGGAGGGTGCGGTGCCCCCAGGTCTGGTATCCGAACATGACGACCCGCATGGGGTTCCTCCTCGAGGCAGGGAACGGCCCCGCAAGTAAAGCAAGGCTGCCCTTAGTCCACAACACCCCGTCCTGAGGCACCAGTTGGCGGCGTCATCGTCCGGTCCGCCCTATCGACAGCCGCACAGCATTAGCTTAGGCTCACCTAAGTTTCCGGCGGGGTCGATCCGCCGGCACGTCCCATTCCGGCAACCCCCACGCCCGACAGGCGACTGTCCCGCACGATGGGAGTGACATGTCACGGGTTCTTCCTGATGACGCAACACCGGTCCACGATCTCATTGGCATCGGCTTCGGACCGTCCAATGTCGCCATGGCGATCGCGCTCAGCGAGCACAACGCGGACGCCGGCCCGCAGGAAGCGCTCACCGCCCGCTTCTTCGAGCAGCAGCCGCGCTTCGGCTGGCACCGCGGCATGCTGATCGACGACGCGACCATGCAGGTGTCCTTCCTCAAGGACCTGGTGACACTCCGGAACCCGGCCAGCGAGTTCAGCTTCCTCTGCTACCTGCAGAGCGAGGGCCGGCTCATCGACTTCATCAACCACAAGAACCTCTTCCCGCTCCGGGTGGAGTTCCACGACTACTTCGAGTGGGCGGCGGCCAAGGTCGACGACCTGGTCTCCTACGGCCACGAGGTGGTCGGCGTCGCACCCGTCGTCCGCGACGGAGCCGTGGACCACCTGGAAGTGACCGTGCGCTCGGGGGAAGGGCTGGAGGTCCACCGGGCCCGCAACCTCGTCGTCGGCACCGGCCTGCGCCCCCTCATGCCCGAGGGCGTCGAGCGCGGCGACCGCGTCTGGCACACCTCCGAACTGCTCGCCAGGGTGGCCGAACTGGAGGGCACCTCCCCCTCGCGCTTCGTCGTCGTCGGCGCCGGCCAGAGCGCCGCCGAGAACGTCGCCCACCTGCACCGCCGCTTTCCCGGCGCCGAGGTCTGCGCGGTCTTCAGCCGCTACGGCTACAGCCCCGCCGACGACAGCGGATTCGCCAACCGGATCTTCGACCCCGCCGCGGTCGATGCGTACTTCGCCGCACCCGGGAGCGTGAAGCGCCGGCTGATGGACTACCACGGCAACACCAACTACTCCGTGGTGGACATCGAACTGATCGACGACCTGTACCGGCGGATGTACCAGGAGAGGGTCCTGGGGACCGAGCGCCTCCGGTTCCTCAACGTGTCCCGGCTCACCGAGGTCAAGGAGACGCGGGACAAGGTCCGGGCCACCGTGACGTCCCTCGTCACCGGCGAGGAGACCCACCTGGACGCGGACGTCGTGGTCTTCGCCACCGGTTACCGCCCGGCCGACCCGCTCGGCCTCCTCGGTGAGGTCGCGGACCGCTGTCTCCGCGACGACGAGGGCCGTGTCCGCGTCGAGCGCGACTACCGCGTCGCGACCGATCCCGGCCTGCGCTGCGGCATCTACCTGCAGGGCGGGACGGAGCACACCCACGGCATCACCTCGTCGCTGCTGTCCAACACCGCCATCAGGGTCGGCGAAATCCTGGAATCGCTCCTCGGCCGGGGCCACAAGGCCGCGTCCGACGAGGCCCGGACGGTCGCCGACGGAACCGGCAGCACCGCGCGTTAAGGTACGTCGCCATGACCACGACCGCGGTTGAGCGCCCCACGCCCGGGGCCACGACGAAGGGCCGCCGCAGGCGGGCCGCGGGGCTGGGCGCGCTCGCCCTGGTGCTCGTGGTCGCGGGAGCGGCGTCCCTGGCCGTCGGTGCGCGCGCGCTGAGCCCCGCCGAGGTGTGGCACGGGCTGTTCGCCGCGTCCGACTCCGACCAACGGCTCACGGAGATACGGCTCATCGTGCGCACCGTGCGGGTGCCCCGCACGGTGCTCGCGATCGTGGCCGGCGTCGCCCTGGGCGTCGGTGGGGCACTGATCCAGGGGTACACGCGCAACCCCATCGCCGACACGGGCCTGCTGGGGGTGAACTCCGGCGCCTCGTTCGCCGTCGTGTCGGGGATCGCCCTGTTCGGCTTCACCGACCCGTTCCAGTACGTCTGGTTCGCCTTCCTCGGGGCGGCGGTCGCGGGTGTCGTCGTGTTCGGGCTGGCGAGCATCGGCCGAGGCGCCGGCAACCCCCTGACGCTCGCCCTGGCCGGCCAGGGCGTCACCGTGTTCCTCGCGGCGATGACCACGGCGGTCGCGCTGACGGACCAGGCTTCGCTGAACGCACTGCGGTTCTGGAACGCGGGCTCGGTGGCCGGCGTCGGATTCGACGTCATCCGGCCGGTGACCGTGTTCGTCGTGGTCGGGCTGCTGCTGGCTCTCGTCACCCTGCCCGGCGTCAACCTGCTCAACCTGGGCGACGACGTGGCACGGGGCCTCGGCGTGAACGTCGCGCTGACCCGGACCGTCGGCATCGTCGCCATCACCCTGCTCGCGGGCGCGGCCACCGCGGCGTGCGGCCCCATCGCCTTCCTCGGCCTCATGGTGGCCCACGTGGCCCGGTACCTGACCGGGCCGGACTACCGCTGGCTGGTGCCGTACGCGGGCCTGCTCGGTGCCCTGGTCCTCCTGGTCTGCGACATCGTGGGGCGGCTGGTGGTACGGCCGTCGGAGCTGGACGCGGGTGTCCTCGTCGCCCTCCTCGGCGCGCCGTTCTTCGCCGCTCTGGTGTGGCTCGGGAAGTTCAAGAACACGTGAACGGGGCGGATGTGCAGCCGAGCGGTGCGGACGTGAAGCCGGACACGGCAGACGTGAAACCGGCGTTGACGCCGGGCGTGCGGCTCGGCCGCGTGTCGTTCGTGTGGCGGCCCTGGACCGCGTGCGTCACGCTGCTGCTGGCGGCGGCGGCCTTCCTGGTGTTCTGCCTGTCCATCGGCGTCGGGGACTTCCCCATCGGCCTGACCCGGGTGGTGGCGACCCTCCTCGGCCGGGGCGAGCAGATGGACGAGTTCGTGATCATGGACCTGCGGTTGCCCCGCGCCCTGGCCGGCCTCGTCGTGGGGATCGCGCTCGGCGTGTCCGGGGCGCTCACCCAGTCCATCGCGCGCAACCCCCTGGCCAGCCCGGACATCCTGGGCATCACCAGCGGCGCGAGCGCGGTCGCGGTGTTCCTGGTGACCGTTTCCGGCGGCGCCGCCGCCGCGGTGGCCGACACCGTGGGCCTGTCCGCGGCGGCACTCGCGGGCGGTCTCGGCACCGGCCTGCTGGTGTACTTCCTGGCCTGGCGCCGGGGGATCGACGGTTTCCGGCTGATCCTCATCGGCATCTCGGTGAGCGCCGCCATGCAGGCGATCACGACCTGGCTGCTGGTCACGGCCGACATCAGGGACGTGGCCCGGGCCCAGGCTTGGCTGGTCGGCTCGCTGGACAACCGGACGTGGGACGAGGTCCGGGTGGCCCTGTGGGGCGCGCTCGTCCTCCTCGCGGTCGTGTCCTGCGTCTCCTTCCAGTTCAAGCCACTCCACTTCGGCGACGAGATCGCCGCGGGCCTCGGCGTCCGCTACTCGGCGGTGCGGGCGGTGCTGCTGCTGTGCGCCGTGCTGCTGGCCGGTGTGGCGGTGAGCGCCGCGGGCCCGGTCCCGTTCGTCGCGCTGGTGGCGCCGCAGGTGGCGATGCGACTGGCGAGGTGCCCGACGCCGCCGATGGTGGCCTCCGGCCTGGTCGGAGCGGTGCTGCTGACCGGCGCCGACCTGGTCGCGCGTACGGCACTGCCCCTCTCGCTCCCGGTCGGCGTGGTCACCGCCGCGATCGGCGGCCCCTTCCTCGTCTATCTGCTGGTGCGGGCGAACCGCAGATAGCTGGTACAAAGTAAGGCAAGCCTAAAAAAAGGGGGGCCCTGTGGTCGTTCAGTCCATCGACGGCGTCCGGACCGGGACCGACGACGTCTCCCGGCTGACAGCCCGGGGCGTCACGGTCGGGTACGGCGCCCGAACCGTCATCGACGAACTCGACGTCGCGATCCCGCCCGGGGTGATCACCACGATCATCGGCCCCAACGGCTGCGGGAAGTCCACGCTCCTGCGGACCCTGTCGCGGCTGCTCAAGCCGACGAGGGGGACGATCGTGCTGGACGGCGAGGACATCGGCGCCCTCAGGACCAGGGACGTGGCGAAGAAGCTCGGTCTGCTGCCGCAGGCGCCCGTCGCGCCGGACGGACTGACGGTGTCGGACCTGGTCGCCAGGGGCCGCCATCCGCACCAGAGCTGGCTGCGGCAGTGGTCGTCGGACGACGCCGCCGTGGTCGAGCGTGCGCTGGCGATGACCGGGGTGGCCGACCTCGCCGACCGCCCGGTCGACTCGCTGTCGGGCGGTCAACGCCAGCGCGTGTGGATATCGATGACCCTGGCCCAGGGCACCGACCTGCTGCTCCTGGACGAGCCGACCACGTACCTGGACCTGGCGCACGCCATCGACGTGCTCGACCTCGTGGACGACCTGCACGAGTCGGGGTGCACCGTGGTCATGGTGCTGCACGACCTCAACCTCGCCACGCGCTACAGCGACAACCTCGTCGTGATGCGCGAGGGTGCGATCCTGGCGCAGGGACACCCGCGCGACGTCATCACCGCCGAGTTGCTGCACGACGCCTTCGGCCTGCGGGCCAAGGTGATCGACGACCCCGTGGGCAACCGGCCCCTGATCGTGCCGATCGGACGCACGCACGCCGAACTCGGCCGTCCGGCAACAGAGTTGTAGCAAGTGAGGGTAGGCTAACCTCACTCGGGCGCGGTAAGGTTTGCTGCCCTTAGACGGGGGCGCAGTGGACAGCGCGACAGCAAGGGATCTGCGGATGCTCTTCCATGGAACGACGCGTACGACGCGTACGACGCCCCGGCGGCGATGGGCGGCCGCCCTGTCCGCCGCCGCCCTCGGCGCCGGGCTCCTCGCGGGATGCGGTTCCGGCTCGAACGACGCGAACGACTCGGCGGACAAGGCGGGCAACGAATCCTCGGCCGCCGCCGGCGCCTTCCCGGTCACCGTGGAGCACGCGTTCGGGACCACCGAGGTCGCCGAGGCTCCCGAGCGGGTCGTGTCCGTCGGCTACACGGACGACCAGACCGTCCTGGCGTTCGGCATCAAGCCGGTCGGCATGGTCGACCAGTACCCGAACCCGGCGGGCCGGAGCCCTGACATCAACACCCAGTGGCCCTGGGTGAAGGAGAAGTGGGGCGACACCAAGCCCGAGGTCGTCATGGAGAACGGCGACTCCGGCCCCAACTTCGAGAAGATCGCCGCTCTGCGGCCGGACCTGATCATCGCGGTCTACTCCGAGATCGACCAGGCCGCCTACGACAAGCTCTCCAGGATCGCCCCGACGGTGGGCCGCACCAAGGCCGAGAAGGAGCCGTTCAGCGCTCCGTGGCAGGACAACGCGCTCCACATCGCCAAGGCGCTCGGCAAGGCCGAGGAGGGCGAGGAGATGGTGGCGGACATCCAGGGCAAGCTCGACGCGGCCAAGAAGGCCCACCCCGAGTTCGCCGGGCAGACCGCAGTGGTGCTGTCCTGGTACAAGGACTCGGTCGCGCCGTTCACCTCCACCGACGTACGCGGACGGCTCGTGACGGGCATCGGCTACACCTACCAGACCGCGATCGACGAGGTCGCGGACGGCAACTTCTACACGACGCTCTCCCCGGAACGCGTCGACCTGGTCGACGTCGACCGCGTCTTCGTCATCAACGACAGGGCCGACACGGACGCCCTGAAGAAGTTCGAGCTGTTCACCAACCTGGACGCCGTGAAGGACGGCAAGGTGTCGTACCTGCTCGACAGCGAGGGCCCGGCGGTCGGCGCGGCGATCTCCCAGGGAACGCTGCTGTCCATGCCGTACGCCATCGACGAACTCGTCAAGTCGGCCGGGTAGGTGTGAGCGGCACCGACACGCGCGTCGCCCCGGCGACCCTGCGTACGGCGACCGGACGCGAGGCCTCGCGGTGGGTGGCGGCGCACTGCCGCGAGGTGCCCTGGCTGACCGCCACCACCGTGCTCACGACGGTGGCCGGCGCGGCGCTCCAGGTGCTCCCGGTGCTGCTGCTCGGCCGGGTGGTCGACGCGGTGGCCGGGGGCGAGTCTCAGTCGGTCCTGGTCACGATCGGGGCCCTGATGGCGGCCGCGGCGCTGCTGGGCGCGGCGGCCACCGCGGTGTCGACCTACCTGATCGGGCGGCTGGGCGCCGACCTGCTCGCCCGCCTGCGGGAAGGCGCCGTCCGGGCGGTGCTGGGGATGCCCAGCGCCCGGGTCGAGCAGGTCGGCCGGGGAGACGTGCTGTCCAGGGTCGGTGACGACGTCGCCGTGATATCCAAGGGAGTCAGGACGGCGGTCCCCACCGTGTTCTCGGCGGGGGTCCTGGTGGTCATCGCCACCGCCGGCATGTTCGGGCTGGACTGGCGCCTCGGTCTGGCGGGCGCCGGCGCGCTGCCCGCGTACGCGCTGGCCCTGCGCTGGTACCTGCCCCGCTCGGCGCCGCTCTACCGGCGGCAGCGGGTGGCGCAGGCCGACCGGGCACAGGCTCTGATCAGCGGACTCAACGGTATCGACACGGTGCGGGCCTACCGGCTGGAGGACGCCTTCCGCGAGAAGGTCACCACCGAGTCCTGGCGGGTGCGCGACCTCGGCATCGAGGTGTTCCGGTTCTTCGGCCGCTTCGTCGGCAGGGAGAACCGCGCCGAGTTCATCGGACTGACCCTGATCCTCGTGGTGGGGTACGCCCTGCTGGAGGCCGGCGCCGCGAGCCTGGGTGAGGTGTCGGCCGCCCCGCTGCTCTTCCACCGGCTGTTCACGCCGCTGGGCGCCATCATGTTCACCTTCGACGAGGCGCAGAAGTCGGGCGCGAGCCTGACCCGGCTGGTCGGGGTGCTGGGAGAGGACGCGGAGGACCGGCTGGTGGGCGACGCCTCCGTCGCGCCGGCCGCGGACGCGCCCTGCCCGGTGACGGTGGAGGGGCTGACGTTCTGCTATCCCGGCAGCGAGGAGCCGGTCCTCAGGGACGTCGACCTGACGATCCCGGCGGGCGGCTCGCTCGCCCTGGTCGGGGCCACGGGTGCGGGCAAGTCGACGCTGGCCGCACTGATCGCGGGCGTCGGCACTCCGCAGGCCGGGTCGGTGCGCATCGGCACGACCGATCTCGCGGGCCTGGACGAGGCCGGGGCGCGGGCCCTGGTGAGCATCCTGACCCAGGAGACGCACGTGTTCTCCGGTCCGCTCGCCGACGACCTGCGGCTGGCCGCGCCCGAGGCGACCGACGCCGCACTCATGGAAGCGGTGCGCACGGTCGGCGCGGACGGGTGGGTCGGTGCGTTGCCCGAGGGACTGGACACCAGGGTCGGCGAGGGCGGTGAGCGCCTCGACGTCACCAAGGTCGCCCAGATCGCCCTGGCCCGGCTGGTGCTGAGCCGGTCCCCGGTGGTGGTCCTGGACGAGTCGACCGCGGAGGCGGGCAGCGAGGGCGCCGCCGAGCTGGAACGGGCCGTGCTGGCCGCCTGCGCGGGCCGGACCACGCTGTTCGTGGCGCACCGGCTGACCCAGGCGATGGCGGCGGACCGGATCGCCGTGCTCGATGCGGGACGCGTCGTGGAACAGGGGACGCACGAGGAGCTGGTGGCGCTGGGCGGCCGGTACGCGCGGCTGTGGCGAGCCTGGCGAGAAGGTAGTTAGCAAGCCCGAGTTCAGTTGGCCTGCCGTCATTCCTTTGAAGGGGCGTTGAGTCTTCGATGCTGGAACCGAGCGCTCATCTCGTACGGCTTTCTCCCGGACACCTGACCGGCATACGCCGGCGCACCGGCGACTTCCCCGACCGGACCATCGCACAGGCGTGCGCCATCGGGCTCGCGTACTGGGCGACGGGCCGAAGCCCCGACGGCCTCGACCTCACCCCCACCACCCTGTTCACCGACGTCCTCGGCTGGGTCGACCACGGCGGTACGGGACACGCCGACGGGCAGGCCGGACCGGACGGGCCCGGCATCCCGCTCCCGGAAGGCGTCGCCCCGGACGACGCGCTCCTCGCACTGGACGACCTGGCCGACTTCCCGGACCGGCCCCTCGGGACCATCGGCCCGTTCAGCGCGGCGGCGCGGCTGCGGGAACTGGCCGAGTGGAACGACACCGGGGCCGACCGGGTCCGCCCGACCCTGGTCGAGATGTTCCGGGAGCAGGCGCGGGCCAGGCCGGACGCCGTCGCCGTGGTCGACGAGCACCGGACCCTGACCTACCGCGAGACCGCCGAGCTGTCCGGCCAGCTGGCGCACCACCTCGTCGAACGCGGACTCGCTCCCGAACAGGTCGTCGGCATCTCACTGGAACGCTCCGCCGACATGGTGATCGGGCTGCTCGGCGTGCTCCAGGCCGGCTGCGCCTTCGTGCCGCTCGATCCGCACTGGCCCGCCGCACGCCGGGCCGTCGTCGTCGAGGACGCCCGCGTCGTGGTCCAGCTCAACGCCTCGGGCGAGCACGACGCCGGGGAGCCGGACGCCGTGGCCGTGAACCTCCGCGACTGGCGGTTCGGTTCCCGGCCGGCCCAGGGGCCCGCAGTCGCCGTCCCCGGCGACTCCCTGGCCTACGTGATCTTCACGTCCGGTTCCACCGGCCGTCCCAAGGGCGCGATGATCCGGCACGAGGCGATCAGCGAGCGGCTGCTGTGGCAGGTCCACGAGATCCTGGGGTTCGGCCACGACGACGCGTCGCTGTTCAAGGCGCCGCTGTCCTTCGACATCTCCGTCAACGAGATCTTCCTGCCCCTGGTGTCCGGCGCCCGGCTGGTGGTCCTGCGCCCCGGCGGCGAACGCGACCCGCACCACCTGCTGAGCGTGATCGCCGAGCAGCGCGTCACCTTCACCTACCTGGTGTCGTCCATGCTGGACGTGCTGCTGGAGATGGCGGGCGACTCCGGCCGCCTCGACAGCCTGCGGCACGTCTGGTGCGGCGGCGAGGTGCTGACACCGGAGCTGTACGAGCGGTTCCGCACCCGGCTCGACATCCCCATGTACCACGGCTACGGCCCCGCGGAGACGACGATCGGCGTCTCGCACGTGATCTACCGGGGTGCGGCGGAACGCCTGTCCACGTCGATCGGCAGGGCCAACCCCAACACCCAGCTGTACGTCCTGGACGACGCACTGCGGCCCGTCCCGGTCGGCGTCGGCGGCGAACTCTACGTCGGAGGGTTCCTCCTGGGGCGCGGCTACGTGAACGCACCTGCCCTGACGGCGTCCCGGTTCGTGGCGAACCCCTTCGCGGACGACGGGTCCCGGCTGTACCGGACCGGTGACCTGGCACGCTTCGCCCCCGACGGGTCCCTGGACTTCCTCGGCCGGGCCGACAACCAGATCAAGATCCGTGGCATGCGGCTGGAGATCGAGGACGTCGAGGTGGGCCTCGCCGAGCACCCCGGGGTGAGGCACACCTGCGTCGTCGCGAGGAAGAACGCCGCCGGCGGCACCTACCTGGTGGGATACGTGATCCCGGCCGCCGGGAACGACGCCCTGCGGGCGGCCGACGTCAAGGCCTGGGCCGCCGCCCACATGGTGGAGTACATGGTGCCCGCCCACATCGTCGTGATGGAGGAGTTCCCGCTCACCGCGAACGGCAAGCTGGACCGCGACGCACTGCCCGAACCCCGGACCGCGGCGGCCTCGATCGTGCCGCCCACCACCGACAACGAGCGCGCGGTGTGCACGGCCGTCGCGACCCTCCTGCGGCTGGAGGACGTCGGAGTCGACCAGGACTTCTTCCAGCTCGGCGGAGACAGCATCCTCGCGATCTCGCTGCTGAGCGCCCTGCGCGACGCTGGCCTTCACGTCACGGCACGGCAGATCCTCACCCACACCACCGTGGGCGCACTGGCGGCGGTGGCGGGCCGCGAGGACACCGCTCCCGTGGACCACCGGGACGTCGCGACCGGCCCCGTCGTCGGATCGCCCATCGTGCAGTGGCTCGGCCGGACCACGGACGCCATCGACGGCTTCGTCCAGTCGGTGGTGCTGAACACCCCCGCGGAACTGACCCCCGACACGCTCGACGAGATCCTCACCGCCGTGGTGGGCCACCACGTGATGCTGCGCGCGGAGCTGGTGCGCGGCGACCGCTGGAGCTTCCACATCCCGGAGGCGAACCGGGCCGCGGCACGGTGGCAGGAGAGCGACCGGCCCCTCGACGAGTGCGTCGCACTCGCCACCGCCGGACTGGACCCGGAGAACGGCGTGATGCTGCGGGCCGTCTGGCGCCGAGCCGCACGCCAACTGGTCGTGACCGTCCACCACCTGGTGGTCGACGGCGTGTCCTGGCGGATCCTGATGGAGGACCTGGCCACGGCGTGGCGGCAGCGGGCCTCGGGCGCGCCGATCGAGCTGCCCGCCGTGGGCACCTCCTTCCGCTGCTGGACCCAGTTGCTGGAGCGCGCGGCCTTCGACGCGGACAGCGCTTTCTACCGGCGCCCCCTGCCGGGCGAGGATCAGCCCCTGGGCAGACGGGCCCTGACCGACGCCGACACCGTGGCACGGGAGCGGACGCGGACCGTGTCGGTCGGTCCCGAGGTCACGGCCGCCCTGCTCGGCGAGACACCCGCGAAGTTCCACGCCGGCGTGGGCGACGTGCTGCTCACCGCACTGGCCGTCGCCCTCGCCCGCCGGCGCCGCGACCTCGGCCAGGACCAGACGTTCGCGCACGTCGAACTCGAAGGCCACGGCCGCGAGGGGCGGTTCGTGGCGCGGTCGGCCGGCTTCGAACCGGACCTGTCGCGGACCGTGGGATGGTTCACCACCCTCTTCCCGGTGACCGTGGACCCCGGCCCGGCCCCCGACCTCACCGCACCCGCCTACCTGGCCGCCGCGCTCAAGGCGGTCAAGGAGGACCTCTCCCGGGTACCGTACAACGGCGTCTCCTACGGCGCCCTGCGCTACCTGAGCCACGCCGAGTTCCCGGCGCCCGCCCCGCAGGTGCTGTTCAACTACCTGGGCCGCTTCGACGCGGGCGCCCCCGGGGACTGGAAACTCGCCGGGCCCACGGGCCAGCTGGGCGAGAAGCGCGACCCCGGGATGCGCCTGCCGCGCGCCCTGGAGTTCAACGCGATCGCCGAGCCCGCCCCGAGCGGCGCCTACGAGCTGGTCACCACCGTCTCCTGGCCCGACGGCGTGTTCACCGACGAGGACGTCGCGACACTCTGCGCCTACTACGAGCAGGCCCTCACCGGACTGGCCGCGCTGGACCGGGGCGGCCACTCGCCCGGCGACTTCCGCCCGCTGCCCCTCACCCAGGCCGACGTCGACGCCCTGGACGGGCCGCACCTGCGGGACATCCTGCCGTTGACCCCGCTGCAGGAGGGCCTGTACTTCCACTCGGTCTACGACGACGACTCGGCGGGCAGCTACGTCGAACAGCAGGTACTGACCCTGGACGGCGAGGTGGACGCCGGCCGGCTCGCGACGGCCGCCACCCGGCTGCTCACGCTCCACCCGAACCTGGCGGCACGGTTCGTGGCCCTCGCCGACGGCCGGGTGGTCTCCGTGCTGGAGGGCGGCGTCGAGGCGCCCTTCACCGTCCTGGACCGCCCCGGCATCACCGACGACGAGATCCGTGCGTACGCCGAGCGGGACCGCCGCACCGGGTTCGACCTGGCCGTCGGCCCGCTGATGCGGTACACGCTCGTCCGCGGCGGGCCCGGCAGGAACGTGCTGGTGCAGACCGTGCACCACATCATCGCCGACGGCTGGTCGGTGACGCCGATGCTCCACACGCTGCTCGCCGAGTACCACGCGCCGGGGACCGTGCATCCGCTCGGCGGCTTCCCCGAGTACGTGCGCCTCCTCGCCGGACGCGACGAGGACGCGAGCGACCGGGTGTGGCGCGCCCAGCTCGCCGGTCTCCCGGGCCCCTCGCTGGTGGCCGAGGGACACACGCCGTCCGACCGCTTCGCCGACACCGCCGTGGAGCCGTCGGACGACACCGACGCGGCCGTCCGGTCGGCCGGCGTGCCGCTGAGCGTGGCCGTGCACAGCGCCTGGGCGGTGACCCTGGGCGGCATCCTGCACGGCAGGGACGTGGTGTTCGGTTCCACGGTGTCCGGGCGCGACGCGGACGTGCCAGGCATCGAGGACATGGTCGGCCTGTTCATCAACACGATCCCGCTGCGCGCCCGATGGACCGATGAGACCACGGCACGCGAGCTGCTCGCCTCGGTCAGGGAGCACCAGAACGCGGTCCTGGCGCACCAGCACGTCTCACTGGCCAGGATCACCCGCCAGGCCGGTACCGGTTCGCTGTTCGACACCCTGGTGGTGTTCGACGTCGCGACCGACGTCGACGGTCTCCGGCGCCCCGGCGACACGCTCGTCGTCACCCGCGTCGCCAACGAGGGCGCCCCGCACTACCCGTTGACGCTGGTCGTGGAACGCACACCCGCCGGACGGCCGCGCTTCCAGCTGATATACGACGGCGCGCTGCTGCGGGAACCGGGCGCCGAGGACATCCTGCGCACCTTCACCCGTATCCTCACCGGCCTGCTCACCCGGCCGGACGCCCCGGTCGGCGACCTGGCGCCCCGGGGGCCCCGGCGTCCCGAGCCGGTCGCCCCGGCAACCCTGGGCGGACTCTTCGACGCCGCCGCCCGCCGCGACCCGGCCGCCACCGCCGTCACCCAGTGCGGCCTCGACGGCGGCACCCGGTCCCTGACCTACGGCGAGCTGGCCCGGCGCAAGACCGGGCTGGCCACGGCCCTGCGGGGGGCGGGGGTCGGGCCGGGCAGGCGGGTCGCCGTCGCCGTCCCGCCCTCCGTCGAGCAGGTCGTCGCCCTCGTCGCGATCGTCAGTGCGGGGGGCGCCTACGTACCGCTGGACCCGGCGTACCCCGACGAACGGCTGCGGTACATCCTCGCCGACGCGGCCCCGCAGGTCGTCCTCGTGGCTCCGGAACACCGCGACCGCTTCACCCGGCTGCTGGCCCGGGCGGACGTGCCGGCGGCCCGCGTGCTGGTACAGGGCGAGGAGCCGCCTCCGGTCACCGGTGCACCCGAGTTCCGGCCCGGCTTCCACGACCCCGCGTACGTGATCTACACCTCCGGCTCGACCGGCAGGCCCAAGGGCGTCGTCGTCCCGCACTCCAGCGTGGTGACGCTGCTCGCCCACACCCGCCCCGCCATGGGCTTCGGCCCGGACGACGTGTGGGTCCAGTTCCACTCCTTCTCCTTCGACTTCGCGGTG
The DNA here is from genome assembly GCF_053613315.1 of Streptomyces sp. JK94. Classification (NCBI taxonomy): domain Bacteria; kingdom Bacillati; phylum Actinomycetota; class Actinomycetes; order Kitasatosporales; family Streptomycetaceae; genus Streptomyces; species Streptomyces sp. JK94. The sequence continues at coordinate 124,945 of NZ_JBSICH010000027.1, read as the reverse complement.
TGGGAGCTGTGGGGCGCGCTGGCGCACGGTGGTGAGCTGCTGGTCCCGGAGTACGGGCTGACCCGGTCGCCGGTCGACTTCCACCGGCTGGTCCGCGAGCGCGGCGTGACCGTGCTCAACCAGACGCCGTCGGCGTTCTACCGGTTCGTCGAGGCCGACCGGCAGTGCGGCGAACCGCTCCCCGCACTGCGCCGGATCATCTTCGGCGGCGAGGCGCTGGACCCCGGCCGGCTGCGCGACTGGGTCCGGCGGCACGGCACCGACGCACCCGAGCTGGTCAACATGTACGGCATCACCGAGACCACCGTGCACGTCACCCACCGGGTGCTCACGGCCGAGGACTTCGCGCCCGGCACCGACGTCAGCCCGATCGGCGGTCCGCTCCCCGGCCTGGTCGTCCACCTGCTCGACGACCGGCTCCGGCCGGTGCCGCCCGGCCGGGAGGGCGCCATCTACGTCGCCGGCGACCAGGTGTCCCTCGGCTATCTCGGCCGGCCCGCTCTCACCGCGGGCCGGTTCGTGGCGGACCCGTTCACGGGCGACGGCTCCCGCATGTACCACACGGGCGACCTCGCGCGCCGCACCCTCGACGGCGAGCTGGAGTTCACGGGCCGCGCCGACGACCAGATGCAGCTCAAGGGCTTCCGTATCGAGCCCGGCGAAGTGGAGGCCGCGATCAGGGAACTCGACGGTGTGGTCGACGTGGCCGTGACGGTGGCGGACAGCGGCGACCACCTGGTCGCGCACCTCGTGGGCGAGGCCCCCGCCGATCTCCCCGCCCTCCTGTCCGAGAAACTCCCCGCCCACATGATCCCGGGCCGGACGCTGCCCCTCGACTCCCTGCCGCTGACGGTCAACGGCAAGCTGGACCGCAGAGCCCTGGCCGAGCGCGCCACCGCGGAGCCCGGGGACGCGGTCGCGCAGCCGACGGGAACGACAGGCCCCGGGAGCGACACCCGCCATCCCGCCACCGGTTCCGACGCACCTCCCCTCGCGGCACCTTCCCCCTCCGCCCGGCGCCCGGAGGGCTCCGCGCTCGCCGGTCTGGTCGACATCTACACCGACACGCTGCCCGGCGCCGTCGTGGACGCCGACACCGACTTCTTCCGTGCCGGAGGCGACAGCATCGTCGCCATCACGGTGATCAACCGGGCCAGGGCACTCGGCCTGCCGATCACACCACGGGACGTGTTCCTGCTCAGGACACCGCGCGCCCTCGCCGAGCACCTGTCGACGGGCACCGGGCGGGCCGCGGACGCCCCGCCCGCCCGCCACGAGGACGGCCCGCTGCCGCCGACCCCGATCATCCTGCGCCAACGGGAACTGGGCGGCTCGCTCGCCCGCTTCGCACAGGCCAGGACGGTGGAGGCGCCCGAAGGCACCGGGTTCACCGACGCCGAGCGCGCCGCCCGCGCCGTCGTGGCCGCACACCCGGCTCTCCGCCTGCGGCTGCGCGTGGACCACGGGGTGTGGTCGCTGTACACCGAACCCGCCCGCGAGGTCACCGTCACCCGGACGGACACCACCGACGCGACGGCGGTGGCCGACGAGGCCGCCGGCCGGCTCGACGCCGAGACCGGGCACGTCATCGCGTTCGCCTGGCTGGACACCACCCGGACCCTGGTCGTCACCGCTCACCACCTCGCCGTCGACGCCGTCTCCTGGCTGATCCTGCTGGACGACCTGGCCACCGCCCTGCGCGGGGCGCCCCTGGCACCGCCCACCACGTCCTACGCCGAGTACGCCGAGGCGCTCCTGCACCGTTCCACCCACCCGACCGACGCCCTGGCCCACTGGATCACCACCCTCCAGGCACCCGCCCTGCTCCCCGCCGTCGAGAACCCGCGCGAGACCACGGTCGTGCTCGCACCCGAGGTGAGCGACCTCCTGACGCGTACCGCACCCGCCGCGCTCGGCGTCGGCCTCACCGAGCTGCTGTGCGGCGCCCTGCGCACCGCCCTGACCCGCGTCCAGCCGTCGCCGGCCGACCTCGCGGTCGAGCTGGAACGGCACGGCAGGGTCCCGGCCCTCGACCACCACGACTACACCCGCACGGTCGGCTGGTTCACCGCCATCGCGCCCGTCCGGCTCACCGCGCACACCGACCCCGTGGCGGCGGCGCGCGAGATCGCCGACCGCCAGCCGGACGAACACGCGCACACCGAGTACGGCCGCCTCAGGTACCTCAACCCGCAGACGGCCCCGCTCCTGACGGCCCGCCCGCAGGTGCTGTTCAACTACCTCGGACGGGGCAGCGAGTCCCGGGCACCGCGCCTGACCGGTGGCGACCCGGCAACCCCGTACGCCGTCGAGGTCAACGCCTGGACCGACGACCGCACGGGCAGCCTGCACGCGGCCTTCACCCTCGCCGACGGCATCCCCGACGAGATCACCGGGTACTGGCACGACGCACTGCGGTGCATCGCGGACGCCGCCGCCACGGCCGAGCGCACGGCACCGGTCAGCCCCCTCCAGCGGGGCCTGTTCTTCCAGGCGCAGATGACGGGCCCGGCCGGACACTACGTCGCGCAGAGCTACTTCACCTTCGACCGGCGCCTGGACACCGGCGCGCTGTCCGAGGCGATGGCGTACGTGATCGCCCGGCACCCGGTCGTGGGCGCCGGCTTCACCACCGACTCCGACGGGAACCCCGTCCAGATCCTCGCGGCCCGCCGACGGATCGACGTGCGCACGGTCGCACCGGCGACGGAGGCGGAGGTCGACGCACTGCGGGCACGGGACCGGGACACCGGCTTCGATCCGGGCGAGCCGCCGCTGATCCGGCTGACCGTGGTGCGTCTGCCCGACGACCGCGACGCCCTGCTGCTGAGCTACCACCTGCTGCTGTGGGACGGCTGGTCGCGCGAGATCGTGCTGCGGGACCTGTTCGACGCCTACGAGGCCGTCCTCGCGGGCGAGCCCCCGGCCCCCGACCCGGCCGCCCCGAGCTTCGAGGACCACGCCCGGGCGCTCCGGGCGAGGGACACCGCGGTGTCGGAACGCTTCTGGGCGGAGCACCTGTCCGGCCTCTCCGGCCCGACCCTGCTCGCCGGGCCGGCGCCGTCCCTCTCGGAGGACCTGCCGCGCGCGCTGGTGCACACGCTCTCCGCCGAACACTCCGCACGGCTGCGGGAGGCGGCCAGGTCGCACGGGGTCACGCTGAACTCGCTGCTGACCGGCGCGTTCGGCCTCCTCCTGGGCGCCCGCACCGGCCGCGGCGACGCCGTGTTCGGCGTGACCGTCTCCGGCCGGGAGGGCGCAGGGCTCTCCGGCGTCGTCGGCGTCCTGCTCAACACCGTGCCCCAGTGGACGCGGGCCCGGCCCGGGGACACCGTCCGGGAGTACCTGACGGCCGTACAGGCGGCCCGCGTCGAGGCGATGGAGCACGAGCACCTGGGACTCGGCGAGATCCAGCGGGCCGCCGGGCACGGCACCCTGTTCGACAACCTCTTCGTCCTCCAGAACTTCCTCGACCTGGACGCCTTCGCCGAGATGAACGCCAGGCACGGCATCACCTCGGTGCGGGCCGACGACTCCACCCACTATCCGTTCACCTGGGTCGTCACGCCCGGCGACCGGTTCACCGTGAAACTGGAGTACCGCGACGAGGACACCGGACAGGCCCGACGCCTCCTCGACGACTACCTGCGCGTACTCGACGACCTGGCCGGCTCGACCGGACCGGTCGGCGCGCTGCGAGGCCTCGGCCCGTCGCCCGAACCCGCCGAACGCACCGATGTCGGCACGGACACCGTCGTCGACCGTTTCGACCGGGCCGCGGACAGCGATCCGGAGCGGGTGGCGCTCGTCGCCCACGGCCGGACCATGACCTTCGCCCAGCTGCGGGACCGCAGCCGTACGGTGGCGGGCGTGCTCGCCCGGCGCGGCATCGGCCCGGAGACGGCCGTGGGCCTGGCGATCCCGCGCTCCCTCGACTCGATCGTGGCGCTGTTCGCCGTGCTGCGCACCGGTGCCGCGTACGTACCGCTGGAACTGGACCACCCGGACGAACGGATCGCCGCGATCGTCGCGGACGCCCGCCCGGCGGTGATCCTCACCGTCAGCGAGGTGGCACCCCGGCTCAGCGGCGACCTGATCGAGCTCGACCGTCCGCTGCCCGCGGCCGAGCCGCTCGTGACGTACGCACCCGACGACCCCCACCGGCTCCGGCACCCCGCGTACACGATCTACACCTCGGGATCGACCGGGAAGCCCAAGGGCGTGGTGACCGAGTACGCCGGGCTCACCAACATGCTGATCAGCCATCAGCGCCGCATCTTCGAACCGGTGCTGGCCCGGCACGGCCACCGGGTCTTCCGGATCGCGCACACCGTGTCGTTCGCGTTCGACATGTCGTGGGAGGAACTGCTCTGGCTCGCCGACGGCCACGAGGTGCACATCTGCGACGAGGAACTCCGCCGCGACGCGCCCCGGCTGGTCGAGTACTGCCTCGCGCACGGCATCGACGTCGTCAACGTGACCCCGACCTACGCCCAGCAGCTCCTGGGCGAGGGACTGCTCGACGATCCCGCACGGCGGCCCGCGCTGGTGCTGCTGGGCGGCGAGGCCGTCACCCCGACGCTGTGGCGGCGGCTCGCCGGGACCGGGGGAACGGTCGGCTACAACCTGTACGGACCTACCGAGTACACCATCAACACCCTCGGCGTCGGCACCTTCGAGTGCGAGGACCCGGTGGTGGGGGTGGCGATCGACAACACCGACGTGTACGTGCTGGATCCTTGGCTGCGCCCACTGCCGGACGGCGTCCCCGGAGAGCTGTACGTGTCGGGCGTCGGCATCGCGCGGGGCTACCTCGGTCAGCCCGGCCAGACCGCGCACCGCTTCGTCGCGTGCCCGTTCGGCGAACCCGGCGCACGCATGTACCGCACCGGGGACCTGGTGGCCCGGCGGCCCGACGGCAACCTCCTGTACCTGGGCCGCACCGATCAGCAGGTCAAGATCCGGGGTCACCGGGTCGAACTCGGCGAGGTGGAGGCCGTGTTCGCGGCACACCCGGCGGTGCGGCTCGCCGCCGCGGTCGCGCAGCCCGACCCGCAGGTCGACGGCGCCCACCGGCTGGCCGCCTACCTCGTCCTGGACGGCGCGGACCTGGCGGAGGTGGCCGCCGAGGTGGGCGCCGGACTGCCGGACTTCCTGCGCCCGACGCACTACGCCCAGGTCGACGGCATCCCGCTGACCGTGAACGGAAAGGCCGACACCAAGGCATTGCCGGAGGCCAAGCCGCTGGGCTCGCTGACCACGGCGGGGGAGCGCGGCCCGGCGACCGGGACGGAGACCACGGTGTGCGAGTTCTTTGCCGAGGCACTCGACCTGGACGACGACGAGGTGAGCGCGGTGAGCGACTTCGTGTCCCTCGGGGGGCACTCCATGCTGGCGGTGAGGCTGGCCGGACTGCTCCGCCGCGAGTACGGTCCAGTGATCACCATCCGAGACCTGTTCGCCCTGCGCACCCCGGAAGCGATTGCCCGCCACCTCGATGACCACTCCTGACACGCAGCGGACCCGCCCGGGGTCCGGCATCCTGCGGACCGCACTGCGCCGCAACATCGGCGCCATGGCCTCGGGCACCCTCCTCATGGGCCTGTACCAGGCCGCCGAGACCGCCTTCCCCATCGCGCTCGGCCTGATCGTCGAGCACACCATGCGGGACCGCAGCCTCGGTTCGCTCGGCCTGTCGATCGCCGCGCTGGCCGTGATCATCACGACCGTGTCGCTGTCGTGGCGGTTCGGGATGCGCATCCTGCAGAAGGCCAACACCACCGAGGCGCACCGCTGGCGGGTACGGGTCGCGGGATGCGGACTCCAGCCGGTGGCCGGGAACGTCGACCTCAAGTCCGGTGAGGTGCTGACCATCGCCACCGAGGACGCCGACCAGACCGCCGACATCATCGAGGTGGTGCCGCTGCTGATCAGTTCGCTGGTCGCGGTGCTGATCGCGGCGGTCGCACTGGGCCTGGCCGACATCCGGCTCGGGGCGCTCGTGATCGTGGGCACCGTCGCGATCCTGTCCGTCCTGAGCGTGATGTCCAGGCGGATCGGTTCCAGCACCCGTGAACAGCAGGCCCGGGTGGCGCGGGCCGGCGCGAAGGTCGCCGACCTGATCATCGGCCTGCGGCCGCTGCACGGGTTCGGCGGCAACCACGCCGCGTTCCGCTCCTACCGCGAGGTCAGCACGGAGGCGAAGCACCAGGCGATCACCGTCGCCAGGGTGAACGGAACGTACGCGGGCACCGCGCTGGCCCTCAACGCGGTGCTCGCCGCGGCCGTGACCCTGACGGCCGGCGTGCTGGCGTTCCGGGGGCGGATCACCATCGGCGAACTCGTCATGGCCGTGGGGCTCGCGCAGTTCATCATGGAACCGCTCAAACTGTTCTCCGAGATGCCCAAGTACGTGATGATCGCGCGCGCCTCCGCCGAGCGGATGGCGCTGGTCCTGGCGGCCCCCGCGGTGACGGCCCCCGGGGCGCAGAGCCCGGCGGCCGGTGAGGGCCTGGAGGTCGACTGCGTGCGCCACGGAGCCCTGCGCGAGGTGAAGTTCCAGGTGGCCGCCGGCGAGTTCGTCGCGATCGCCGCCTACCAGCCGCGGGCGGCGGCCGACCTCGCCTCGGTCCTCGCCCTGCACGTCCCGCCCGGTGCCTACCAGGGAGCGGTGCGGGTCGGCGGCCGGGACCTGGCGGACCTGTCCGTCGAGGCGGTCCGCGCACACATGCTGGTGAACCCGTACGACGGGGAGATCTTCGCGGGGACCCTCCGCACCAACATCGACCCCTCCCACACCAGCCGGACGGTCCCGGAGGCCGTCGAGGCGTCCATGCTGACCGACGTCGTCGCCCTGCACCCGGAAGGGCTGGACTACGCCGTCCGCGACCGCGGCGCGAACCTCTCCGGAGGTCAGCGCCAACGCCTGTCCCTGGCCCGGGCCCTCGCGGCCGACACCGACGTCCTGGTCCTGCGCGACCCGACCACGGCCGTGGACGCGGTCACCGAACAGCTGATCGCGCGCAACATCGCGACGCTGCGCCGGGGCCGCACCACCGTCGTGATCACCAGCAGCCCCGCCCTCCTGGACGTGGCCGACCGGGTCCTCGTCCTGGACGACGGCGTCGTCACCGCCGACGACACGCATCGCCACCTCCTCGCCACCGACGAGGACTACTGCCGGGCGGTGGCACGGTGACGCGCGCGTTCCCCGGTCTCGTGAGGCGTGCCACCTGATTCCGTCCGTTCCGGGTGTTTGCGGTGGCGCCGGCGGGAAAGGGGCCCCTGTGATCACCGGTGGCGACAATCCGGTGTACAGCGTGTGAAAGAACCGGAACCAAGGAGGTTTTGATGTCCTCGAAGCGACGTCGTAAGAAGAAGGCCCGCCGCAAGAACGGCGCCAACCACGGAAGCCGTCCGCAGAGCTGAGACGGCCCGACGCACCGGGTGGGCGGCCGACGCCGCCCACCCGAACGCGTGCCACCGCGGTGAGGGGAAAGCCGCACCGGATGCGGTGACGGGGGTACGGTTCGCGGGCCGGTGCCGTCGTGTCAGTGCCACGAGTGGCCGTGGCCGGAGCAGGCCGGCCGGCTCGATGCCGTCGGAGCCGACCGGCACGACGGCGCGGGCGTGCTCGGCGAGGACGCGGATCACGGTCCCCCCCCGTTCCCCCGCCGCTCACTTGCGGGCCGAGCGTCGGCGCAGCCGGAGGGGCAGGACGTACCAGGACAGCGCGAACCACAACATCACCACACCCGCGAGGATTTCGGCCAGCACACCGGACACGACGACGTGCAGGATGAGAAGGAGTGTGCACCCGATGGTCAACGCCAGCAGCACCATGCCGCACATCATGAGGCGGTGCGCGATCTCCACCATCTCGTCCTTCATGCGCTGTCCGGACAGGAAGCGGTGGATGGAGACCGGTGCTATCAAGGAGGCCGTGGCCGAGGCCCCGAGGACCACCGTGATGACGTAGACGACGTGGTCGAACGTCCCGAGGGACCGGAACAGGGGCGTGAAGGCGACGCTCAGGAGAAATCCGAAGAGGATCTGCACCCCGGTCTGGGCGACGCGGGTCTCCTGCATGATCTCGTTCCACCTCCGGTTGACGCGCTCGCGTGGTGTCTCGGGCGCCTCGATCTCGTCACCGCGAACGCGGCCGTCACACGCGTCGCATCGGCCGGAACGTGCCTCGCCGGTCGGCTCGGCGGTTGTGGTCATCTTCACCCTCCCGTCACGGACCGTTCATCTGCCCGCTCGTGACCGGGGCATGCACGGCCACCGGCCACGTCGGAGCAGGTGCACGTACGACGGGTGCCCTGCGGTCCGGGGCGGGTTCAGCGCGGGCGGCCCCGGGCGGCGCCCCGGGGTGGCTACCGGGTGAGCGCCCACCCGACATCCCGGAGCAGGGCGTGCCGCCACCCCGCCCGGTCGTGGTCCGACGCCGACCGTGAGACGCGTACGGTCGCCCCGGCCCGCTCGGTCAGAGTCTCCACCAGGGCGCAGTGGGGGAGCATCCGGCGTTCGTGCTCGCCCACGTCGAACGCGACCCGCAGCGCGGACAGGTCGGTCCGCTCGCGCAGGCGATCGGCGAGGGTGCCGCCGACCGGGCCGGTCAAGGGGTCAGCCAGGCCCGCGGCGTCGGGAGTCCACCAGAACGACGCCGACTGGCAGGCGACACGGGACACCAGGTCGGGGAACTCCAGCGCCGCGTACAGCGCGCTCACCCCGCCGAGGCTCTGCCCCGCGACCACCAGCCGGTGCACGTCGGCGCGCACGCCGCTCGCCGCCACCAGCGGCAGCAGCTCGTCCCGGACCGCCTCCCAGAGCGCGGGCCGGCACCCGAACTCGGCGTTCCTGTCCTTGGCCGGCAGGAAGACGAGGGTGGCCGGGGGCATCTCATCGGCGGCGAAGGCCGACTCGAACGCCGTCATCGCCGGGTGCAGATACAGCCAGTCGTCGCCGTCGAGCAGCAGGACCACCGGCCCGCCGCCGCCCACCGGATGGACCCGGACGGTGCGTCGCCCGCCCAGCCGTTCACTGGTCCAGCGCAGCCGGGTGCGGGGGAGGGGGAGGACCCCGGCGGAGTCGACGAGGGGCCAGTGCGGCTGGGCCGGGGCGTCCGGGGTGGCGGCGATGGACCGGTCGCCGCCCGCACCGGCCGGGTTGAGCGGATCGGCGTACGCCGATCCGCCCGCGAGGAACTGGTACGTCACCCGCAGCCGTGCGGGCATGCGCACCTCGGCGTACCAACAGTCCGTCTCGCCCCACCGCCGCAGGGGGACCGGCGCCGACCAGCTCTCGAAGGCGATGCTCGCCGCCTCGTTCCCACGCCACAGGAACAGGGTCGCCCAGCCGTCGCCGTCGGGCCGCGACACCGGTGCCCCGGCGGTCGCCCAGAAGGCGTCGGTGCCGGGCGCGCCGGCCACTCCGAACGCGGCGAAGTCGTCTCCCACCAGCCTCATGAACGTCTCCTTGTGGAGCGGAAAGCGAGAAGGCTAAGCTCGGCTTCTGTTTAGGGGAGCCTAACCTAATGGGCCGGGAGGTACCGCGGAATGAGCACCAACCCCTTCGATGACACCGACGGCCGATTCCTCGTCCTCGTGAACGACGAGGGCCAGCACTCGCTCTGGCCGTCCTTCGCGGAGGTGCCCGGGGGATGGACGGTCGCCTTCGAGGAGAACACCCGGGACGCCTGCCTGGAGTTCGTCGAGACCAACTGGACGGACATGCGCCCCCGTTCCCTCGCCGAGGCCATGGACGCCTGACACCTGAGGCCCGATCCGCCTCCCCGCTCCGACGCACGCCCGCTTGCCCGCCAATGCGCCGGGGCGGGGGCGGAGGCCCGGGGCCGATGCGCGGAAGCGTCACCGGCCATGTCCCCGCCGCGCGTCCGCGGGCTCGCCGCGGAGGGGTGCCGGCCGGGCAGGCCTTCCTGCGGCTCCGGTCGGCGCTGCGGCTCCTGCGGCAACTGCGGCGCCTGCGGCTTCTGCGGACGGAGGGCCGGAGACCCGGGAGCGGCGACGACGGCGCCGCCCCCTCGTCGTCGGCGGGTCAGAGGGTCCAGTAATCGCGGGGTGGCAGTCGGACCCACAGATCCGCCGGCCCCGTGACCGCTCGCGCGTCCAGCAGGCGCAGTCCTGCGTACGCGCACGAGAAGGCCACCGCGTTGCAGTGGTACAGGTAGGAGGTCAGGACCTCTTCGGCGGTGTCGCCCGGGTTCGGTCCCCCGCCGGGGTGAAGATCCCAGCCCTCGGTGGAACCGTCCCGCACGATGCTGCCCTGATTGCCGCTCTTGGGGTTCGCGTACAGGCCGTAGCAGACGGTCCCGGCGGACAGCCTGTTCAGCACCCCCGGCATCTTCGGCGCGTACCCCCACGGCTGGGTCACGACGCACCCGCCCGGTACGGACGTCACTCCGACGACCTGCAGGGAGGCGTCCATGTCGTACCCGTACGGGTCCTCCAGCAACGCCTCGACCTCCTCGTCCGGCGCGGGCGAGGCCTCCATGCGGCGCACCGCTTCGGCCGCGTCGATCCCCGCCACGCAGGCCAGTCCCGTGCCCTCGTAGTGGAACCAGCCCAGTGCCGCGATGAGCCGGCCGGCCTCCTCGGCGACGGCGCGCTCCGCCTCGGTCAGGCACTCACCGGCCGGCACGCTGAAGAGGTCGGGCGTGGGCCCGGCCAGGCTCAGCCGCCCGGGCGACCAGCCCCCGATCGACCGTCTCCACGGGTCGGCCCCGGCGGCGGCCAGGGCGCGCGCGTTCTCCGGTTTGCGGGACACGACGGCCTCCCACAGCGCCGTCACCCCGTTCTCCAGCGCGTCCACGTCCGCCACGCGCCGGGCCAGCTCCCGCACCACCTCCGGGGAGCCGCACACCGCCGCCCGGTGGAGGGGACGTCCGCCGCTCCACTTCTCCGGGTCCGCGCCCCGCTCCAGGCGCCGGCGGACGTCGTCCGCGTCCTTCCATTCCCAGCCCATGCCGGCCCAGTCGTCGCCCCGAGTCGCCACCTTGCCCCCCCTCTCGCACCGATGCGAAGGACCACCACCGGCCCTTTCGTCTCCCCAACCCTCGCAGAGGGGTCTGACAACGCCCCGCCGTGCGGGCCCCGGCACGCATCCTTCTCATCTCTCGGCGAGAGACCGCTCTCCGTCCCAGGGGCCGGGGGTGCCTCGGAGACACTGACCTGTGTGACCGCCGGTGACCTGGTTGCGGAGTCGGGGTGAACCGGTCCACGACCGGCGGTCCCGGCGGCCGACGGGGAAACGGGGGGCGACGGGGGCGACGGGCCCTCGCGGGGCCGGGCGACGCCGATCGTCGAGCGTCCGCCGCGGCCCGGGCACGGCTCTCGGAGGCGGCGTCAGACGGCGAGCGCCCGGACGGCCGACAGGTCCTCGCCGGTCAGCTGTGCGACCCGGTGCGCCGGTACGCCGGCCGCCAGCGCACGGACGAGCAGGGCCTCGCGGCCGTCCGCGCAGGAACGGTAGGCGAGCAACTCGTCCTCCAGTCCGGCGACACTCTCCGGCGCGGCGTGGTGGCGTACCCGGCTCAGCTCCTCCTCGCTCAGCGGTACGGGCAGTCGTGCGGCCTCCTCGGGAATGGCCGCCGTGTCCTCCGGCGGAAGCAGCCGAAGTCCGGCGGACGACGCGCCGACACCCTGCGCGTCCAGCCACGCACGTACGGCGGGGGTCCCCATACAGGCAAGCTCACCGACGGCCGCGGGCGGCACTCCGAGGCTCACGGCGGTGTCACTCAGCAGCACGAGGTAGGCGTCATCGGTCATCCGCGGTTCCTCACGGGAGAAGGTCGTGTCCTGGCTGTTCCCCCTCTACCCGGCTTCGGCCGTCTCACGGCCGGACCTGCCGGTGTGCTTCCCCGGAGCGTCGGCCGGAAGCGGCCCGCAGCCGCCTCCGGCCGCCGCGGCGTCACCGGGGACGGCCGCGGGATCACCCATCACCGCGGGCCTCTCCGGCAGTTGTCCGCCCCCGGTCGGTCTCCGCCGCGCCCCGGAGGCCCGTCGACCGGCCCCGCGGTGTCGCCGCGCAGGGCCGCCCCCGCAGGGCCTCATCCCGGGGACCCGCGACCGTCGGTCCCGGTGCGGCGGAGCCGGTCCGTGCGACGCGCGAGGGTGTCGAGACGGGCGGCCAGCTCCACGTGGTCGTCGGCGAGGTGCTCCCGAGCGCCCGTCAGCGGACCGAGGAGCCCGGCGGCGTCGTCGTGCCCCAGGGCCCGCACGAGGGGCGTCCGGGCCTCGGCCGGCAGCCCGGCGAGGGCGGCGAGCTGGCCGGCGAGCTGACGGAGGTCGGCCGCGTTGCCCCGGGCCCAGGCGGTGACGGCGCGGTCGGCGGCGCGGCTGTCCCGGGTGGCCTGTACGCGCTGTTCGCCGGTGGTTCCGGGGGCTCCGGGCCGTAGGCGCAGGTACCGGCGCTCGGCGGCCTGCCGGCTGGCGACGCCGAGGGGGCGTGCCAGGTCGGCCCAGCTCGCCCCCGCCTCGCGGGCGGTCTCGATCAGTCCCGTCTCCCAGCCGGCGAGCTGGTCGCGCACCTCGCGCAGCAGCAGCAGCGCGGCGAGGGCCTGGTCGGAGCCGACCTCGGTGCCGGGCTGCTCCGCGGACCGCGGTCGCTGGGCGGTGTGGACGGCCTCCTCGATCGCCGCCAGCGCTGCCTGGGCGGCGAGGAAGGACGCGGGCCGTGCGCCGGACTCCTGCGGTTCTGCGGCGGCCATGGTCACCTCCGTTCGTGTCACCCGTCGGATGACGATCGTGTTTGTCATCGTTTCGATGACATGCTACAACAGAGGCAGGAAACAGCGCAGGAGCGAATCCGCTCGACGTTGGAGGTGTTTTCCGTGCTGATGCGCACCGACCCCTTCCGTGACTTCGACCGGCTCACCCAGCAACTGCTCGGCGGCACGTCCGGTACCTGGTCCCGTCCCTCGGCGATGCCCATGGACGCCTACCGGGAGGGCGACTCGTACGTGATCGCCCTCGACCTGCCCGGCGTCGACCCCGACGCGATCGACATCGACGTCGAGCGGAACATGCTGACGGTCCGGGCCGAGCGCCGGCCCGCCCCCAAGGCCGACGGCGTGCAGATGGAGCTCTCGGAACGCCCCCTGGGTGTCTTCTCCCGCCAGGTGATGCTGGCGGACACCCTCGACACCGAGCACATCACCGCCGACTACGACGCGGGCGTGCTCACCCTGCGCGTCCCGATCGCCGAACGGGCCAAGCCGCGCAAGATCTCCATCTCCACCACGTCGGAGCGCAAGGAGATCTCCGGCTGAGACCGGCCGGACCGCGCCGGGCGGCGGAGGACCGAACACTTCGCACCCCTCGTCCTCCGCCGCCCGCGGGACCTTCGCACCGGTCCGGCCCTCTGCACCCGCTCCCCCTCACCTCTGCGGGCCCACCCGGCCCCCCAGCACCCGCCACGAACGAGAAAGGCCTTCCATACCGATGCAGTCCACGACGGTCCGGGTTCCGGCGGCAGCCACGACCGAACCGCTCACGCCGTACGACCGGATGCTGGAGCAGGTCCGCTACCACGGCGCCTACTCCACCCGCGAGCGGGCCGAGGAGGTCGCGTCCGCCGTGCTGGCCGCCCTCGGCCGCCGGGTCACCGGCGAGGAACGCGTCGAGCTGGCGGCCTGCCTGCCCCGCGAAGCCGCCGAGATCTTCGCCGCCCAGATGCCCGTGCCCGAACCGATGACCGGCTGGGCCTTCGTCAGGGACCTCGCGGACCGCACCGGCGGCAGCCTCGCCACGACGCGTTGGGACGTCGGTTCCGTCCTGGGCGTCGTCGCCCGCCTCGCCGGCCCGGACCTGCTCGACCGCGTCATCGCCCAGCTCCCCTCCGGCTACGGCATCCTCTTCGGCCGGGCGGAACTCACCCAGGCGGCGTGACCGGCCGCCGGTTCGCGGCGGAGGCGGCGCCCCGCTCCGCCGCCGCGAGCCGGCGCAGCGCGCGCACCAGGGCCTCGACACCCGCCTCCGCCTTCGACCGGGGGCATCCGACGTTCAGCCGCACCCGCCCCGGGGCGCCGTAGGCGGCCCCGGGCATGATCGCCACCCGCTCCGTCTGCACGAGTTCGCGCTGCAGCACGTCGTCGTCGACGCCGAGGGGCCGCAGGTCGATCCAGGCGAGGTAACCCGCCTGCGACGGCTCCCAGGCGAGCTGCGGGAACTCGGCACGGAGACGGTCCGCGACCATCGCGAGGTTGCCCGCCAGGTACGCGCGCAGAGCGTCCAGCCAGGGCGCCCCCGCCCGGTACGCGGCGATGTGACCGACCAGGGACAGCACCGCGGGGGAGGAGAGGCCATCGGCGTCCTTGAGCTGCCGCAGGTAGGCGTCGCGCGACGCCGGGTCCCCGATGATCCCGTAACTGCCCGTCAGAGCAGGGATGTTGAACGACTTGGACGCCGAGGTGAGCACGGCCCAGCGACCGTCGCCGCCGTGCCGGACCCATGGGCGGTGGACGTGCGGGGCGTGGGCCAGGTCGGAGTGGATCTCGTCGCTGATGACCGCGACGCCGTACCGTGCGCACAGCCCCGCCATCCGGTCCATCTCGTCCACCGACCACACCCGGCCCGTCGGGTTGTGCGGGGAGCACAGCAGCAGCACGGCCGTGTCGGGAAGCGCCAGGAGCCGTTCGAACTCGGCCCAGTCGTGCGTCGGACACGGCCGGAGCCGTCGTCCGTGGGCCGCCACCGTCCTGGGGAACGCGTCGTACATGGGCGTGTGCGCGACCACGCCGTCGCCGGGCCCGGACCACAGGCGCAGCAGCTGCGAGATCTGGTAGACGACGGAGGGCCCGTAGACGACCGACCCGGGGTCCACGTCCGTGGCGTGCCGTGACGCGTACCAGTGGACGATCGCGGAGAGGAAGTCGTCCTGGCGCCACCGCGAGTATCCGAGGACCCCGTGGTCCAGGCGGTCGCGGAGTGCGGACAGGATCTCCGGGGCGGCCTCGAAGTCCATGTCGGAGACCGTGAACGGCAGCAGGTCCGGCACCCCGAAACGGTCCTGGACGTAGTCCCACTGCGTGCACCAGGTGCCGTGCCGGTCCACGGGGGTGTCGAAGTCGTAGTGCACCGGGGGGAGGCCGGGCGCCGGTCCTTGCGAGGCGGGGGAGGAGGTCACGGCCGGCCCACCGGGATCATCGTGGCGAGGGCGTCCTTCACCGACTGGACCTGGGGACCGATGACGACCTGCACGTTGTGCCCGTCGAGCTTGACGACACCCACGGCCCCCAGCTTCTTCAACCGTGCCTCGTCGACCTGCCCGGCGTCCTCGACGGTCATGCGCAGGCGGGTGATGCAGTTGTCCAGCGACCGGACGTTGGCGGCGCCGCCGATCGCGTCGAGGATGGCTACGGCGTCGTACTTGCCCGCGACCAGCTCACGCGCGGGCTCCGCCGCCTCACCCGGGGCGGAGCCCGCCGCCCCGCCGGAGCCGGCGGCCTCGTCGTCTGCGGACGCGTGCGCCTCCCCCTCTCCCTCCGGATCCTTCTCGCGGCCGGGAGTCCGGAGGTCGAACCGGGTGATCGCCCAGCGGAACAGGACGTAGTACACGGCGAACCACACCGCCGCGATCAGCGGCACCAGATACCACCTGGTGGTCGAGCCCTGGAGCACTCCGAAGACGACCCAGTCGATGACGTTGCCGTCGGTGTTCCCGATGAAGACGCCGAGCACGGCCGCCGTGAGGAAGCCGAGGCCCACGAGGACCGCGTGCAGGACGTAGAGCCACGGTGCGATGAAGAGGAACAGGAACTCCAGCGGCTCCGTGATGCCGCCCACCACGCAGGCCACCACACCGGACACCAGCAGGGCCTTGATCTCCGGGCGCATCCGCCGGTTCGCACAGTGGTACATCGCGAGCGCCGCACCCGGAAGACCGCCCAGGTAGGCAGCCATCTTGCCCTGGGAGAGGAAGTGCGTCGCGTCGGTGACGGCGGCGTTGGGCGCGGCAGAGCAGTCGAGGTGGGCGTAGAACAGGTTCAGCGCACCGGAGACCTGGTCCCCGCACACGGTTCCCGAACCGCCGACGTCCGTGAAGCGGAACATGGCCACGAGGATGTGGTGCAGGCCGACCGGCCGCAGCAGGACCTCTCCCATGCCGAAGAAGAACGGCCCGAACACCCCGGTGTGCCCGATGCCCCGGCCCACGGCGGTGATCCAGCCGTTGAAGGCCGGCCAGACCAGCGGAATGAGCAGACCGACCGCGCTCAGCACCAGCGCCGACACGATCGGTACGAAGCGGAGCCCGCCGAAGAACGCCAGCGCGTCGGGCATCCGCTGGGCGCGGAAGCGCCGGTGCAGCAGGCTCACGACGATGCCCACGGCCACGGCGCCCAGCAGGCCCGTGTCGATGGACTGCACCCCCAGCACGTCGGCCGTGCCGTAGTGCTCGATCGCCTTCTCGTCCTCGAAGTCGACGCCCTTGGCGGTGAGGTGGAAGTTCACCGCGAGGTTCATGGCGGCGAAGCCGACGAAGCCGGAGAAGGCGGCGACCCCCTTGTCCTCGCGGGCCAGACCGAGGGGGATCGCCATCGCGAAGAGGACGGGCAGGAACGTGAAGGCGACCAGACCGGTGTTGGCCATCCAGGTGAAGACGAGGTGCCAGCCCTCACCCCGCAGGAAGACAACGTTGTCAGTGACCGCCTCGCTGGAGAGGGAGGAGCCGATGCCCAGCATGATGCCGCAGAACGCGAGCAGGGCCACGGGGAGCATGAACGTCTTGCCGAGTCCCTGGAGGAATTCCCAGAGTGCGGCCTTGGTCTTCTGCATCTGTACGGAACTTTCGGGCCTGGGGAAAGGGCGGATCGAGGGGGCCGGGGGCCGCTCCGCCGCACGGATCACATCACAGCGGATCGGCGACTGTCCATGCCCCCGACCGGCGGCGGAGACCACCCCGCTGCACCGTCGGCGTGTTCGAACGCGTACGTCGTCCCGTGCGGAACCGCAGCCCGCGAACCCGCATCCGGAACTCGTCCGGGTCGAGCGGCGCGGCGGATTCGCGCGCAGATCCGGACATGGCCGGCTCGCGCCCTTATCGCCCGGCCTCGTGCCGTTCAGACTGCCCGTGGACGGAACCGAGGGGGAGGGGCATCGATCGTGGCTGGGCGACGACGGGGTGCGGCCGCACGCAGGCGGCGGACGGCGCGGCCGGCGGCGTCGGCGGCGGGCGGCGTCGCGCTGGTGCTGATGGTGGTGTCCCGGCCGGTCGTATGGCCGTACCTCGCGGGCGCGGTGGCGCTCGGCGCACTGGGAGCGGCGGGCTGGTGGCTGTGGCGCACGGACCGGCTCGCGCGTGGCCGGGACCGTCGGTGGCGGCACGAGGAGGCGGTCAGGGCGGGGCACCGGACGCTCGCGGAGGTGGACGCGATGACCGGTACCGAGTTCGAGGAACTGGTCGCGGGCCTCTGCCGCCGGGACGGCTGCACGGAGGTGCGCCGGGTGGGCGGTGCGAACGACAACGGAGCCGATGTCGTCGGCCGGCTTCCGGACGGGCGGACCATGGTGATCCAGTGCAAGCGCTATGCGCCGAGCAGCACGATCGCGAGCCGTGAGGTGCGCGACCTGCTGGGTGCCAAGGTGCACTTCGGTGCCGACCTGGCGGTGTTCGTGACGACCACTCGCTTCAGCCGGCCCTCCGAGAGGTTCGCGCTCCAGCACGGCATCCTGGCCGTGCACCGGGACCACCTCGGACTGTGGAACAACGGGGTCCGCCTGTTGTCCCTGTCCGAGGTCAACGGCCGCGGACAGGGTGATTCCCGCCACCGGACGCGCTGGAAGCAGGCGTACGGCAAGTGACGTCCGGCGCCGGCCCGGGTTCCCCCGGACGTCCGCCGGAGCAGGACGACGGGCGGAGGCCTGCTCGCGCGGAGGGTGACGGGCGGACGCCGACGCGCGGTGTCACGCTGGACCGACACAGGATCTGCGAAAGGGCATCGCCGTGATCACCGATGACTTCGTCCCCGGCTCCCCCTGCTGGCTCGACCTGGGTACCCCCGACGTCCGTGGCGCCGCGGTCTTCTACGGCGCGGTGTTCGGCTGGGACTTCGAGCCCATGGGAGAGGACGCGCAGGGCGGCGTGTTCCGCAAGGGCGGCAGGACCGTCGCCGGGGTCGGCCGGCTCACCGAGGACGGCGCGCGTTCCGCCTGGATGGTCTACTACTGCGTCGCCGACGCGGACGCCACCGCCCAGGCCGTGCGGCAGGCGGGCGGCACGGTACGAGTGGAGCCGACGGATCTCGACGACTGGGGCCGGATGGCCCAGTACAGCGACCCGGCGGGCGGCCAGTTCGCCACGTGGCAGCCGGGCCGGACCAAGGGCGTCGAACTGGTGGACCAGCCGGGTTCGCTGTGCTGGACGGAGCTGTACACGAACGACGCGGCGGCGGCCAAGGAGTTCTACGGCGGTGTCCTCGGCTGGCGGTTCGGTGACGTGGAGACGCCGGGCGGTGGGGGCACGTACTCCCTCATCACCCCCGCCGGTCTCCCCGAGGAGCGTATGCACGGCGGCCTCATGGAGGTCCGCGGACAGGATCTCGCCCTGGCGGACGGCCGGCCGTACTGGCATCCGGTCTTCGCCGTCACCGACTGCGACGCCGCGGTCGCCTCGGTCACCGGGAGCGGCGGCAGCGTGCAGATGGGCCCGGAGGACGCGGAGGGCGTCGGCCGGATGGCCGTGTGCCTCGACCCGTCGAACGCGGACTTCGTGGTTCTCGCCCCGGCCCAGGGGTGACCGGCACCCCCGTACCGGTACGTGACCCTGGCCGTGTCCGGTCACGGACGAGGGCCCCGGCCGCTCCCCCCGGTGGTCGACGTCCCCGGCCGGGCGCCGGTCCCCGGTGGTCGACGCCCCCGGAGGCCGTCGGCCAGGGGCGGGGAACGGGCGGCGTGCGCGTTCTCCCGCAGCGTCGCGGAACACGCCGACGCGAAACCGGGACCGGGGTTTCCCGCTTCCGCGCGAACGGGAACCCCCTCGGCAGCGGCCATGGCGTGCCGGGTGGACGGTGCGTGTCCGGCGGCTCGCCCGCGCCCGGCCCGATCCGGCGGTGGCAGGCTCAGGACCCGCGGCACCCCGGGGCCCGGAAAGGCCGGGCCGGCCCCGGGGCGGACCGGCGACCGGCTCTGGCCCACCACCACGCGACGAAGGCGACGCCGACGACCAGAGCCGTGACGAGGAAGCCCCCGCGCGTTCCGGTACCGGCCGGCCGCGGGGGCCGGACGCCACCGGCCGGCCCGTCGGCGGCAAGCCGCCTGGGCTGCGGCGGGGCCCCCTCCTCGTACGCCAACGCCTCGGAGATCCGCCGCCACGTGTGCGCGGGCGCCGCCGCCGGGAGGTCCCCCGGCCCCGCGGCGCGGGCGGCGCGCACCACACGGGTCAGCAGCCTCAGTTCCTCCCGGCAGCGCGGACACGTGGCGATGTGCCGCAGGGCGCCGCCGTCCTCGTCGCCGGACGCGTGACCGAGCGCCAGCTCCATCAGGTGCGCCGACTCTACGTGGCCCACTGCGCCCTCCTGCGTGGTCCCGGGCTCCGTGACGTCCGCGTGCAGGGGGGGTCCGGCCGGTCGGCGCGTGCCGTCGGACACGCCGGCCTGCGACTCGGCGGGCCACCGGGCCACCGGGACGCCGGTCAGCGTCAGCGCTCCGGCCGCGGCGACGTACGCCGGCCACGGGGCGGAGGACTCCGCGCCCGCGGCGGCGTCGGTGCGCCCGGCGGGGACGGCGCTGGACCTCGGTTCCGTGCCGCGGGACGTCTGCGTGGCCGGCGCCGGGTTCTCGTCCTCGGCGCTGCCCCAGGCGTAGACGGCGTTGCCCGTCCCCTGCTTCAGGTTCACGTCGGCGGGCCCGACGGCCGCGGTGCCGGTGCCGGCCAGGACGACGTCGGCGGCGGGGGCGCTGCGGCGCAGCACGCCCCCCACCGTCGCCGACCGCCCCCGGCGCCACCATGCTGCTCGCCTGCGTGCCGGGGGAGAACCACACACTGCCGCTGGAGGTGCTGTCCGCCGCGCTCACGGAGCGGGGCCTCCCGGTGCGCATGTTCGGCGCTGCCCTGCCCGTCGAGTCCCTCGTCGCGGCGGTGCGCAGGACCGGACCGGCCGCGGTGGGACTGTGGGCGCAGTCGCACACCACCGCCAGCAGGCCACTGGCCCAGCACGTGGCCGCGATGGAGTGGGGAGTGCGCGGCGCCCGCCGCAGGTCGGCCGTCCTGACCCTGGGGCCCGGCTGGGCGGGCCGGACGGTGGCCGGCCCGGCACGGCCCACCGGACTCGCCGAGGCCGTCGCCGCGCTGGAGTCGGTGGTCCCGCGGTGACCCCCCGTGGCCCGCGGCGTCCGACGGCACGGCCGATCCGGTCGCCCGGACGGGCCCGTCGGCACTCCCGCGAAGCGGCCGGCCCCCGCCCCGGAGCGCGGCGATCCGCATCGGACGGGGCGGACAGGCGTGCCGCGCGGACGGTACGCGCCGCCCTGGGGTAGTGGTGGCTCCGGGATGTCAGCCGGGGCCGCCGCATCCGCGGACGGTCGGCGGCCCGAAACAGGGATCGACCGGAAATGATCCGTCGAAGCCGACTCCGGGAGCGGAACGTGGAACTGAACGGCGCGCGTGTGCTGGTGGCCGGTGCGACCGGCGTCCTGGGCGGGGCGGTCACCGCCGAGCTGGTCGGCCGGGGCGCCCGCGCGGCCCTCGCCGGACGCGACCCGGGCCGCCTGGAGCGTGCCGCACGGACCCACTCGGTCACCACGACCGTGCTCTTCGACGCCTACGCCCCCGAGTCGTGCGCCCGGGCCGTGCACCGGGCCTCGGCGGCCCTCGGGGGCCTGGACGCCGTCGTCGCGGTCTTCGGATCGGTGGCCTTCGGCACGGCGGAGGAGACAGGCGACGAGGTCGCGGAACACCTGATGGCGGTCAACCACCTGGCGCCCGCGGCGTTCTTCCGCGCCGCACTCGGCGTCCTGGGCCCCGGCTCGGCCATCGCCGCCGTCACCGGCGTGGTGGCCGAACGCCCCCAGCCCCGGATGGCGGACTACAGCGCCTCCAAGGCCGCACTGAGCGCCTGGCTGGGCGCAGTGCGCCGCGAAGCCCGCAGCGCCGGTGTCGGAGTACTGGAGATCCGGCCCGGGCACCTCGACACCGGGTTCGCCGATCGCCCCGTGGCCGGCACGGCACCGCCGCTGCCCGCCGGCGGCGACCCGCGTCGCGTGGCGGCCGCCGTCGCGGACGCACTGGCGGCGGACGCCGAACTCCTGCGCACCGGCCCCGACGGAACGCCCGTCGTCGAACGGCGCGCCCGGTGACGCGCCCCTGCGACGACCCGGCCGACGTGGTCGTCATCGGTGGCGGCGCGGCCGGCCTCAGCCTCGCGCACCGCCTGACCGGAACCGGCGCCGCCACCGTGACCGTGGTCGAGCCACCGGACGGCCCGCGGCGGCCGGCGGAGCGCACCTGGTGCTACTGGGACCGGGGCGCCACCGACCTCGACGAGGCCGTCACCGCGTCATGGTCCGTGCTGCGCGTACACGGCGCCGACGGCCGGGGGGTCACCGTCGACCCGGCCCCCCTGACGTATCGGATGGTGCGCTCCACGGGGTTCGAACGGCTGGTCCACTCCCGGCTGGCCCGTTCACCGGGCGGGCGTCTCCTGCGCGCGACGGCGGACACGGTGCGCGACGTGCCCGCGGGCGCGGAGATCCGGTGCACGCTCCCCGACGGCCGGCCACTGACCCTCCGTGCCCGGCGCGTCTTCGACTCCCGGCCGCTGCGCGCCCTGCCACCGGCCCGGACACAGCTGCTGCAGCACTTCCGCGGCTGGTTCGTCCGCACCGACGGCGAACGGTTCGACCCCGCGGTCGCCGACCTCATGGACTTCCGGGTGCCCCAGCCGGCCCACGGGCTCGCCTTCGGCTACGTCCTGCCGCTGACGCCGGACCGGGCGCTCGTGGAGTACACCGAGTTCTCCCGGGCCGCGCTGACCACCACGGCGTACGAGTCGGCACTGCGCCACTACTGCACCGACGTCCTGGGCCTCGGCGCGCTCACCGTGGAGCGGACGGAGCAGGGGGTCATCCCCATGTCCGACGCCCGCTTCCCCCGCCGCGCCGGCCGGGCGGTCTTCCGCATCGGCACCGCCGGCGGCGCCACCCGGCCGGCCACCGGCTACACCTTCGCCGCGGTGCAACGGCAGAGCAGGGCCGTCGCCGCCGCGCTGCGCGACGGCCACGGGACCGTGCCCGCACCCCACGGGCGACGGGCGCTGGCCATGGACGCCGTACTGCTGCGCGCCCTGGACACCGGGCGGATCAACGGCCCGGACTTCTTCACCGGCCTGTTCCGCCACGTCCCGGCGGAGCGCCTGCTGCGCTTCCTCGACGGCACCACCTCGCCGTGGGAGGAATGGGGCATCGGGCTGCGCACCCCCATCCGGCCGATGCTGCGCACGGCAGCCGAACTGCCCTTCCTGCCCCGCCGCTCCCACCCCCTCGCCCGAAACGGAGAGAGCCACCGATGAGCCTGCTGCGCGACCACGACCTGGCCCGCGCCTTCGACCACGCCTCCCACACCTACGACCGCCTCACCTCCCTCAACCCCGGCTACCGCACCGGCCTCCTGCGCTCGGCCCGCCGTCTGCGGCTCCCCGACGACGGAGCCGGGCTGCGCGTCCTGGACCTCGGCTGCGGCACCGGCGCCTCCACCCTCGCCCTGCTCCGGGCCGCGCCCCGGGCCCGGATCACCGCCGTGGACGCGTCTGCGGGCATGCTCCGCCGCGCACTGGCCAAGCCGTGGCCCGCACGCGTCGGCTTCCTGCACCTGACCGCCGAGGAGGTCGCGACGGCCGGTGAGGGCCCCTTCGACGCGGTCTTCGCCGCCTACCTGTTCCGGAACGTCACCGACCCGGACGCGGTTCTCGCGGACGTCCGCGCCCTGCTGCGGCCGGGCGGACGCCTCGCCGTCCACGAGTACAGCCTCAGCGGCTCGCCCACGCACCGGGCCCTGTGGACGGCGGTGTGCCGCGGCGTCGTCGTCCCGGCGGGCACGCTCACCGGCGACCGCGCCCTGTACCGCCACCTCCGGCACAGCGTCGACGCCTTCGACACCGCTCCCGCCTTCGCCGACCGGCTCACGCGCGCCGGCTTCACCGGAGTGCGTGCCGCCCCCGTCGCCGGCTGGCAGACCGGCATCGTGCACACCTTCCTCGCCCGCAACGGCTCGGCCGCGCCAGGGGAGCGCACCCGGTGACCGCCCGCCGCGCCGACGCCGCCCGCCGCGGCCGCGACCGCAAGGCCGAGGTGCTGACGCCCCCGCCCGGCAAGGACCGGTTCCCGTGCGGGGACGAGCCGTCCGTCGCGGTGATCGGGGGCGGGATCGCCGGTCTCGCCGCGGCCACCCTGCTGGCCGAACGCGGCGCCCGCGTGACCCTCTACGAGAAGGAGGAAGCACTCGGCGGCCGGCTCTCCGGCCGGCCCACCAGGCTGGTGGACGGCTCGCCGGTGACCATGACCCGCGGCTTCCACGCCTTCTTCCGCCAGTACTACAACCTGCGCGGCCTGCTCCGCCGTACCGACCCGGCCCTCGCGCGCCTCACCCCGCTGCCCGACTACCCCCTGCGGCACAGCGGCGGCCTGACGGACGGGTTCGCCCGCGTCCCGAGGACACCGCCGTTCAGCGCACTCGGATTCGTCGCCCGGAGCCCCACCTTCGGCCGGCGGGACCTGGCCGCCATGGACGCCCGGGCGGCACTGCCCCTGTTCGACGTGCGGGTGCCCGAGGTGTACGAGCGCTTCGACGAGGTCACCGCCACCGGTTTCCTGGACGCCGTACGCTTCCCGGAAGCCGCCCATCACTTGGCGTTCGAGGTGTTCTCCCGCAGCTTCTTCGCCGACCCGCGTGAACTGTCCGCCGCCGAACTGCTGCTGATGTTCCACATCTACTTCCTCGGATCGGCCGAGGGGCTGCTCTTCGACGTACCGAACGAACCGTTTCCCCAGGCACTCTGGGAGCCGCTCGGCGACTACCTCCAGCGCCTCGGCGCGGACCTGCGCACCGGCACCCCCGTGCACGCCCTCGCCCCCCTCGGCGACGGTGGAGCGGAGGTGCGCACGGACCGCGGAGCCCGGCGTCACCAGGCCGTGGTGCTCGCCCTCGACCCCGGGGGACTGCGCCGGATCGTCGCCGCGTCACCGGACCTGGGCACGTCCGGCTGGCGTGACGACGTCGCCGCCCTGCGCACCGCGCCGCCGTTCCTCGTCTCCCGGCTCTGGCTCGACCGGCCGGTCCGCGCCGACCGCCCCGGGTTCCTCGGCACCAGTGGCTACGGCGGGCTGGACAACATCAGCGTCCTGGAACGGTACGAGGGCGAGGCCGCCCGGTGGGCCGGGCGTAGCGGGGGATCGGTGGTGGAACTGCACGCCTACGCCGTGGACCCCGGCGCGGTACCCGAGAAGGTGCAGGACGGGCTCGTCGACCGGCTGCACCAGGTGTACCCCGAGACCTGCGGGGCGCGCGTCGTCGACGCCCGGCACGAGTGGCGCTCGGACTGCCCGCTCTTCGCGGTCGGTTCCCACCACCGGCGCCCCGGGGTGCGCACGCCCCACCCGTGGCTGGCCCTGGCCGGCGACGCGATCCGCTGCGACCTGCCCGTCGCCCTCATGGAACGAGCCGCCACCACCGGTTTCCTGGCTGCGAACGCGCTGCTCGCCGACCGGGGCGTACGGGGCCAGGTGCTGTGGACGGTTCCCCGGGCGGGACGCTCGCCCGTCCTGCGTGCCCTCGCTGCCGTAGCGGGACGGCAGCGGCCCTCCCGCGCGCCGGCCGGGAGGTCCCGGTAGCGCGAGCCGATGGCGTGCCGGCGAGCGTGAGACGTGCCGACGAGCCGATGGGGTGACGCGCCGGTGGAGCGACGAGCCGATGGGGTGACGCGCCGCACACCGGCGGTCCGGTCCGTGCCGGACCCGGCGGCGACCGGACACCGGCGGCGCGTTCCGGGTGGCTGCCCCTGGGGCCGGCCCCGGCAGGCGCGGCACCCGGGCCGGGTCGAACGGCCCGGTCCCCACGGCGCGGGCGGCCGCCCGCGCCCTCGTCAGCCGGCCCCCTCCGCGCGGTGCGCTGTCACGCCCGACGCGCGCGCGACCAGCGCGGCGAACTCGCGCCGCACGGCCGGCCGGGCGCCGGTGCGGTCGAAGTGCCGGAGACTGTCGGCCGCCAGCTCGCCGATCTTCGCCTCCACCGTCTCCCGGGCGCCGGTGCGCTCCAGCGCCGCCCGTGTCCGCTCCACGGCATGGTCCGTCCCGGTGTCCGCGTCCGGCGCGAGCGCGGCGGCGGCATGGTGGTCCGCGGTGGTGCCGGCGAGCCGGTGGGCGACGGCCAGCAGGTAGGTGAGCTTGCGCGACCGCAGATCGTCGTCGGCCGGCTTGCCGGTCAGCGCAGGGTTCCCGAAGGCACCGAGGAGGTCGTCGCGGAGCTGGAAGGCCAGCCCGGCGCACCGCCCGGCCGCCCGCAGCGCGTCCACCGTGTGCTCGTCGGCCCCCGCCAGGATCGCGCCCAGGGCGAGGGGCCGGGCGACGGTGTACAGGGCACTCTTCAGGGTGGCGATGGTCAGGGCCTCGTCGACCCCGGACGAACGGGCGGCCTGGGCGTGCAGGTCGAGGTACTGTCCCGCGACCATCTCGGCGCGCATCGCCCGCCACTCCCCGTGCAGGCGCGGGCCGTGCGGCGTCCCGAACGCCGTCTCCGTCAGCAGGTCGTCCGCCCACACCAGCGCCAGGTCGCCCGCGAGAACGGCGGCCGAGGTCCCGAACGTCTCCGCCGGGCCGTGCATGCCCGCGGCCCAGTGCGTGCGGGCCAGTTCGACGTGCAGGGCCGGAGCGCCCCTGCGCCGCAGTGACCCGTCCATCACGTCGTCGTGGACGAGGGCGCACGCCTGGAGCAGTTCGAGGGCCGCTCCGGTGCGCAGTACCGCCGTGGTGTCGCCCGAGCCGCCCGCGGCCCGCCAGCCGCAGCACGCGAACGCCGTACGCAGCCGCTTGCCGCCCCGCGCGACCAGCGCGGCCACCCGCTCGGCCACGTCCCGGGCGAAGACCGGATCGACCGCACGGGAGTCACGCAGGCGCGCGTCGAGGACCTGACCGAGGACGGTGCCGACCGCGTCCGCGGCGTCGGGCGCGGTGGGAGGGTCGTCGACGGTCCCGGCCGGTGCGCCCGCCGCCGGCGGCAGTCCTAGCATGCGCAACCCCTTCTCACTTCTCGCTTCCGGTCCCCTGCACGTGAGTGCTTCCACCGAGTGCCCTGATGCGGATGCGCCGATGTCCGCCCGGTCCGGAGGCGGCCCCGGGTGTGCTCACCCCAGTGACGCACCGGGGCCGGGCTCACGGCGCCCCCGGCGTCCGGGGTGAGGGAATGGGGGGCGAGCTGGTCGCCGAAGAGCCAGTGCACGACGGGCCTCTCCTCAGTCGCGTCCGCGGGCGTGCCTGAAGCGTGCCAGCCCGTCGGTGAGGTCGATCAGTGGGGCGGGATAGTCGAGTGCGTCCCGCCGGTCCGCCGGGAGCCGCCACGGCTCGTGCACCCTCGTGCCGTCCACGCCCGCCAGTTCGGGGACCCAGCGGTGCACGTAGGTGCCGTCCGGGTCGAAGCGCTTCCCCTGGATCACGGGGTTGAGGACGCGGTGGGGGCGGGTGTCGGTGCCGGTACCGGCGATCCACTGCCAGTTGAGCTGGTTGTTGACGATGTCGCCGTCCACGAGGAGGTCAAGGAAGTGCCGGGCGCCGATCCGCCAGTCCACGTACAGCGTCTTGGTCAGGAAGCTCGCCGCCAGCAGGCGCGCCCGGTTGTGCATCCAGCCCTCCTGACGCAACTGGCGCATGGCCGCGTCGACGACGGGATATCCCGTACGCCCCTCCCGCCACGCGGCGATGTCCTCGGCGGCGTCCTCCTCGTCGCGCCAGCGGTCGTGGCGGGTGCGGTAGTCCCGCACGGACGCCTCGGGCCGAGCGGCCAGCACCTGGTGGTGGAAGTCCCGCCAGCACAGCTGCCGCACGAACGCCTCCGCGCCGGGCCCGCCCAGCCCGCGGGCCCGGTGCACGAGTTCCACCGGTGAGAGAGCCCCGAAGTGGAGGTACGGCGACAGCCTGGAGGTCGCGTCGCCCGCCAGGTCGTCGTGCCGGTCCTCGTAACCGGACAGCCCGCCCCGCGACCACTTCGAGAACCGGTCCCGCCCGGCCGTCTCGCCTCCGGCCGGAAGACCCGGGGAGGTGTCCGGGACCTCCGCACGGCCGGGCGGCGGATCGCTGCGCACCCCGTCCGGAACGCGGACCGCGCGCGGCGCGGCGAGGGGCTGCCTCGGTGACTGCCGGGACCAGCGGCGGAAGTAGGGGGAGAAGACGGTGAAGTGGCCGGAACCGGAGGGCGTCACCGTCCCCGGAGCGACGACGGTGGTCACCGCGGCGTGCGCGTGCAGGGCCACGCCGTCGTCACCGAGCCGCGTACGCAGCCGTTCCTCACGGTGGTGGGCGTACGCGGTGACGCCCGCGGCGATGTGCACCTCGGCGGCCCCGCACTCGGCGGCGACCGCGCGGACCTCCCGGACGACCGGTCCGGTCCGGACGACGAGCCGGCCGCCGCGCCGGCGCAGCGAGGCGTCGAGGTCGTTCAGGCAGTCGGCGAGGAAGGCCCGCCGGTTGGGGGCGTCGAAGCCGGCCGCGTGCACTCCGGGGTCCAGCACGAACAGGGGGACCACCTCGTCCGCCGCCTTCAGCGCGGCGCGCAGGGGCGGATGGTCGTGCAGACGCAGGTCCAAGGTGAACAGGACGACCGCGACGGTCATGGGCCACTCCTGGTGGTGCGGTGCGGTGCGGTGCGGGGACGCGGGGGTGCTACGGCCGGCCGTTCCGCCGGCCGCGGGGGGATCGGATGCGCCTGGCGGGCGCACTGCCCTTGCGGGCCGTCATGCCCCGGGCGGCGGCCTGGGTGATGTTGCGGGCCATGCCCCCGAAGACGACGGCGTGGAAGGGCGAGACGGACCACCAGTAGGCGTGGCCGAGAAGACCCCGGGGGTGGAACAGTGCCCGCTGCCGGTACCGGGTACGGCCTGCGTCGTCCGTCTCGACGTACATCTCCAGCCACGCCAGTCCCGGCAGTCGCATCTCGGCCCGCAGCCGCAGCAGACGGCCCGGCTCGATCTCCTCGACACGCCAGAAGTCCAGCGAGTCGCCGACCCGAAGGCGCTCGGCGTCGCGTCGTCCGCGGCGCAGGCCGACACCGCCGACGAACCGGTCCAGCCAGCCGCGGACCGCCCAGGCCAACGGGAAGGAGTACCAGCCGTTGTCACCGCCGATTCCCTCGACCACCCTCCACAGCGCGTCCGGGGACGCGTCGACGGGCAGGTGCCGCTCGTCCTGGTAGAGGCTGCCGCCGGCCCAGTCGGGGTCGGTGGGCAGGGGGTCGCTGGGGGCTCCCGGGACGGACGCGGACGACCAGCGGGTGGCGACCTGCGCTTGTCGCACCCTTCGCAACGCCAGGGCCAGCGCTTCGTCGAACGGCAGAGGCCGGCCCGGAGCGTCGGGAACGTACCGGGCGATGTCGTGTTCGTGGCAGACGACCTCGTACCGCAAGGACTCCGTCAACGGCCGGGCGATGGAGGCCGGAACCGGGGTCACGAGGCCGACCCAGTGGCTGGACAACCGCGGGGTGAGCACCGGTACCGGCACGATGATCCGTCGCCGCAGCCCGGCGACGACGGCGTAGCGGCGCATCATCTCGCGGTAGGTGAGGACGTCCGGTCCGCCGATGTCGAAGGACCGGTCCACGTCGTCCGGCACGGTGGCGGAGCCGACCAGGTAGCGCAGCACGTCACGGACCCCGATCGGCTGCGTGCGGGTGTGCACCCAACTGGGGGTGACCATGACCGGCAGCCGCTCGGTCAGGTAGCGCAGCATCTCGAAGGACGCCGATCCCGAGCCGATGACGACCGCGGCCCGCAGCACGGTGGCGGGCACCCGGGAGTCGAGGAAGATCCGTCCGACTTCGGCACGTGAGCGCAGATGCGGGGAGAGCGTCCGTTCGGGGACGTCCCGCGGAGTGAGGCCGCCCAGGTAGACGATCCTCCGGACGCCCGCCGCGTGCGCCTGCTCGGCGAAGATCCGTGCCGCGCGACGATCGGTGTCCTCGAAATCCGCGCCGGCCGCGAGGGCGTGCACCAGGTAGTAGGCGACGTGGACACCGCGCATGGCCTCGGCGACCGAGTGCGGGTCGGTGACGTCACCGCGTACGTTCTCCGAGTCCGCCGCCCAGGGCTGGTCGCGCAGTTTGGCGGGGGTGCGGACCAGGCACCGGACCCGGTGACCGGCCGCCAGCAGCTCCGGCACCAGGCGTCCGCCGATGTATCCGGACGCGCCGGTCACCAGACAGTGCAGCTGCTCCGCGTCCCGCTGTCCGTTCGTTCCCACGGCCCTTCCTCCGGCTCGTTCCACGACACCTTCCCCGTCTCGACCGATCCTGGCCCCCGCACCGCCGCCCCGCCCGTCGCGAGGCGGCGGCCACCCCGGTGCCGCGACCGGCCGCCCGCGTCGAACGCCTGATCCGCCGGCGGGCCGCGCACGAGGGCTGCCGGCGCGGGGGCCGGTGGCGCGGGCCTGCTGCACGCTCGCCCGCGCACCCCTTTCGTGCTCGGCATCTGTTCGTGCCCAGCGCCCGTGGCGGACGCACGAGGAGCACGCCGCCGTGCGGTCAGCCGGGCGGAGCCTTCTCGCCGCCCCCCTGGCCGGCCCGGCCGCGGCCGAGCAGTCCCGTCGCCGCGAACGGTTCCGACGCCGCGAGCCGCGGCAGTTCGCGGCGCGACAGCCAGGTGACGACGGGCGGCATCGCGGCGCGCACGAGCTGGGTCGAACGCAGCCATCCCGGTACGTAGACGGATGGACGGCGTCGCTCGACGGCGGTGACCAGCCGGTCCGCCACGTGGGCCGTGGGATGCACCTTGCGCGCCGGTGGTGGCATGTGCGCGCGCAGTTCCCGCAGTACGGCGTGTTCGTCGGCGTCGCGCACCATGTCGGTGTCGGTCCAGTTGATGTAGGCGATGCCCACCCCCACGTGCCGGTGGGCGACCTCCGCCCGCAGCGCGTGGGCGAACGACTCGACTCCCGCTTTCGACGCGCAGTACGCGCTCATCATCGGAGCCGCCCCGATGGACGCGAGCGAGGCCACCTGGAGGAAGTAGCCCCGCGTGGCGAACAGGTCGGGCAGGAACGTGCGCGCGGTGGCGGCGCTGCCGATGAGGTTCACCTCCACGACGCGGCGCCAGACACCGGGGTCCGACTCGGCGAACGGCCCGCCCTCGGCCACACCGGCGTTGGCGACCACCACCGACGGAGGGCCGAGTCGCGCCCGGATCTCGGCACCGGCCCGGTGCATGCCGCGGTCGTCGGTGACGTCGACCTCCCAGCAGGCGGAGGTGCCCGGCAGGTCGTCCCTGACCAGGTCCAGGGTTCTCTCGTCGCGTCCCAGCAGCGCCACCTTCGCGCCCCGTTCGGCCAGGGTCCGGGCCAGGGCGGCTCCGAGACCGCGCGCGGCTCCGGTCACGACGGCCACGCGACCGTGCAAGGGCTTCCCGGAGACCGGCATGGAAGGTTCCTTTCGGCGGTGGCTCCTGCCCGGCCCACGCTAGACGCGTGCCGGCCGGGGGGCATGCCGGCTGCGGCCGGGCGGGCCACCGGGGCCCGGCACCGGAGGGCGGAACGGGCCCCCACCCTGGCGGGCGGTTCGCCGTCCCTCGGCCGTCCGGGTGACCGACCCGGCATCCGGCAACGGGCGCCGGCGCCGGGCGCCTGCCTCTCCGGGCGTCCGGCTTCGAGGCCAAGGTGCCGTGGCACCACGAGGTGCGTCCCGTCTCCGGGGCGGCGACGAGGGAGTGGGGCCGGCCGGGGAGGAACTGGTCGCTGGAGCGTCCGTTGCGCCTGCAGACATGGCAGAACAGGCGGTCCGGGCTGGTCGGCGCGTCGGGGCGGAGCCAGTCGCTCACGTCGACCGCGAGGACGAGCCTGTTGTCGGCGGCCCTGGGCTGCGGCAGCACGGTCAGCCGCACAGGCGGTCCGGGAACCACCTCCGGCCGCCTGCCGCAGGGTACGTGAAGTCCCGCTCCAGCTGGCCGGAGGCGCTGTTCGTCCGCGCTTCGGCGGCCACATCACGCTCGCACGACAGTGCTTTCACCGGAACCTGGGACGTTATAGGGGGAGGAGCTCTTCGGCGTCGGAGTGTTGTCGGGATCGGCCGGCCCGGAGGGAGCAAGCAAGACCTGCGGGGTCGCCTTGGGAGGGACGACGATGGACAGGGTGCCGGCCGCTGTGTGTGAGCGGTCGGCACCCTGAAGGCGGGGGAATGTCAGGCGGTGATGCGGTTGAAGTTGTTCCAGCCCTGGCCGATTTGGCGGCTGCTGTTGTATGGGGTGCCGTTGTCGCGGGTGAAGTTGTTGGAGTACAACCACATCGTGCCGTCCGGCCTCAACGCCACCAGGTCGGTGTATCCGTCGCCTGTGGCGTCGGCCGCGGTGATGCGGTTGAAGTTGTTCCAGCCCTGGCCGATTTGGCGGCTGCTGTTGTATGGGGTGCCGTTGTCGCGGGTGAAGTTGTTGGAGTACAACCACATCGTGCCGTCCGGCTTGAACGCCACCAGGTCGGTGTATCCGTCGCCTGTGGCGTCGGCCGCGATGATGCGGTTGAAGTTGTTCCAGCCCTGGCCGATTTGGCGGCTGCTGTTGTATGGGGTGCCGTTGTCGCGGGTGAAGTTGTTGGAGTACAACCACATCGTGCCGTCCGGCCTCAACGCCACCAGGTCGGTGAACGAGTCGCCCGTCACGCTGTGAGCGGTCCGTTCGGGCCCCTCCCACGTCCACCAGCTTGTCTGTTTGCGGGCACCAGCCCAGCTGAGACTGAAGTGGATGTGGTCCCTGTGCGGATTGCTGCCGCTGTACTCCCGCCACTCGTCTGCGGCTCGGCTCGACGACCAGATCTTCCCGTTCCAAATCAAGTACATGATCCCGAGCCGCCGGGCGTTGGCGTGCTTGTTGCCGTACTTGTCCGTCTTCAGCAGCCAGTCGAGGATGTCCTCGGCGACGGCGCGGTCACCGGAGTCGTAGTAGTTGAGCATGTAGTCCAGCGCACGGCCTTCCTTGTGCTCACTCGTGTCACCGTCATCGCAGGCGCGGGTGAAGTAGGAAGTGTGAGAGCCGTACGCCTCGTCGAGCAGGTCCCGGAGGCCCAGAGCGCCCGGCTTGACGGTCAGATCGCAGGTGTCCTGGGGGTCGTTGGCGGCATACGCGTCGATGGCCGACCCGAAGTCCGGGGTGGACGGCGCGGCCGACGCGGGCGGCGCCACGAGGATCGTCGCGGCGGCGACGACGAGCCCCGCCATCCAGGCTGTCAGCGCGGTGACCGGCCGCCACCGGCTCCGTGGGCGCGGATCGGCGGACGGTATCGAGTCCGCCTGGGGTCTTGCTCTCCTTGTGAACACGGCACTCCTTCGGTCGGGTCTTCCGGGAGGGCCTGCCGGTCGGCTCGCGTGCACGGCGCCCCCGTTCAGTTCGCTGCGTTGGTCCAGTGCCGGCGCGCTCGTCGCCACGGATGCGGCCACTCGCTGTGCGACCAGCCATGCACTGGCCTTGCGGTTTCCGACGGCAGTCTGGGGTGCCTTCGCCGTGTGAAGTACCTGAAACTATTCAGGGTGCTTGTTGCCGCCGCGTGGGAAGCGGGACGGTAGGGACCGGGTGCGGGCCCGGGCGAACGAAGAAACCCTGGCCGGGACTCGGGACCCGGGAGCGGACGGGCAGGGGCGGCCGCCGCCGGATCCGGTCCGCTGCGTCGCGCATGACGGTATTGGTCGCCGGTTGACATGAAGTCGCCGCGCGAACTTCGGTCCGATCCTGTCGAGGCAGAGGCGCCGAAGGTTCTACTCGACGGTCTGCACCGGGCGAAGATCCGGCTCGCTGATGAGGTGCTCGTAGTCGGCGACTCCATCGGAGACAGCACCCGAGCCGAAATCGCCTACACCCGGTCGCTGGGCAAGCCCGTGCGGTTCAGGCACCCCGAAGTCGACCCTGACGCCTGACGGGTGAGGAGCGGGAGCTGCTGGCGCTGGGAATCCGGTTGGTGGAGCGACTCGCGGCGCACTAGCCTTTCCGGCGAAGCCGTGGCGGACCGGAGCCGCTCGGCTCAGGACAGCCGCGGAGGCCCCGGGGCCGCACGGACCAGGTCGTCCCCGTACCGGGGCCCTCACGCCGCGGGCCGGCACCATCCGTTCGAGGGGACAGGGGGGCGGGCGACGATGCACACGTCGGAGCTCCCGCGTGCGGTGGCCGCGGGCAGGGCGATCGCTTCGTCACTGGGCCTGGCAGCAGACGACGTGGTAGTGATCCACGACTCGAACAAGCTCACCCTGCGGCTGCTGCCGTGTGACGTCCTGGCCCGGGTGGCACCCGTGGCACAGCAGGTCGCGCGGTTCGAAGTCGACCTCGCCGTGCGGCTCGCCGAGTCCGGGTGCCCCGCGGCGGCCCTCGACCCTCGAGTGGAGCCCCGCATCCATGAGCGGGACGGTTACGTGGTCACGCTGTGGACCTACTACGAACCCGCTGCGCCACGCGAGGCCGCACCGGCCGACTACGCCGACGCGCTCGCGCGGCTGCATGCCGGTATGCGCAGGCTCGACGTCCCGGCACCGCACTTCACGGACCGGGTGGAGCAGGCGCAACAGCTCGTGGCGAACCGCGACCGTACTCCCGCGCTCGGGGAAGCGGACCGGGCGTTGCTCGGTGACACGTTGAGCAGTCTGCGGCGAACGATCGGCGAGCGCGGCGGCGCCGAGCAACTGCTGCACGGGGAGCCCCACCCGGGCAACGTGCTCCCCACGGAGCACGGGTTGCTCTTCATCGACCTCGAGACGTGCTGCCGTGGGCCCGTCGAGTTCGACCTCGCCCATGCTCCCGAAGAGGCCGGCGAGCACTATCCGGGCGCCGATCCGGAGACGCTGCGCATGTGCCGGCTCCTCGTGCTGGCGATGATCACGGTGTGGCGCTGGGACCGGGAAGACCAGTTCCCCGACGGGCGTCGACTGGGTACGCAGTGGCTTCACCGGCTCCGGGCGGCACGCGGACGCGACGGCCTGGACGCACCGGGCTGATCGCGCCGCTCCGTGCCCGGCGCGCTGCCGCGAGGTCGGCATCATGGCCGTCCTGCGGCAACCGCTCCCACCGCACCGACGCGACCTGTACCGCCTTCGGCCGGCTCGACCTCGTCGCCGCACGAGGCACCCGGACCCACAGGCGGGCCGGCGGGTGCGCGCAGAACGTGACGGGCGGAACCGAGACGGGGCACGCCACCGGCACCTACTCGCGCCTCACCCGCACGGTCGTGGGTCCGGGCAGGTTCGCCACGCGGGTCGAAACGGTCGTGCCCTGTTGCCGGACGCCCACGTCGGGGCCCCGGGCCGGGAGCGCCCCGGTCTCACCGCCGCTGTCGGTCCACAGGTAGGTGACGTTCACCCAGCCGTTGTCGACGAGGCCGACGTCGTACAAGGTGCCGTCGGCCAGGTCGATGCCGGCCGGGTTGGCGACCTGCCGGCCGAACTCGTCGCGTCCGCCGTTGTAGCCGTCCTCGTAGGCGGCCTGTGCTTCGGGCAGGCCCCGCGGCAGGTCCTGCCACTGCTCGCGCTGAGCGGACGGGTTCCAGTGGTCGTCGTGCGTGTTCCAGGGGCCGACGTCCCAGACCGGTGCCGTCTCGCAGCGGGCGGGCCCGCAGACCTGGACCGAGTACTGCCCGCTGCCGTTGGGTGACAGGGCGCGTCGCGAGGGAAGCGCCACGAAGTGGTCGTTCTCACGGATGACGTGGCCGTTGGCAGTGGTGTGACCGACCAGTCCCACCCGGGTGGCGAAGACCCGTGCCGAGAAGGCGGAGGCCGTCGGCGGCGCGGGCTCGGCGTGACCGCCGCCGGCGTCGTCCGCCGTCAGCGTCAAGGACCTCACCGCGGCCGTGTCGCCGCCCTTCGCGCTCCACAGGGTGAGCCGGGCCTGGATCTCCACGGCATCGCGCGGCAGTTCCACGGCGGTACCGGCAGCAGCCTGCCGCCACTCGGTCCAGGTGCCGTCGGCCGACCGGCCCCGCACGTCGCTCTCGACGCTCGCCGCCGCGGGCACCGTCGCGTCCAGGGCCACGGTGACCCGGTTCACCGCCCGCTCCATGGGCCGGGCCTCCAGCACGGCGGACGCGTAACCGCCGTCCCGTTCCAGGGAAGCGGGGCCGGCGGAACCGTCCCGCACCCGCAGGGCGCCCTCGGCGTACTGGACGTTGACGTCGTCGGTACCGGTGCGGGACAGGTCCGGTTGCCACGACACCGGGGCGGACGAAGAGGCCGCGGCGGCGCGAACCGGTGCGGTGGCCGGCGCGGCACCGGCGAGAGCGATCAGGCACACCGCGCCGGCCAGCGCGTGTGCGGACCGCGATCCGCGGCGCGGGGCGGAGCCCCGGCGCGAGGGGGGAGGGGGCAGCATGTGGGGGACTCCCGGGGGCCAGGCGTCGTCGACGTCGATGAGGAGGGCGGAGACGCGACCGCCGTGGCCGGACAGGTTCGACCGCGCACGGTTGCTGCAGCCGTCGTACTCCACCAGCCCGCCCCGGACCGGGCAGGCCACGCGGTCGGACGCCGGTGCGGGCACGCCCGCCACCCGGGCGGAGTCCGGCGCGGGCGGCTGACGGACGCTCATGCGACGCGGCCCCGTATGCAGGCGCCCCGGAATTCGCGGCCCGCGGTGGCCCGCGGCTGCCGGCACCGGCACGGCACCGCGGGCGGTCCGGGCCCGACCGCAGGGGCGTCGACGGGGTCCGCAGGGCACCGCTCTCGGAGGAAAGGCTTTTCGGACGCTCTGACCAGGGAACACGTTCGCTGACTTCGCCCAGCGAGACACAGGAGGCCGACGTGGCGGACGACCAGCGTCACCAGCAGAACCCGACCGATCAGTATCCGCGTCCCGACTTCGCCGCGCAGGACCAGCCGCATCCGGGCTGGACGGGGCCGATGGACCCGCCGCCCGACCACGGTGAGGAGTCGTACCGCGGCTCCGGGCGTCTGGTGGGCCGCAGGACCGTGGTCACGGGCGGTGACTCGGGCATCGGCCGCGCCGTGGCCCTGGCCTTCGCGCGTGAGGGCGCCGACGTACTGTTCACCCACCTCGCGCAGGAGGAGGACGAGGCGCGGGAGACGTCCCGTCTCGTGGAGGAGGCCGGGCAGAAGGCCGTGGCCGTCTCCTGCGACATCCGGGAGGAGGAGAACTGCCGGGCGTTGATCGACCGGGCCGTGTCGGAGTTCGGCGGCATCGACGTCCTGGTGAACAACGCGGCCTACCAGATGGCGCAGCCGGACGGCATCGAGGCGATCCCGACGGAGCAGTTCGACCGGGTCATGCGGACCAACCTCTACGGCATGTTCTGGCTGACGAAGTTCGCACTGCCGCACATCCCCGCGGGCGGCAGCGTCATCAACACCACCTCGGTCCAGGCTTACAAGCCCAGCCCGCAGCTGCTGGACTACGCGATGACCAAGGGCGCGATCGTCACCTTCACCCAGGGACTCGCCCAGATGGTCGCGGAACGCGGCATCCGGGTGAACGCGGTGGCGCCGGGGCCCGTGTGGACCCCCCTGATCCCAGCGACGCTGCCGGACACGGCCGAGTTCGGCAAGCAGAGCCCACTGGGACGGCCCGCCCAGCCGGCCGAGCTGGCACCCGCGTACGTCTATCTCGCCTCGCAGGAGGCCGGCTACGTCACGGCGGAGATCCTGAACGCGACCGGTGGGACGCCCCTGCCGTAGGCCCGGGGTCAAGCACGGCCCGGTGGCGGCCGGGGGCCTCGCCCGACGCGTTTCGCCCGTGGCGGGAAACCGGAAGTCGGTACAGGCGTACGGACGTGACGCGCGGCGAAGGGCCGCCACCGTGGCCTTCACCCCTGCGCCCGCGCCGGCGCCGGTGAGTGACGTCGGGCCCGCGGTGGCCTGTGGCCTGGTGCGAGCGGCTCCCGGGGCGGCCGGCCGACGCGAGGCCGACGCCGGAGCCGGGCGCTCACGGTGCGCCGCCGAGACCGGGCGCTCACGGACCGCTGCCGAGACCGGGCGCTCACGGTGCGTTGCCGGGCCTGGGCCGCGGTACCCTGCCGCCCATCGAGGTCACACCACGTCGGGGCGCCGGGGGACTTGCATGGCGGAGCGGGACGAGGCGATCCTGGCCGGACTCGGCTCTCTTCCCGCTCCCGTGCGCGCGGACTGCATCCGCGTCCTGGAAACGGCCGTGCGGGTCGCTCCCAGGGCGTGGACCCGCCGCAGGGGCGTCCGACCGCAGTGGATCACACTCCCGGACGGCGACGGCGACGTCGTGGTCCGGGTGGACTCCGGCGAACTGAGCCGGCACGTCGACTGGGCCGGCCCACGGTCCGACCGCTCCTTCGCCGGCGCCCTGCGGGAGAAGCTGGGGACGAACCGGTGCGCGGCCCTGGTCCACGGCAACGCGATCGACTCGCGCTCCTGGGGCTGGGTCCTCCCCCTCCTGTTCGGGCAGCTGCCCAGGCCGGACACGGCGGTGAAGGTCGACGTCGAGCACCGCACGGGAGCCCGCGCCACTTTCTCGTTCCCGGTCACACACCGGCGCCTGCCCGTCCCACGCCTACGGTTCGAGCAGGACGTGCGCGCGATCCTGCGGCGCGCAGGAGAGACGTGACCCGAGCGGGCCCGCCCGGAGAGGACGCCGTCAGGCCGTGGCCCGCCACCGCGCCCACCGAGTCCGGCGCCGACCCGCACGCCGAGGTGCAGACTATTCTTGACGACCTTGCCCCGGGGAACGCTCTGGACAGGGCGCATATCGCCGTGGTCGGCCACGGGCGCACAGCTGTGTGTGAAGCTTTCCCCATGACTCACCCGCGTGAAGAAGTCAGGGTCCGACTGCAGACCGATCGTCCGCACTCGGCCCGTGTCTGGAACTACCTGCTGGGAGGCAAGGACAACTACCCCGTCGACAGCGAGGCCGGCGACGTCATCCTGGCGACGTTCCCGGAGTTCGCCGCCGTCGCACGGCTGCAACGGCGCTTCCTCTCGCGCGCCGTACGCTTCCTGGCGGGGGAGGCCGGTGTGCGGCAGTTCCTCGACCTCGGCACAGGCCTGCCCACCGCGGACAACACGCACGAGCTGGCCCAGCGCATCGCGCCGGAAAGCCGCGTCGTGTACGTGGACAACGACCCCCTCGTCCTCGTCCACGCACAGGCCCTGCTCACCAGCAGTGACGAGGGCGCGTGCGCCTACATCGACGCCGACGTCAGGGACCCGGACCGCATCCTGGCCGAGGCCGCGAAGACCTTGGACCTCAGCCGCCCGGTCGCCCTGACCATGCTGGGGATCATGGGCCAGATCTCCGACGCCGAACGCCCCGCGGAGCTGGTGAGCGCGCTGCTGGCGGGGCTTCCCCCGGGGAGCTACCTGGCCCTGAGCGACGGCACGAACACCAACGAGGCGCTCAACACGGCGGTCGGGGTCTACAACGGGCAGTCGGCCAACACGTACCACCTCCGCTCGCCGCAGGAGATCGCTGCCTTCTTCGCCGGGCTGGACCTGGTGGAGCCGGGGGTCGTGTCCACGGCCACGTGGCGGCCGGACGAGCACCGGTCCGATGAGTCCACGGCCGACGTCTCCGTCTGCGGTGTCGCGGTCAAACACTGACGCTTCGCCGACGGGGGCCGGACAGGGAACGGCGGCCCGGGTGCCGCCGTCGTCGCAGCGAGGGCTCGCCCGGGAAGCCCGCCCCCCCCTTGAACTGAACACAGGTGCTCCCCACCCGCCGTCGCCGCGTGCCCGGCGGCCGGCGGTGCGGGCACCGGCCGCCCGGACGCGTGATCAGGGCCGCTGCGGTGCGGCCCTCGTTAAACTGCCGGTGGGCAGAGCACCGAGTTCAGGGGGGACCCCGATGCCGGCACACGACCCGTCCGTCCGCGGCTCCAGCGCCATCGCCGGGGTCGGCGGAGCCGCCGGGATCAGCGGAGCCGGGGGCGGGCCCGGCGGGGCGAGTGGGACGCCCGGCCCGCCGGTCCGTCAAGCCCTGTCCGACAGCGTGTACGAGGACATCAAGGCCCGGGTCATGGACCACGAGATCGCCCCGGGCGCACGGGTCGGCATCGAGGCCCTGGCCCGTACGCTCAACGTCTCGCCGACCCCCGTGCGCGAGGCGCTGGCCCGGCTGGAGTCCGACGGCCTCGTCGTCAAGCGCTCCCTGTCCGGATACCGGGCGACCGAACTGCTCACCCGCCAGGGCGTGGAGGAGCTGTTCGAGATGCGGCTGATCCTGGAACCGCGCGCCGCGGCGCTGGCCGCCCTGCACGCCGACGAAGGACAGCTCGACGCCATGGAGGCGACGCTGGAGGCCATGCAGGCCCACCCCGGCCCCGCCGGACCGTACGCGTCCTACCGCGATTTCGCCGCCCTCGACCAGCGCTTCCACGACGTCGTCGCCGGGGCCGCGCACCGGCCGCTGCTCGCGGACGCGGTCGAGCGCCTCCACTCCCACCTGCACATCTTCCGCCTGAACAGCGCCCAGGACGGGGGTGATCCGACCCTGGACGAGCACGAGCGGGTGGTACGGGCGATCCTGCGCCGCAGGGCCGAACGTGCCGAGGAGGCGATGACCGAGCACCTCACGCGCAGCCTGGAGCGCCAGCTGAGCCGGTTCGCGAAGTGACCGGCTCAGTGGTGGTCGCCCCGGGCCGGGGGCCGCTGGGCGGGCCGGCCCGCCAGCCGGTACACGCGTCGTGCGGTGCCGGACCACACCTCGGCCCGCTCGGCCGCATCCAGCCCCGCCGACAGTTCCCGTGCCGAGGCGACGACCTGCCCGTAGCTCGCGGCGAGGGTGCTCACCGGCCAGTCCGAACCGAACATGACCCGCCGGGGGCCGAAGGCGTCGAGGACGGTGCCGGCGTACGGTCTGAGATCGTCGACCGTCCATGACGCCCAGTCGGCCTCGGTGACCATGCCGGACAGCTTGCACACCGTGTTCGGCAGCCCGGCCAGCTCCCGCACCCGTCCCGCCCAGGGCTCCCGTGCCGCCGACGCGATCGGCGGCTTGCCGAGATGGTCCAGGACGAAGGTGAGACCGGGGACGGCGGCGGCCGCGCGGATCGCCGCCGGCAGCTGGTGCGGCAGCACCAGCAGGTCGTAGACGAGTCCGGCCGCGGCGACGGCCCGCAGGCCGCGCAGCACCTCCGGACGGGTCAGCCAGTCCGGGTCGGGTTCCCCCTGGACCTGGTGGCGGATCCCGCGGAGCAGGCCACCGCCGGGCAGCGATCCGAGCCGGCCCAGCTCGTCGGCGACGCCGGGGGCCGTCAGGTCGGTCCACCCGACGACCGCCGCGACCAGGTCGCTCTCCGACGCCAGGGCCAGCAGCTCGGGTGTCTCCTCGGCGATGTTCACCGTCTCCACCACCACGGTGGCCGTCACCCCGGACGCCCGGGCCACGGCCTCCAGTTCCGCCGGTGCGAAGGACCGGCGCAACGGTGCGAGCCCGGGACCGCCGAGCCACTCCTGGTCGCGTACCGCGAGGTCCCACAGGTGGTGGTGGGCGTCGACGACGCTCACCGCCCGTCCCCCTCCGGCACCGGCGCGTCGCCGGACAGCAGTCCACGAGCCCGCAGACCGTCCCACACGGCCTCCGCGACGGGCCCGCGGTACTGCGCGACGGCGTCCCGGACCTGGTCCGCCGAGCGCGCGCCGACGAGGACCGACGCGACCGCCGGATGCCCGAAGGGGAACCGCAGCGCGGCGCGGCGCAGGGGCACCCCGTGCGCCTCCGTGACCTCGCGCATGCGCACCGCCCGGCGCAGGAGTTCCCCGGGTGCCGCGGCGTAGTCGTACGTGGCCCCGGGGGCGGGATCCGCCAGCAGCCCGGAGTTGAACACACCGCCGACGACCACGCTCTTGCCGGCCGCGTCGGCGGCGGGCAGCAGTGCCTCCAGGGCCCCCTGTTCGAGCAGGGTGTAGCGCCCGGCGCAGAGGACGGCGTCCACGTCCGTGTCCGTCAGGAAACGCGTCAGCATCCGGCTCTGGTTCATCCCCGCGCCGATGGCCCGGACCATCCCCTGCGACCGCAGCTCCTCCAGCGCCGGATACGCCTCCCGGAACACCTGCTCCTCGTGGTCGTCGGGGTCGTGGAGCAGGACGAGGTCCACGCGGTCGGTCCCGAGACGGGTGAGGCTGTCCTCCAGCGAACGGCGCACACCGTCGGGGCTGAAGTCCCATCGCCGCCGGTGGGTGGCCGGCACGGCGAAACCGTGGGCCAGGTCGTCGCCGCCGCCGTCGTGCGGGACCAGCACCCGGCCCACCTTGGTGGACAGCGTGAAGGCGTCCCGGGGCCTGCTTGCGAGGACCTCGCCCAGCCGGCGTTCCGACAGGCCCAGACCGTAGTGGGGCGCGGTGTCGAAGTAGCGGATGCCGGCCTCCCAGGCGGCCTCCACGGCGGCCGCCGCCTCGTCCTCGCCCACGGCTTCGTACAGACCGGCGACCGCGGCGGCACCGAAGCCGAGCGCGGTGACGGGGACCCCGCTGCGGCCCAGGACCGTGACCGGCAGAGCGTCCGCTCCGGCACCGTCCCCGCCCCGCGTCCTCACCGTTCCTCCGGACGCAGCCGCAGTCCCTGCATGCCGCCGTCCACGGCGAGGGCCGTTCCGGTGACGCCGGCCGCGGCCGGGCTCGCCAGGTACACGATCGCGGCGGCGACCTCGCCGGCGGTGATCAGGCGGCCCATGGGCTGGCGGGCGTTGAGCGCGGCGCGCTCGGCCGCGGGGTCCTCCGCCCGGTCCAGGAGACGGCCCACCCAGGGCGTGTCCGCCGTCCCGGGGTTCACGCAGTTGACGCGGACGCCCTCGCGGACGTGGTCGGCCGCCATGGCCAGGGTGAGGGCCTGTACGGCGCCCTTGCTCGCGCTGTACAGGGCACGCTGCGGAAGCCCGGCCGTGGCCGCGATCGAGCACGTGTTGACGACGGCCGCGTGTGCGGAGGCGCGCAGACGGGGCAGGGCCGCCCGGGTGGTGCGGACGATGCCGAGGACGTTCACGTCGAGGACCCGGTGCCACTCGGCGTCGTCGTTGTCCTCGACCGTTCCCGCGGCGCCGATGCCCGCGTTGTTGACCAGGATGTCGATGCCGCCGAGGTCGTCGGCCGCGGTGGCGACGGCGGAGCGTACGGAGGCGTCGTCGGACACGTCGGCCAGGTAGCCGCGCAGGGGTGCGCCGGCACCGGACGGGTCGAGGTCGAGGACGGCGACGTCGGCCCCGCGGGCGACCAGCAGGTCCGCGGTGGCCCGGCCTATCCCCGAGGCGCCACCGGTCACCAGGGCCGTCAGACCTGACAGTTCGCTCACGGGCGGGTCTCCGTCTCCTGGCCGGCGAGGTCGGCGGCCCAGAAGGTGCCGTCGGGATAGCGGTACGCGGTGATCGACCCGGGGCGCATCCGGGAGGAGAATCCGGGCATCGTGGGCGCCGTGTAGTGACCGTCGGAGACGACCGCGGGATCCTCGAAGTGCTCGTGCAGGTGGTCGACGTACTCGATGACCCGGTCGTCGGTCGTTCCGCTCAGGGCGACGTAGTCGAACATCGACAGGTGGCGCACCAGTTCGCACAGGCCGACACCGCCGGCGTGCGGGCAGACCGGGACGCCGAACTT
This sequence comes from Streptomyces sp. JK94, assembly GCF_053613315.1. Lineage (NCBI taxonomy): Bacteria > Bacillati > Actinomycetota > Actinomycetes > Kitasatosporales > Streptomycetaceae > Streptomyces > Streptomyces sp. JK94. The sequence goes on along the minus strand of NZ_JBSICH010000027.1, from coordinate 82,219 downwards.
GGCGGCGAGCAGCAGGATGGCCAGGTTCTCGTTGACACCGCCCACCCTCGCCGCGTCGATCTGCAGCACGTCGATCGCGTCGGCCTGGAGCAGTTGTTTGAAGACGATGCGGTTCTGCGCGTGCTCCCCGGTGGCGACCTTGACGGGCGTCACGCCCCGGCGGACGGTCGCGTGGCCGAGGATGTCGTCGGGGCTGGTGGGCTCCTCGATCCAGTACGGGTCGCTCGCGGCGAGGGCGTTGGTCCAGTCGATGGCCTCGGTGACGTTCCAGCGCTGGTTGGCGTCGACGGCGATGCGGACGTCCGGCCCGACCGCCGCGCGTGCCGTGCGCAGCCTGCGGACGTCGTCGGCCAGGTCGGCGCCGACCTTGAGCTTGATCTGGGTGAAGCCGTCGGCGACCGCCTGCTTCGACAGCCGGACGAGCTTCTCGTCGGAGTGGCCGAGCCAGCCGGGGGAGGTCGTGTACGCCGGATAGCCGCGCGACAGGAGCAGGGCCTCGCGGCCGGCGGAGCCCTCCTTGCCCGAGCGGAGCAGGGCGACGGCTTCCGGCCGGCTGAGCGCGTCCTCGATGTAGCGGTAGTCCACCTGGTCGGCGAGCCACTCCGGGTCGGCGTCGGACAGGAGCTTCCACACCGGTTTGCCGGCCCGTCTTGCCGCCAGGTCCCAGACGGCGTTGACGACGGCGCCGATCGCCATGTGCATCACGCCCTTCTCCGGGCCGAGCCAGCGCAGTTGGCTGTCGCCGTTCAGAGCCCGGCTCACCGTCCCCGGGTCGGCGCACACGGCGTCCACGGACCGGCCGACGACATGTTCCCGCAGTGCGGTGATGGCCGCCGCCTGGACTTCGTTGCCGCGTCCGATGGTGAAGGCGAAGGCGTGCCCCGCCAGGCGGCCGTCCGGTCCCGGGTCCGCGTCGGTGCGCAGGACGACGTAGGCGGCCGAGTAGTCGGGGTCGGGGTTCATCGCGTCCGAGCCGTCGAGGTCGCGTGAGGTGGGAAAGCGGATGTCGACGACCTCGACGTCCGTGATACGTGCCGTGCGGTGGTCGTTCATCGCCCTCTTCCCGCGTCCTCGGGGTCTCGCGCAGGCGGTCGGACCCGTCGGGCCGACCCCCGGAGCGCCGCCGGCTCGCAGACGGGATGCCGGCAGGGCGGGGGCACTACGGCCGACGTTCCGCTTGCTCGAAGCCCCCTGAAATCACATAGGATTTGATGGTCGTGATCCTCGTGCAGGGCTGCTCACCGCGTCAAGACCCGTACAGGACGTGAAGTTGAGGGGGTGCAACGGTCAGGCCGGGACGGGATCGTATAGAGCTACCACCGTGGGGAGTCCACCAACCCCGCGCGCACGACGACGAGAGACGGAGTCGGAGAGGAGACCCCCGACCGGGGCGGGCGGGGCCGCGCCGCGGGTCCGAGTGCGCGGGGTGACCGTGGACGCCGGCCCCGACGGCCGGGCAGCCTTTCCCGTCGGCCGGGCAGCCTTTCCCGTCGGCACGTCAACTGGCCTGGTGAACGGTCGGGTTGGCCGGCCCGCGCGGTGCGGACATCACGTTCCGTGAGGGCTGCGTGCGAGGATGTCGTCCGTGACCAGTTCGCCTTCCCCACCCGCTCCCGGTGGCGCGCCGCGCCACCGCGGTCTGGGCCCCCGTACCGCCGCCGGGCTCGTGTTCGGCTCCTCGGCCGCGGTCCTGGTGGTCGAGATCGTCGCTCTGCGACTGCTGGCCCCCTATCTCGGTCTCACCCTCGAGACCAGCACCATGGTGATCGGGATCGCCCTCACCGCGATCGCCGCCGGTTCCTGGCTGGGCGGGCAAATCGCCGACCAGGTCGATCCACGCCGGCTCATCGGCCCCTCGCTCGGGCTTTCGGGCGTGGTCGTGGCGCTCACCCCCGCCGTGCTGCGCAGTACGGCGCAATGGGCTCCCGCGGTGCTCCTGTTGATCGCGTCACTGACCATTCTCGTGCCGGGCGCGCTGCTGTCCGCGGTGACGCCGATCGTCACCAAGCTGCGTCTCACCAGCCTCGCCGAGACCGGCACCGTCGTCGGCCGGCTGTCCGGTGTCGGTACCCTCGGCGCCATCGTCGGTACGGTCCTCACCGGCTTCGTCCTCGTGTCGCGGTTGCCGGTCAGCGGCATACTGATCGGCCTCGGGACCCTGCTGGTGGCCGGCTCGGCGCTGGTCGAGTGGCGAACGCGCGGGTGGAGCGGCACCCCCGCCCTGACGCTCGTGGTCGTCGCCGGTGGCCTCGCCACCACGGCCGCGCCCGGTGGCTGTGACGCGGAGACCAAGTACCACTGCGCACGGGTCGTCGCGGACCCCGACCGCGACGGCGGCCGCACACTCGTCCTGGACGGTGTGCGGCATTCCTACGTCGACGTCGACGACCCGACCTTCCTGGAGTTCGCGTACGTGCGGGCCATCGCGTCGGTGGTCGACGCCGCCTTCCCCGAGGGCGAGCCGCTCGCCGCACACCACCTCGGCGGTGGCGGGCTCACCCTCCCCCGTTACCTGGCGGCCACGCGGCCCGGGACGCGCAGCCTGGTGTCCGAGATCGACGGCGGGGTGGTGCGGATCAATCACGACCTGCTCGGCCTGAGAGCACAAGCCGGTATCGACGTACGCACCGAGGACGGCAGGCTCGGGCTGCGGCGGCTGGACACCGGCAGCCGTGATCTCGTCGTCGGCGACGCCTTCGGAGGTGTCAGCGTGCCGTGGCACCTCACCACCGCGGAGGCCCTGACGGACATACGGCGGGTGCTCGACGAGGACGGCCTGTACGCCGCCAACCTCATCGATCACGGCGACATGGACTTCGCCCGTGCCGAAGCGGCCACGCTCGGCGAGACCTTCGAGCACGTGGCCCTCGTCGGTGAACCCGCCGACATCGGCCTCGGCCCGTCCGCCACCCCCGACGGCGGCAATCTGGTGGTACTCGCTTCCGGCCGGCCGCTCGACCTGCGCGCGATCCAGGAAGCGCTGGACGCCCGGCACACCGGCTGGAAGATCGTCACCGGCGGCGACCTCGCTTCCTGGACCGGTGACGCCCGACCGCTCACCGACGACTACGCCCCCGTCGACCAGTTGCTCCAGCCCTCAGGTCCGGGGGCCCGCTGACCGCATCACCGACACGTCCGGAGACCGTCCTGGGCTCGGCCGCCGAGCCGGAGGCGGCCGACCCGCGCCCGCTTCACCCATGACACCGAGGGACGCGCCCGAAGAGCGCGCACGACCAGCCTGCTCGAAGCCCGGGTCCCGAGTACGACCGAGCCTCCCCCTTCTCCGCGAGCGCTGCGGGAGGGGGTGACGGCGCCGAGTGCCGCAACGGCCGCCTCCGACCGGTCGCAGGGCGCGGTCGAGCGCGGTTGACCGCGACACGGCCCTCTCGGCCACGGACGGAGAACGACAAAGGCGAGGAGATCCCTCCTCGCCACGTCCAAGGTATAGCGCACCGGGGGGCTTGCGGCAAGGCCCGGGGGACGGCGCAGAATCGGCGGCCGAGACCACGACCTGCGGAAACGGGAGGGACGACATGCGTATGCCGTCGGAAGAAGGCAGCACACCGGCGTCGGGGGCATCGGCATGACCGAGCGGTACGTGCTGGATCTCCGGGAGGTCGACGAGACGCGGACCGCGGTCGTCGGCGGCAAGGGCGCGCACCTGGGCGGTCTGTCGCGGATCGACGGGGTCCGCGTGCCGGGAGGCTTCTGCGTGACGACGGACGCCTTCCGGCGGGTCGTGGCGCAGGCGCCGTCGGTCGCGGACGACCTCGGTCGGCTGTCGCACGTGAACCCGGACGACACGGAGGCGGTCCGTGCGCTGAGCGCACGCGTGCGACGGACCATCGAGGGGATCGAGATCCCGGGTGACCTCGCGGCGGCGGTCACCCGTGCGCTCGCCCGGCGTGGCGACCGGACCGCCTACGCCGTCCGGTCCAGCGCGACGGCGGAGGACCTGCCGACGGCCTCTTCCGCGGGCCAGCAGGACACGTACCTGAACGTCGTGGGACCGACGGAGGTCCTCCGGCACGTCAGCCGCTGCTGGGCCTCGCTGTTCACCGAGCGGGCCGTGACCTACCGCCGGCGCAACGGCATCGACGACCGTACGGTCCACATGGCCGTGGTCGTGCAGGAGATGGTCTTCCCGGAGGCGGCCGGCGTCCTGTTCACGGCCGACCCGGTCACGGGCGACCGGAGGACCGCCACCGTGGACGCCGGCTTCGGCCTCGGGGAGGCGCTGGTCTCCGGCCTGGTGAACCCCGACGTCTTCAAGGTGAGAGACGGCGAAGTCGTCGCGAAGACGATCGCCGCCAAGCAGCGGGCCGTGCGCGCCCTGCCGGCCGGCGGTACGCGGATGGTGACGCTCGACGCACGGCGGCAGGAGCAGCCGGCCCTGACGGATGCGCAGGCGACCCGACTGGTACGGCTCGGACGGCGGATCGAAGCACACTTCGGCCGCCCGCAGGACATCGAGTGGTGCCTGGTGGACGGGGCCTTCGAGATCGTCCAGAGCCGTCCCATCACGACGCTCTTCCCCGTCCCCGAAAGCGGCGGCCAGGGCAACCGCGTGTACCTCTCCGTCGGGCATCAGCAGATGATGACCGACCCCATGAAACCCCTGGGCATCTCGGTGTGGCAGCTGACCGCGCTGGCACCGATGCACGAGGCCGGCGGGAGGCTGTTCGTCGACGTCACCCGCCCCCTGTCCACGCCCTCGGCCCGCGCGGGCCTCCTGGACACCGTGGGGAGAGGCGATCCGCTGGTCAGGGACGCACTGGAGACACTCCTCGGCCGCGGGGACTTCGTCGCGTCGCTGCCGGACGCCGGCCCCGGCGGGCCGCCGGGCGGCGGCCTCCCGGCTCCGGTCGAGACCGACCCGGCCCTCGTCACCGGACTGATCGCGCGCAGCCAGGCGTCGCTCGCCGCCCTCGAGCGGGACATCCGGACGAAGACCGGGCCGGCGCTGTTCGACTTCCTGCTGGAGGCCTTCGAGGAGCACAAGCGAATCCTCGGGGATCCGCTGAGCAGGCAGGTGGTCATGGCGGGCATGGAAGCCGCCTGGTGGCTCAACGACACGCTGCTGGAGTGGCTGGGGGAGAAGAACGCGGCCGACACGCTCACGCTGTCCGCCCCCGGCAACGTCACCTCGGAGATGGGGCTGGCGCTGCTCGACGTCGCGGACGTGATCCGCCCCCTTCCCGAGGTGGTGGCCTTCCTCCAGGACGTGAAGGAGGAGGATTTCCTGGACGAGTTGGCGCGGCTCCCGGGCGGGAGCGCGGCGCGCGACGCCATCGAGGCCTACCTGGACCGGTACGGCATGCGCTGTGCCGGCGAGATCGACATCACGCGACCGCGCTGGCGCGAGCGTCCCACCGCTCTCGTGCCGGTGATCCTGGACAACGTCAGGAACTTCGGACCGGGCGTCGCCGCGCGGCGCTTCGAGGAAGGGCGGCGGCAGGCGCGGAGGAAGGAACAGAGCATCCTGTCACGCCTGCGGGAGCTGCCGGACGGCGAGCGCAAGGCCGACGAGGCCAAGCGGATGATCGATCGGGTCCGCACGTTCGCCGGATACCGGGAGTACCCGAAGTACGACCTCGTCAGCCGCTACTTCGTCTACAGGCGGGCCCTTCTGGAGGAGGCCGGACGTCTCGTGCGGGCCGGTGTCCTCCCCGACGAGGACGACGTCCACCACCTCACGTTCCAGGAGTTCCACACCGTCGTGCGCTCGCACCGGCTGGACGAACAACTCGTCCGGCGCCGGAAGGACGCCTTCCGGACGTACCGGACGCTCACGCCGCCCCGAGTGCTCACCTCGGACGGCGAGGCCGTCACGGGGGCGTACCGACGGGACGGCGTGCCGTCCGGTGTCCTGGTCGGTCTGCCGGTCTCCACCGGGACCGTCGAGGGGAGGGCCCGCGTCGTCCTCGACATGGCGGAGGCGGATCTGGCGGCGGGCGACATCCTGGTCACGGCCTGTACGGATCCCAGCTGGTCGCCCCTGTTCGTCGGAATCACGGGACTCGTGACGGAAGTCGGCGGACTGATGACCCACGGCTCGGTCATCGCCCGGGAATACGGCCTGCCGGCCGTCGTGGGCGTGGAGCAGGCCACCCGGCTGATCCGGGACGGGCAGCGGATCCGCGTCCACGGAACCGAGGGGTACGTCGAGCTCCTGCCCTGACCGGCCGGGCGGCCGGCACCGGCGTCCGCACCGCGCCAGGGCGAGCGGCCGTGCGCCACAGGTCCGCGGCGGCATGCGAGCGGTCGACGGCGCAGGCCGGGCGCCACGCCGATCCGGGCCGTTCGCGCCGCGGCGTGGCCCGTTCGGCAACTCCCCACCGGCAGAGCACACTTGATGGGACCGGTACAGGCATGAACAGGCCGGGTCGGGCAACCAGGAAGGAACCGAAGGAGCAAAGCAAGCCAACCGCACCGGACAGGGAGATATCGATGTCGTCCTACAGCCGCACGAGCGCGCACAAGACGAGCCGGACGAGCGGACTGGCGATCGCGGGACTGGTCTGCGGCATCGTCGGCCTGTTCCTGCTGCCGATCATCCTGGGCCCGCTGGCCATCATCTTCGGTGCCGTGGCGATGCGTCAGACCGGTTCGATGATGGCGAAGTGGGCCATCGGTCTCGGAGTGGTCGACATCATCCTCATGATCGTGATGTTCACCGTCGCCGCCAACAACGGCGGCAGTTTCACCTGGAACATCGGCTGACCCACAGCCCCGGGGCCCCTGCCCGCCCCGGCCGCCACGCCCGCCCGTACGCCCCTGCCCGCCCCGTGCCGGGCCCGGGGCGAGGAACGGGGCGGCGGCCGGGGCGGGCAGGGGCCCTTGCGCGGGTACGTCCACGGCGCCGTGGACGCCGTCTCGCAGGACCGCACGGGACGGTCGGCTGCCGCGTGACGAACGGCTGGACGGTCTTCCGGGCCGGCGGTGAGATCGACATCGCCTTCGCCCCCGTCGTACGAGCCGCGGTGGTCCGGCTCCTCGCCGACGGTCACCGGCGCTTCGTCCTGGACCTGTGCGGCGCACCCTTCCTGGACTCGGCGGGGGTCGGCATGATCGTCGCGGTCACCAAACGCATCCGGGCCCACCACGGGTCGCTGCGGATCGCCTGCGACGACAAGCGGCTGCTGCGCGTCTTCTCCCTCGGCGGGCTGCGTCCCGTCTGCTCGTTCCACGACTCCGTGGAACAGGCCGCCGCGCACCCCGCCGGCGCCGAGGACCTCGCCGGCTGGCCCCGCCCGCGACGCTGACCTCCGCGCCGTCCGTCCCGCCCGGCCGGGCAGAGGCGGTCGCCGGACGGGGACGGTGCGCCGGCCGGTGCCACGCGGCGACCACGGCGTGGGCGGCCTCCTGCCGCGTCCGGTGCCGCCCCCCCCGGGAAGTGTGCGCGGCGCGCACCTGCGGTGGGCGTGTTGTGCGGTGATGCGGCCCTGGTCGGGGAGGCGGGCGGAACCTGAGAGAGTGGGGGGTATGGACATCGATCGCAGAAACAACGTCACGGTCACCGGCAACCTCCTGGGGCGCACCGTGGTGCTGGCACACGGGTTCGGCTGCGATCAGAACATGTGGCGGCTGACGGTGCCGGCCCTGGCCCGCGACTACCGCGTGGTGCTGTTCGACTACGTCGGCGCGGGCCGCTCGGACCTGTCCGCTTTCTCGGAGGACCGCTACGGATCGCTGGACGGCTACGCCGAGGACGTGGTCGAGGTCTGCGAGGCACTAGACCTGCGCGACGCCGTGTTCGTGGGGCACTCCGTGAGCGCGATGATCGGGGTGATGGCCGCCAAGAAGGCGCCGGAACGGATCGGGGCGCTGGTGATGGTGGCCCCGTCCCCGCGCTACGTCGACGACGAGGGCTACCGCGGCGGGTTCAGCGCCGAGGACATCGACGAGCTGCTGATGTCCCTGGAGTCGAACTATCTGGGGTGGTCGGCGGCGATGGCACCGGTGATCATGGGCAACGCGGACCGGCCCGACCTGGGTGAGGAACTGAAGAACAGCTTCTGCGCCACGGACCCGGACATGGCGCGCGTCTTCGCCCGCACCACGTTCCTGTCGGACTCGCGGGACGACCTGCGGGAGGTTCACGTGCCGACACTGATTCTCGAGTGCACCCAGGACGCCATCGCCCCGCGCGAGGTCGGCGCCTTCGTCCACCAGGCGATCCCCGGCTCGAAGCTGGTCACGCTCGACGCCACGGGCCACTGCCCGCACCTGTCCGCGCCCGAGGCGACCAACGAGGCGATCATCGGATTCCTGGAGGGCCTGCAGTGATGTGCCGCACCGGCCGGCAGCCCGACCCGTGCGACTCCGGCAACGGGGACGTGTCGGGCGCGGTGTTCGCCTCGCTGCTGGAGGACAGTGCCGAGGAACTGTACGAGAGCGCGCCGTGCGGATACCTGTCCACGTTGATGGACGGCACCATAGCCAAGATCAACAGCACGCTGCTGGACTGGCTGGGGCTGGAGCGGGACGACGTCGTGGGCCGGATGCGCTTCACGGACCTGCTGACCGTGGGCGGCAAGCTGTACCACGAGACGCACTTCGCGCCGCTGCTGCAGATGCAGGGGCAGATCAGCGGCGTGGCCCTGGAGGTCAGGCAGACCGACGGCGGCCGGATACCGGTGCTCGTCTCCTCCGTCGTCAAGCACGGCAGTACCGGCGAGCCCCAGCTGATCCGCACCACCGTCTTCGACGCCCGCGACCGCCGCGCCTACGAAGAGGAACTCCTGCGGGCCCGCAAGGCGGCGGAAGAGGCACGCAGGGAGGCGGAGGCCGACCGGGCCCGGCTGCAGGACGCCCTGGCCGTGCTCCAGCAGTCGCTGCTGCCCGCCACTCTGCCGCCCGTACCCGGGGTGGAGGTGGCCGCGCACTACCGCACCGCCTCTCCCGACCGGCTCGGCGGCGACTTCTACGACCTCTTCCCCGTGGACGGCAAACGCTTCGCCTTCTTCCTCGGCGACGTGTGCGGCAAGGGCCCCCAGGCCGCCGCGGTCACCTCACTGACCCGCTACACCCTGCGCGCCGCGGCCCTGCACGACCCGGAGCCCGTCTCCGCCCTGACGACCCTCAACCAGGTGCTCCACGAGCGCTACACCGGCGGTGACCCGCGCTACTGCACCGTCGTCTTCGGCGTCCTCGACCCCGACTGCGCGACCGGGCAGGTCACCGTCCACCTCGCCGCGGGAGGCCATCCCCCGGCCCTCGTCCTGCGCGCCGACGGGACGGCGGAACTCCTGCCCACGCCCGGCGGCCTCCTCGTCGGCGTCCTGCCCGCCGCCACCTTCGCCACGGCCACGTGCGTCCTCGGCCCCGGGGACACCCTGGTGCTGTACACCGACGGCCTGACCGAGGCCCGCACCAGCGAAGACCGTGCCAGCCTGTACGGAGAAGAGGCGCTGCTCGCCTTCGCCGCCGGCCACGCCGGGAAGTCCCCGCAGGCCGTCGTCCAGGCCCTGACCGGCCTGCTGGACGGATTCGGCGAGGGCCTCGACGACGACACCGCCCTGCTCGCCCTCGGCGTTCCCGCCTCCGCCCCTCCGACCGAAGCCACCGAATGAGCGCGCTGAAGATCACGACCCGAGACGCCCCCACCGGTCCCGTACTGGAGATCCTCGGCGACCTCGACTACGCCACCGCCGACCAGTTGCGCGACCTGCTCACCTCGCTCACCCTCCGGCCGGGCCAGCGCCTCGTCCTGGATCTGGCCGGCATGGAGTTCTGCGACTCCAGCGGCGTCACCGCCCTGATCGTCGCCCGCAACCACGCCCAGGCCGCGCAAGCCGACATCGCGCTCGCCGCCGTCCCCGCCCACACCCTGCGCGTACTGCGCGTCGTCGGCCTCGACCAGATCTTCGGCCTCCTTGCCGAGAGCCCCGCCGCCACGCGGTCCTGACCCGCCGGGGGCACAGGCGAGCAGCGCGAGGGGGCCTTCACCGGCCCCGTGCGTGTGCGGCCGGCCCTCCGGCGGGCTGCGGGCGCACACGCACGGAGCAGCCAGTGCTCGGCGGGACGTTGGGGAGAGCCGTCGCGGATGCCCGCCGGGTCTCCGGGCCGCCTTCGCCGGTCGTCGTCGCACGGCGCCGGCGACGACCGCCGCGGCCGACGACCGCCGCGGCCGACGACCGCCGCGGCCGACGACCGCCGCGGCCGACGACCGCCGCGACCGGCGCCGAGCGGGAGGAGGAACGGTGGACGCTCATCGGTCGGGGACGACGGCCGCGACGATGCGGGAGGCGGTGCACGCCCTGCTGTCCGTACTGGAGAAGGGGCAGGTGAGCGAGTTGCGTGCGGGGCCGGACCGGCTGGACGCACCCGAACTGCGGGAATGGACCTACCTGCCCGGCTCGCGCCCCGGTCTGTCCACCGAGGGGCTCGACGGCCGGCAGCGTGAGGCCGTCGACGCGCTGCTGGCCACGGCGCACAGCGCCCCGGGCGCGGAGCCGGCGCGCGGGGCGGTCGAGGTGGAGCGTCATCGCCGCGCCACGGCCGGTGCCACGGGGCCCGACCGCTACTGGCTACGACTGCTCGGAGACCCGGACGGCGACGGCCCCTGGGGCTGGCGGATGAACGGCCACCACCTCGCCGTACACGCACTGGTCACGAGGGCCGGGACCCGGGTGACGCCCCACTTCGTCGGCGCGGAGCCGGCGCGCCTCGCGGACGGCCCCCGGGCCGGCCGCCGGCTGCTGGTACCGGAGGAGGACCTGGCCCGGGAACTGGTCACGGGCCTGGACGCCGGACGGCGGGCGAGGGCGGTCTTCGCCGCCGCACCACCCGACCACATCCTGACGCGCGACGACCCGTTCGCCGATCCGGACCTGTTGCCGGCCGGCCTGCCGCACGGCGGCATGACGCCCGGTCAGCAGCGGCTGCTGGAGCGGCTCGTGCGCCGCTACCTCGACCGGGCACCCGCGGGAGTGCTGGTCCGACACCGTGAGCCGCGGGCTGGACGGTCTCTCGTTCGCCTGGACGGGCGGCCGTGAACCCGGGGGCCGGCACTACTACTGCGTCCGGGGCCCGGACCTGCTCATCGAGTACGACAACACCCAGGACGACGGCAACCACGCCCATTCCGTCTGGCGGCACGTCCGCCACGACTGGTGGGCCGACCTGCTCCGCGCGCACTACGCGGAGCAGCACGGATGACGGAAGCCCGTGGGGGCTCGCCCCGGCATGTCGCGGCCCGCCTCGCCACGGCCGTCGGCGAGGATTCCACAGCCGGTGCGTGCGGCCGCGGGGAGCCGGAGCCGACGGCCTCGGCGTGAGCCGAGCACACCGGACACCATTCGCGAACGCGCAGGGAGACGGTTGTGGCGATCGGACGGGTCGGACTCGTGGTGCACGGCGGTCGCGAGGGCGCCACGGCAGCGGCGGACGACGTCCGGGCGTGGTGCGGGGAGAACGGCGTCGGGTGCGCCGACATCGACGTGTGGGGCGGCGCGGGACGGCGCAGCGCGCGGGAGGAGGTGGAGGCCGCGGGGGACCCGGACCTCGTCGTGACCCTCGGCGGTGACGGCACCTTTCTGCGCGGCGCCCGGCTGGCGGTCGAGAGCGACGCCCTGATCCTGGGCGTCGACCTGGGGCGGGTCGGATTCCTGACCGAGATCCCGGCACCGGACGTGCGCTCCGCCCTCGACGCCGTCCGGGACGACGACGTGGAGCCGGAAAGCCGCATGCTGCTCACCCTGCGGGCGTCGCGCCGGCTGGAGGTGCCCGCGGAGATGGAGGCGCTGCTGCGCTACGGGCGGGGCCCGCTGCTGCCTCCGCCGCGGGTCCGCACCGACTGCGAACGCGGTGACGAGTGGGGCATCGCCCTCGACGTCTTCGCCCTCAACGACGTCGTGCTCGAGAAGCTGTCGCGGGACCGGCAGGTCTCCGTCGGCGTCTACGTCTCCGGCCGCCTGCTGGCCTCGTACTCCGCCGACGCCCTGATGGTGGCCACCCCGACGGGATCCACCGCCTACAGTTTCGCCGCGGGCGGACCCGTCGTCTCGCCGCGGGCCGAAGCGCTCGTCTTCACGCCGGTCGCCCCGCACATGACGTTCGACCGCTCGGTGGTCGCCGCCCCGGACGAGCCCGTCGGACTGCGGATCCTCGAACGGTCCGGGCAGGCCGCCGTGAGCGTCGACGGGCAGTTGCGGGGCGTGCTCGATCCGGGGGACTGGCTCGGTGTCTAGGCGGCTCCCCGCCGGTTGCGGGCGGTGCGGCTCGGACCCGTGGACTTCTACGGCCGGCTGAGGGAGCGCATGCGGCTGACCGATGCCCCGGCCGCGGTCGCCGACGGCACTCCCGCACCGCTGTGGCCGGTGAGCACCCCGCCTCCCGGTGACCTCGCCCACCTGGCCATGCCCGGGCCCCTGGCCTGAGAACGCGTCCGGGGTACCGGCCCGTCACGCGGTGGAGCGGATCGCGGAGATGTCGAACTGGAGCCGGACCTTCTCGCTCACCATGCTGCCGCCCGTCTTGAGCCGCTGGTTGTAGACCAGTCCCCAGTCCCGGCGGTCGATCGTGGTGGTGCCGTCGAAGCCCGCGCGTTCGTAGCCGAACGGATCCATGACGGAGCCGAGGTAGTCGAGCTGGATGTCGACGGGCCGGGTGGTGTCGCGGATCGTGAGGTCGCCCGTCATGCGGAAGCTCTCCCCGGTCTCCTGGACGGTGGAGGTGCTGCGGAAGGTCATCTCGGGGAAACGGCGCGCGTCGAAGAAGTCTCGGCCCACGAGGTGCCCGTCCCGTTGTTCCACACCGGTGTCGACACTGGCGACGCGGATGACGAGTTCCGCCCGGGACCGGGAAGGCAGGACTCCGTCGAAGTAGAGCGCGCTGTCGTAGTCGGTGAAGGCCCCGCGGACGGTCGTGACCATGGCGTGCCGCACGGAGAAACCGATCCGGCTGTGCGGGCGGTCGATGGTCCAGTGCCCGGTCAGCGCGCCCAGTGCCGGATCGAGTGCGACGTCGCCCGCCGCGGTCTGCGCGGCGGGCCCGTTGGAGTCGGCGGCGGACGGCGGGTCGATGAATGCGGTCTGGCGGCGGCTGAAGATACCCATGAGTCGTAGCCTTTCCAAGTTGGATCACTTGGTGCTATCACGGAGCCGCCGGGGGGACGCGGCAAGATGTCTGGCCTCGTCTGGCTTCCATGATGCCGACCGCAGAACTGCACACGTTCGCCATGAATGTGGACGCGTTTCCTGGTGACTTGGCTCTCTTGGGGCTTGTGCCCCGTGTGCCGGTCGGCTGCCGCCGCGGCGATCCGGTCGGGGCACCGTCACCGCGGGCGCGACCGCCGCCGGGTCCACGACCTGCGGCCTGCGGCGGCCACGGCTCCGACCGAGGCGGGTGTCCCGCCGCCCCCGGACTACCCGGCCGGGTCCTCTTCCTCCTGCCGGAGGGCGCGCTTGATCTCCTTCTCGATCTCCTCGGCGGACTGGCCGCTGACCGTGGCGTGATCGGCGATCGCCGCCTGCGCCGCCTGTGCGGCCTCCTGCCAGGCCCGGTGCTGTACGTCGAACTCCTCGCCGTCGAGTCCGGCGAGCCGGGCGCGCTGCTCTTCGGCCGCCCGTTCAAGAACGATCAGATCATGAGGAATGTCCATCCCACGGATCCTAGGCCGGAGCCCGCGGTGCCCCGGCCCCGACCCGCGGGCGGCACGAGGCGGACGCGGTGATCGTCGTGCCGCCGCGGGATCGTGCGTCGGCGTCCGCGGCAGCCGGCGCCCGCGAGGCCACCCCGGCACTCGACGACCGCCCTGTGCGGGGGGCGTCTCGGACGGGGAACCGGGCAGAGGACGGACGACCCCGGCGACGAGCGGAGGACGCATGGACGAGTACCCCCCGGCTGCTGCAGACGGTACTGGACACCACCAACCCCCGGCAGCCGGCCGAGTTCTACAGGCAGTTGCTCGGCCTGACGTACCGGCCGGGGGACGAGCCTCCGGCCGACGGCGGGCAGGAGGAGCCCGACTGGCTCGTCCTGCGCACGTCCGACGGAGCGAACAGCCTCGCCTTCCAGCTCGTGGAGCGTCTCCCTCGCACGACGTGGCCGGTGCACGACGTTCCGATGCAGGCGCACCTCGATCTCACCGTGCCCGGCACCGAAACGCTGGCGCGCCAGCGCCTGAGGGCCGAAGCGCTGGGCGCGCAGCTCCTGCTCGACCGCTTCGACGACCCGGAGGCGCCGCTGTACGTCTTCGCGGACCCCGCGGGTCATCCGTTCTGCATCTTCGTCCCACCCGCGCCCTGAGCACGGGAGGGCATGCCCCGCGGGCGGGGACCGCCAACCGTGGAGACCGGGCGCACCGGCCTCCTGGACGCGTGCGAGGGCCGGCTCCGGCTGCTCGCGTACGTCCCTCGGAGCCGGCGACGAAGGCTGTCCGGCGGCTCCGGGCGGACAGACCCCGCACGCCCTGTCGGCCCTTCGGCCCTGTCGGCGTCATCGGCCGACCCCGGTGCCCGGAACCCGCTCTACCACGCGCTGTTGGTCTCCATCAGGCGTGACGGGCGTGTGTCCGGCTTCCCGGCGCGGTCGGACTCGTCCTGTACGAGCAGGGACAGCAGGGAGGCCACGGTCAGACCCGCCTCCGCCGGATGACGGAGCACCCTGTCCGGCTCTATGCGGTACGTGTTGGTGCGGCCGTCGCGGGTGTGGGAGAGGTAGCCGTCCTGTTCGAGGTCGGAGATGATCCGCTGGACGGCACGCTCGGTGAGCCGGCAGCGGGCGGCGATGTCGCGGATCCGGACGTTCGGGTTGTCGGCGATGGCCGCCAGTACACGTGCGTGGTTGGTGACGAACGTCCATCCGCTGTGAGATCCGGGCACTCCGACCATGCCCAGCATTGTAGAACCACCCTTCCCGGATCATGAATACATGACATAATTTTCGCGTAACGTAGGGCGCGTCCCCACGGGGAAAGTCACAGGAGGGACCCGAGGGTGTCTTACGACGAAGCCGGCACGGAGGCCGTGACGCGCGAGTGCACGGGCGACGCCGGCAGTGGCGGGAAACCGTCGGCCGCACCGAGCGGCCTGCCGGTTCCGGACGGGGTGGCAGTGGTTCAGTACGAATGGCACGGAGCGTGGGTCGTCGTCGCACGGGGCGCCTACGACGTGCACTCGATCACGCCCCTCGCGGCCGCGATGCGCGTCGCGGCCGCGCAGCACGAGAAGGTGGTCCTCGACGCGTCCGGTGTCGCCTTCGTGGACTCGGCGCTTCTCAACCTGCTGATCCGTACCCGTCGGGCGACCGATCTGCGGCTGGCCGCGCCGCCGCCACAGCTACGGCGGATCCTGGAACTCACCGGAGTCGACGCCATCCTGCGGGTGCACGCGACGGTGGAGGACGCAGCCGTCGGCTAGCGCCGTGCGCGAACAGGCGCGCCGGGGCGGGGCGTCAGCCGGGGGCTGTGGTGACGGCCTTGTCACAGGCGGTGGATACCCTGCGGGAATGAGTAACGCGATGTGGGAAGCCCTGGCAGCGACGCCCCTCCCGGAAGTGCGGCGTCGAGCTGCCGTCATGGACGACCTCGCCGAGGTCGAGCCGGTGACGGTGACCGGAGCCCGCCGCCTGGCCTGGAACGACGGCGGCGGCCAGTCCGCGGTCTGGTACTTCGCGGAGGACGGCCGTGTGCTGCTGCTGACGTTCGACCACGAGTCGTCCCTGAACCTGTACGCCGAGGAGGATTTCGCCCTGCAGGAGTCCTTCTACGAGGGCGTCCCCGCATCCCTGGTCGCCCTGGTCCGCGACCGCCCCGAGAACTACGAGTCGCTGAACCTCACGGACTCCGCGACGGGCCGGAGGATTCACTACGCAGGCGGTGTCTTCTGGTACGACGGCACGCGCTGGCACGTGTCCGACGGCCTGGCGGAGTACTGCCGCCGCGAGGACGTGGACCTCTTCGGCGAGTCCGGCTTCGACTACTGCCTGGGCGACTACCGCTTCGGCCAGGACTTCACCCCGGAGACCGTCGTGGCGGGCCGGGAGGAAGACGGCAGCTACGAGGACGAGAAGGAGAGGGAAGCGGACCTCCTCGGCGTGCGCGAGGTCTTCGCCCGGCACGGCTAGCACGTATCGCGGTGGCCGGCCCCGCTGCACGACGCGGTGCGGCCCCACCCCGCGGTGGCCGGGGTGGGGTGCGCGGGTGGCGTGCCGGGCCGTCTCCCACGTCCGGCGTGGACCGCCGGACGTGGGAGACGGCCTGCCGTGCAGCAGCCGGGTGTGCGCGGCTTGCGGTCAGTCTCCTGCCGAAGCGGTCCCCGGCGCCGCTGCCCGGGTCAGGTAG
The DNA here is from genome assembly GCF_053613315.1 of Streptomyces sp. JK94. Classification (NCBI taxonomy): domain Bacteria; kingdom Bacillati; phylum Actinomycetota; class Actinomycetes; order Kitasatosporales; family Streptomycetaceae; genus Streptomyces; species Streptomyces sp. JK94. Next base: position 65,931 of record NZ_JBSICH010000027.1, on the reverse strand, counting down.
GCCGTGGAGAAGTTGTCCTCGACCTCGGCCTTCTCGGCCGCGTTCGGGTAGGGGTTGGTGCAGGAGACGCCCGCGGTGGAGCCCGACATCAGGCTGGAGCAGGGACCCGGTTTGCGGTCCGGCAGGCCCAGGATGTGACCGAGCTCGTGGGACGAGATGCGCACGGTGTCATAGCCCTGGTTGACGGCTTGGCGCCCTATGTAGACGGTGCCGTTGCCGAGGGAACCGGGCAGGGCGCGCGGCCAGCCGTTGTCCGCCAGGACCCGGATGTTCGCGCGCTGCCCGGACGCGGCCGGACGCAGTTCCACGTTGTCGACGCTCGCGTTCCAGATCGCCGCGCCGCGATCGACGGCCGACCTGAACTCCGCGGAGCCGCTCGCGTCGTAGGTGTAGACCCGGGCTGCGGCAGCGGAGGGCGCGGCACCGCCGGACGGGCCGGCGGCCACGGCCTGGCCGCTCAGCAGGGGCAGGGACAGGAGCAGGGTCGCGGCCAGGCCGCCGGACAGGGTACGGACGTGCATGTCGAACTCCTTGTGGGGGAAGGTAGTCGCGTTCATGACATCATCTGCCTCCCTGCCCATCGCGCACGGCTGCCAATCCGTCATTCCGGCCCGGGTGCTCGGCGCATCGGCGTCACGGGACGGGCGGTCCGGGCCGAGGAGGGCGGCGAGGAGGGGGCGGCCCCCGTCCAGCATGGCCCTGCCGGGCTTTGCGACGGAGGCGAACGCGGAGAGATCGAGCGTGCGCTGACACGTTCGCCTCCCGGCGGTCAACGATCGCTGGTGGCCGATAAACGATCGTTGTCAACCATCGGGGATGTGCGTACGCTGCCCCGCAGTTCGTGCCCCTCAGCCGTCAGGGAGCTCACCGTTGGAGTCGTACACCTCGCTGGCCCGGACGGTGCGGCGACTGGACCGGGCCATCGACGAGCAGGGCCTGGCCCGTTCGGAATCGCTCAACCCCTCGGTGCTGGCGGCCGGGACGGCTTTGCCGGAGAGCGTCGTCCGGCACCTGCTCGCAGGCCGCGAGCCGCCGGACGACACGGTCAACGAACGCGTCTGCGGGCGCATCAAGGCGCTCAGTGACGCCTACCTGCGGCGCCACGGCAAAATATTGAAGGACCTGGCCGCCGAGGTCTCCGCACGGACCGGAATCTCCGACGTATGGGCACGTGCGGTCTGCGACGGCAAGAAGACGCCGAACGTCGAACTCCTGCATCACCTGGTGGGGTTCTCGGCGTGGAAGGCGGGGAGTCGTTCTTCACGGCACCGGCCGACGAAGCGCTCAACCGGGTGCTCCTGCCCGTCGTACGGAAGCTGGAGAACCCGGACCTGGGCCCCGGGACGGCCCTGCACGAAGTGGACCCGGTCGCGGCACTGCTGGACCGGTACGGCGTGGTGAGCGCGGATCTGCGAGCGCACGGATCGGTTCCGCGGGCGCAGCTGGAGCGCCTTCTGGAAAAGGTGCTGAGGTCGGTGCCGCCTCAGGGGGGAGACGGCGGGCGATGAGCGGCAGAGCCATGAGGTCACTGCTGAGCGCGCTGGGCGAGGAGGCATCGAAGACGCTCAGCCGGCCGGCCGACCCACGGGACGTCATGGAGGAGTTCTGCCGCGCCATGAGTGTCCGCAAGGGACGTCCGATCGACCTCAGATTCAGCACGTTCCCCAAAGACATGGCCGACGTGGACGTGTCGGGCGCACGCCTGGACCTCGGGGACCGGTCCATCATCGTGGTCGAGGCGGACACCGCCCCCCTGGCCCAACTGGTGATTCTCGGCCATGAACTCTGGCACGAGGAAGAGGAGGACAGAGGCCACCACATTGCCGGGCTGCACGGAGCAGCCCGCACACTCACCGCCGAACAGCCTCCCGAAGCCGTCCGCCGGGCCGTCGAGGAGATCCTCGCCTTACGCGAAGTGCCGCGCGAGGCCATCCTCACCGTGGCGGCACGAGCGGACTCGGCCTCGCAGCACGAGGTGGACGCGGAGACCTTCGGGCTGCTCTTCGGCCGCGAGGTGCGGTCCTGGATGAAGGGCCGGTACGCGGAAGGGCCGGTCAGCGCCGCGACCGTCGAGGGACGCATCAACCTCTCCCTGCTCAACCGCGGCGGACGCATCTTGTGAATCCCCCCTTCCACATCCCTTACGCGGTCCCCACCGCGCTGCTCCTGATCGCTCTCGTCCTCAAGTTCCCCACGCTCGTGCGGGCCTGGCGCGATCCCGACGTCCGCGCCACCACGCTCCTGCTGAGCTTCGCCACGGCCGTACTCGTGTTCATCACGCCGGTCAACATCGAACGCCTCAACGAGCTGACCGGCGTACCGAACATCGCGTCGCCCTGGGCGTACAGCTTCCTGACCGCGTTCTGCGCCACCGGTCTGACCATGATCATGCGCTGGAGGGAGGAACCGTCCCCGCGGCGCCGACGGCGGATGCGCAGCGTCTACTGGATCTACGCCGGGATCGTCGCGGCGCTGTGGGTGACGTTCCTGCTCGCCCACGTACCCGAGGCACGGATCTACGACCTCGACACCTACTACGCCGGCACCCCCTGGATGCGTGAGCACATCCTGCTGTACCTGCTCGCGCACATGGTGTCGTCCCTGGTCGCCACCTCCATGCTGTGGAAGTGGTTCCCCGAGATCGGCAACCGCTGGCTGAAGTCGGGCGTCGTCTGTCTGCAGGCCGGCTTCGCCTCGGGCCTCGTGTTCGACGCGGTGAAGACGACCGCGGTCGGCGCACGCTGGTCGGGCCACGACTGGGACGCCCTCAGCACCCAGGTGGCGCCTCCCTTCGCTCTCCTGGAAGCGATCCTCGTCGCTGTCGGCTTCATCGTGCCCCAGGTCGGGCCCTCCCTCCAGAACCGGGTCCACGAGGGGCGTGAGTACCGGCAGTTGCGTCCCCTGTGGACGGCCGTCCACGACGTGGTGCCGTCCCCCGTCTCCCCTCGATTCCGCCGGATGTCTCTGGGCCTGCGGTTGGTGCAGCGCCAGCAGAGGATCCACGACGCCCTGCGCATCCTGGCCCCCTACCTCGACCGGGACCTCCACCGGCAGGCGTGGAACCTCACACCGGACGGCATTCACGAGGACCGGGCACGGGGCATCGCCGGGGCCGTCACCGTCCGGGCGGCCATCGAAGCCCATCGCAACGACGAGCCCGCCCGGGCGGGCTTCGAGAAGCAGCGGCTGGCCGCCGATTTCAGTGACCACATCGACGCGATCTCGCAGGGCCTGCGGCAATCCCGTCTCATCGACAGCATCCACCAGCGGGTGACCAGCACAGAAAGCGTCAACTCAGATGTCTCCTAGCACCAGCCGCCCCACCGCCGTCGTCATAGGCGCCAGCGCGACCGGTCTGTTCGCCGCCGCCGCACTCACGGAGTTCGCCGACGTCGTCGTCATCGAGCGCGATGTCCTGCCCGACGGCCCGGCGGCCCGCCGCGGCGTCCCACAGGCCCGGCACGCGCACCTGATCTGGAGTGGGGGCGTGCAGGCCCTCGACGACCTGCTGCCCGGCAGTGTCGACGAGGTCGTCGCCCGTGGCGGGCGTCTGGTCCACATCATGGGCGACATGGTCTCCCGGGCGCCCAACGAGGTCTGGTTCCGACGGTTCCTGTCGACCCACCACCGCAACCTCGTGTGCTCCCGCAACCTGCTGGACGCCGTCCTGCGCGACCACGTACTCGCGGACAAGCGCATCACCCTGCGGCAGAACACCACCGCACTGGGGCTGGAGGGCGATGCCGCGCACGTCACCGCGGTCCGCGTCCGCGAGGGCGAGGAGGACTCCACGCTGCCGGCCGACCTGATCATCGATGCTTCGGGCCGCGGCTCCCGCACACCGCGATGGTTCGAGGAACTGGGCCTGCCGCGCCCCACGGAACGGTCGGTGGACGCCGGCGTCACCTACGCCACTCGCCTCTTCCGCGCCCCCCACTCCACCGCCGACATCAGCTTCCCGCTCGTCAACGTCCAGGCCAATCCCGCCAAGGCACCGGGGCAGGGCGGCATCATCCTGCCCGTCGAGGACGGCCAGTGGATCGTCACCCTCTCCGGCACCCGCGGCGGCGAACCCGGCAGCGACCCCGCGGCCTTCGTCGACTTCGCCCTCGGCCTCGGCGACCCCGTCATCGGTGAACTCCTCAGGGAAGCCGAACCACTCGGCGACGTCACCACCACGCGCTCCACCGCCAACCACCGCCGGTACTACGAGAAGGCCAGGCACTGGCCCGCCGGATTCGTCGTCCTCGGCGACGCCGTCGCCGGCTTCAACCCCGTCTACGGCCACGGCCTCACGGTCGGCGCCCAGTGCGCCCTCGCGATGCGGACCGTCCTGAGAACCACGGGCATGACCGCCCCCGGCACCGCGCGGCGGCTGCAACGCGCCGCGGCCCGCCCGGTCGGCGCGGCCTGGGACCTGGCGGTGGGACAGGACGCCCTCTACCCCGGCGCGGCCGACACCCCGCTCACCTGGGTGGAACGGCTCCTCGCCCGGTACGTGGACCGCGCCGTCGAGACCGGCGCCGCCCACCCCCGCGCCCTGGGCGCTCTCCTGGACGTGATGAGCCTCGAGAAGCGACCGACCCGCCTGTTCTCGCCCGACATGCTCGTCCCCATGCTGTTCGGCCCGAGGAAGCCGCCCCTGCACGGGCCGCCCCTGAGCGAGGCCGAGCGGAAGAACGCCGTCTCCTGACCCCGGCCCGCCCAGTGGAGGTGGAGGTGACGGGGGGCGGGGTCCGGTCTTCGACCGGGCACCGCAGGCCGGAACCGGCCGCATCTCACCCCTGGACGTCGGGAACGAGGACCACCTTGCCCGTCGTCGCCCTCGCCTCCAGGGCGGCGTGCGCCGCGGCCGCCTGCGACAGGGGAAAGGTCTGATACGCGGGCACCAGACTCCCGTCGGCGGCCGCCGTGAGCGCGCGGACCTGATCGGCGGCCGTGTCCTGGCCTTCCAGCAGCAGGGCCAGCGCGTCGGTGAAGCGCAGGCCGCGCTCCTCCAGCTCCGTCGCCTCGGGGCGGAACTCCTCCCGCGAGGCCGCGCCGATGGTGATGTAGCGCCCGCCCGCGGCCAGCAGTCCGAAGGCGGTTCGTCCCTTGTCGCCCTCGACACCGTCCAGAACGACCGTGACACCACGCCCGCCCAAGGCGTCGCGCACGGTACCCGCCCAGTCGGGCAGGTCGTAGTCCACGGCGATGTCCGCTCCCAGCTCCCGCACGGCCGCGGTCTTCGCCGGCCCGCCCGCCGCTCCGACGACCGTGGCGCCGAGACGGCGGGCGAACTGGACGACCAGACGGCCGACGCCACCGGCCGCGGAGGTGACCAGGACCACGTCGCCGGAGGTGAGGTCCGCGATGTCGAGCAGACCCATGGTCGTCGTGCCGGTGACGACCATGGTGACGGCGGCCTCGTACCCCAGCCCGGCCGGGATCCGGTGCAGGGAGGAGACGTCGGCGACGGCGAGTTCGGCGTAACCCCCGGGCCCGCCGTGCGCGGTCACCACGTCGGCGCCCAGCCAGGCCTCGTCCACCGACGGCCCGACCGCATCGACGACTCCGGCCACCTCCGCACCGAAGACCGCCGGAAGCCCGGGCAGTGGCGGACCGATCTCCAGTCCTTCCCGCATGGCCGTCTCGATCTGGTGGACTCCCGCGGCCCTCACCGAGAGGCGGACCTCGCCCGGCCCCGGTACGGGGTCGGGCACGGTCTCGTAGCGGAGGTTCTCAGCGGGCCCGAACTCGTGCAGCACAACGGCGCGCATGACCGTTCCTTCCCATGGTTCTGCTGGACGTCCTCCACTCTGCGACCTCCACTTCACTTGAGGTCAAGCCCCTCGCGACGGGCTCTCCCGGCGTGGGGACTGCACGTTTGACCATGGGGAGCGGAACGTACCGGCGTGGGCCGCTGCCCGTTTCGTGAGCCGAAGTCAGGGCAGCCGGATACGACACGCCGCCGAGGTCGGCCTGCCGTACCTGCCCGGCGCCGCCCCTCGGGAGGAGTGCATGGTGCGACGTTCCGACGCTCCCGCCACGCCGCCATGGGCCAGGCCGGGCAACCGGTGGGGACCGTGGTTGTACTGGCCGATGCTCTGCGTCAGCGTCGCCTTGTTGGTCTGGCGGGTGATCGACCGGGACGGGGCCGGACCGATCCTGTTCGCAGCCGGCCAGGTCCTCGTCTGGGTCTGCCTCCTGGTGGCCAACCGGACCGCACGACGCAGACACGAAACGCCCTGAGTCCATCACGCGGCCGCTGGGAACCCGGTGGGAACACCGTGGCCGGCTGCACCGACACGCGCTCACGACCGCCGCCGGCGTCTCGGCCGGCCGCGACAGAGGCGGCACCCGGCCGGCCGGCCGTCGGCGGGCGCGGCCGTGGCGTCACGCGCGGAACCAGGAGCGAAGCGCTTGACCCTCCCGCGGCGTCATGCCGCATGCTCGGGGTCGTGGAAGAGCACCTGACCGTGGGACGCGTGGCGCGCCTGGCCGGCGTGAGCGTCCGCACCTTGCATCACTACGACGGGATCGGCCTCGTGCAGCCGTCCGCGCGGACCGCTGCCGGGTACCGGGCCTACTCTGCGGGTGACGTGGAGCGGCTGCGGGAGGTCCTGGCCTACCGGCGGCTGGGCTTCGGTCTGCGCGAGATCGCGGATCTGGTCGACGACCCGGCCACCGACGCGGTCGCGCACCTGCGCCGGCTGCGCGGCCTGCTGTCGGAACAGCGCGACCGCGCCGCTGCCATGGTGACGGCCATCGACGGGGAACTGGAGGCACGGGCGATGGGGATCAGAACGACGCCGGAAGAACAACTGAAAGTGTTCGGGGGGCGGTTGTACGACGCCATCGGGACCGCCTACCCGGCGACGCGGCGTACTGAGCCGCGGATCGCCGCGCGGATCTGGGAAGCGCTCGGGGACGCACGGACGGTACTGAACGTCGGGGCCGGCACCGGCTCCTACGAGCCTCCCGATCGCGACGTCGTGGCGGTGGAACCGTCGGCGGTCATGCGGGCACAGCGTCCCGCCGACGCGGCGCCGTGCGTGGCCGCCAGTGCGCAGAGCCTCCCCTTCGCCGACCGGTCCTTCGACGCGGCCATGGCGGTCAGCACCGTCCATCACTGGCCGGACCCGGTCGCCGGGCTGCGCGAGATGCGGCGCGTGGCCCGCCGGGTGGTGGTGTTCACGTACGACGCCAGTGCCACCGGCTGGCGTGAGAGGTTCTGGCTCACCCGCGACTACCTCCCGGAATTCGCCGGCCTTCTCGCCGGCTGGCCTTCACTGGCCGACCTGACCCGCGCGATCGGGGGCCGCGCCGAGCCGGTGCTCATCCCGTGGGACTGCGCCGACGGCTTCTTCGAGGCCCACTGGCGCCGGCCCGAGGCGTACCTGGACGAGCACGTGCGCCGCGCGGTGTCGGTGTGGACGCGAGTCGGGCCGGAGGCCGAGGAGCGGGCGGTGCACGGACTCCGCGACGACCTCTCCTCGGGCCGGTGGGCCGAACGCAACCGCGACCTGGTCGCCCTCGACGCGGCGGAGCTCGGCCTCCGCCTGCTCATGGCCTGAACCCCCGTGCGTGCTTCGACCCGGCCGGGGCGGCCCGCGTGCCGCGTGACGAGCCCGGTGTACGCGTCGACGGACGGTGCCCGGAGCGGCACCACGTCACCGGAGGCGGACGCGGCGGCGCACCTCGCCCGCGCGCGGGGGAGCGGCCGGCCGACGATCTCCTCCGGCGGGTGGCCGAGCAGCCGCTGTGCCTCCGGGCTCACCCGATGACCGTGTCATGGGCGTCGACGACCGTCGTGGCCGCCCTGGAGATGTCGAGGGGGCCCCGGGAGTCAGCGCTCTCGTCCGCGGTCCATGCAGTCACAGGCTCATACCCGCCCCGTTCGTCCCCTACAGAATCCGCTGCCCCTCCGGCCGTCACAACCGCAGGGCCGCACACCGGCGGCCCGGCGGGCCCGGCGGAGGGACCGGCGCGCGACCCGATGCCGACGCGGGGCCGTCGCGCCGCCCCCGTTCCGGCCGGGTCGCGGAGGAGGGGAAGCGGGTTGCTTCCCCCCCCTGTATCGATTCAGTGGTCCTTTCGCGACCGGGGCAGGAGGTGCGCGGGACGCACCGGAACGGGGGCGGCGCGACGCGGGCGGTGCGGCGTCGCGCCCCCGGCGGTGGCTACTCCGGAAGATGCGCCTCAGGGTCGTCGGCGCGGTGGTCGGGCAGGGCCGACCGGGCGGCCGCCTCGTGGTGCAACCGCAGGAACTCCAGATGGCGCTCGTACTGGTCGAGGACGTCCGCGATGAGCTGCTCCCTCGTGTAACCCATCACGTCGTAGTCCTGGTTCCCCTCGGACAACTGGACCTCGCAGCGTACGTAGGTGTCGTGGGTGCTGAGCGAACGGGTCGCGAAGCCGGGGGTGGGCAGCTCCACGGGCCAGATCCGGTAGACGAAGACGTCGCTCGGCCCGATCGGAACCCGCAGGCCGACGTGCGGCAGGCCGTTCTCCTCGTTCTCGCCCTCCAGGAGCTCCGCTCGCGCGTCCTGCCCCCGCAGTTCCTCGGCGACGTCCTGGAACGCGGGCCGGCACACGTCGTCGACGAAGCGGAGAGCCGCCCGTCTGCCCGGGAACGTCGTCGCCCGCGCGAGCCGCCGCCGCCAGTTCCGCGTTCCCGGCGGGCCCTGCTGAATGGTGCGCCCGGACAGCGAGGCCGGGAGCGAGGTGGCCAGTGCCTCGTCCCGCATGCGTTCGGTGCGCAACGCCAGATAAAGCCCGATCATGATCAGGAACATGACGACGGAGAAGGGCAGACCCATGATGATCGTGGCGTCCGTCAGGGTCTGCACACCGCCCACGAGGAGCATGGCGAGGGTGAGCAGCCCTGTCGTCAGCGCCCAGAAGATGCGCATCCACGGCGCGGCGTCGGTCACCGGCGTCGGCAGCTCGGAGCTGAGATTGCCCATGACCAGTGCACCGGAGTCCGCGGAGGTGACGTACAGCAGCAGTCCGACGAACGTGGCGAGGCCGGCGCTGAACAACGCGCCCGGGTACTGATCCAGCAGCCCGTAGAACGCCTGCTCGGGCGAGTCCAGCGCGGTCTGGCCGAACCCGGCGTTCCCGTCCCGTACGACGAACAGCGCGCTGTTGCCGAAGACCGTGAGGAAGAGACCGGTGAACAGGAAGGGGATGATCAGCGTGGCGGCCACGAACTGACGCAGGGTGCGGCCGCGGGAGATCCGTGCCAGGAACAGGCCCACGAACGGCGCCCAGGCGATCCACCACGCCCAGAAGAAGAGGGTCCACGTGTTCAGCCACTCGGTGGGCTGGTCGTAGGCGAACGTGTTCAGGGTCATCGAGGGGAAGCCGCTGACGTAGTCCCCGACGTTCTGCACCAGCGCGTTGAGCAGCCTGAAGGGTTCGCCGACGACGAGGATGTAGAGCATGAGGAGGACGGCCAGGAGGACGTTGAGCTGGGACAGGCGTCGGATGCCCTTGTCCACGCCCGCCACGGCGGACACCGTGGCCATCACCACCGCCACCGCGACCAGGCCGATCTGCGCGGGGAGCCCCTCGGGCACACCGAAGAGGACCTTCAGCCCGTAGTTCAGCTGCACCACGCCGATGCCGAGGGACACGGAGATGCCGAACACGGTGCCGATGATGGCCGCCAGGTCGACGGCGTCACCGACCCTCCCGTGGATGCGGCGGCCGATGACCGGGTACAGCGCGGAGCGGATCGCGAGCGGGAGCCGGTACCGGAAGGCGAAGTAGCCGAGCACCATGCCCATGAGGGCGTACATCGCCCAGCCCGTGATGCCGTAGTGGAACAGTGTCCAGACCACCGCCTGACGTGCTGCCTCGACCGTCTCCGGGGAGCCCTCCGGCGGTGCGAGGTAGTGGCTGACCGGGCCGGCCACGGAGAAGAACATCAGGTCGATGCCGATGCCCGCGGCGAACAGCATCGCCGCCCAGGCGAAGAGCCCGTAGTCCGGCTTGTAGTGCTTCGGTCCCAGCTTGATCGTCCCGTACTTGGACACACCGATGAAGAGGACGAACACCAGGTACAGCGTCGCGGCGAGGAAGTAGTACCACCCGAACCAGGACGAGATCCTGTCGACGGCCACTCCGATGGCCGTCCCGGCTCCGGAGGGCGAGACGATGGCCCACAGGGAGATCGCGAGGACCAGCGCGGCCGAACCGAAGAAGACCACGGGTTTGAGCGTGCCCGCGCGCGCCGGGCGGACATCCGGGGCCGCTTCCTCCGGTGCCTGTGCGGCACCCTTGTCTCCTGCACTCGACACGCCCTTGTTCCTCCTTCGCCGTGGTCACGCTGTGCATGCCGGTCCGTCCCGGGCGGGCCGTCGGACCTCGGTTCACCGGGTCGTCGGCCGCCCCTGCGCACCGGAGCCCCCGGTGAGCAGGTCCGCGGCGCGCTCGGCGACGAGCAGGACGGTCACCATGGGGTTGATGGTGGGCATGGTCGGGAAGACCGACGCGTCCACGACGCGCACGCCGTCCACGCCCCGCAGTCTCAGCTGCGGGTCGCACACGGCCATGGGGTCGTCGGGAGCGCCCATCCGGCAGGTGCCCGCCGGGTGGTAGACGGTGTGGGCGACGCGGCGCCCGTACTCCGACAGGTCGGCGTCGGAGGTCACGTCCGGACCCGGCGCCACCTCCCGTACGAGCCAGTCGCGCAACGGGTCGGTGGCGGCGACCTCGCGGGCGATCCGCAGGCCGTCGACGATGGTGCGCTCGTCGTGTCCGCCGGGATCGGTGAAGTACCGGAAGTCGAGCGCGGGATGTTCGGCGGGGTCGCCGCTGCGCAGCCACATGCGTCCGGTCGACCGGGCCCGCGGCACGTTCGGCGTCATGCACACTCCGTGTTCCGGGACGGGGTAGCCGAGGCGTTCGGTGTTGACGGTGAACGGCACCTGGTAGAAGTGGAACATCAGGTCCGGTCGTGGCTGACCCGGCTCGCGCCGCAGGAACAGACCGGCGTCGGAGTCCATCGCGGAGTTCGGCGGCAGCGGGCCGGCCGTCTCCCAGACGATCACCGACTCGGGGTGGTCCAGCAGGTTCTCCCCGACGCCGGGCAGGTCGGCCCGCACCTCGATGCCCAGGGAGTGCAACTGGTCGGCCGGCCCGATGCCGGAGAGCAGCAGCAGCCGCGGTGTGTCGATGGCTCCCGCGCACAGGAGGAGTTCACGCTCCGCGCGCAGGGTTTCGGCCCGGCCGTCGGGGCTCCGGACGGCGACGCGGGTCAGCTTCCCGGACGTGTCGTCGAGGAGACGGTGGGCCCAGGTCTCCAGACGGAGTGTGAGGTTGGGGCGGTCCAGGACCGGATGCAGGTAGGCGACGGAGGCGGAGGAGCGCAGATTGCCCTCCGGCTGGTAGGCCAGTGAGAAGAAGCCGGCGCCGTCGGCGAAGGGCTCGGCGTTGAAGTCCTCGACGACGGGAACGCCGACGGCACGCGCGGCGGCGGTGACGAAGTCCCTCGCGATCGGATTGCGGTCCGCTTCGGCCACCGGCACGATCCGGGTGCGCAGCCGGTCGCGGTAGGGGAGGACGGTCTGCGGATCCCAGCCGGCGCAGCCCCGGGCCACCCAGTCGTCGAGGTCCTGGGGGAGGGGCATGAAGCTGATCAGTGTGTTGTGCGAGGAGCACCCGCCGAGCACGCGGGCCCGCGAGTGCAGGATGTGGGAGTTGCCGCGCGGCTGCTCGACGGTCGTGTAGCCGTAGTCGAACTCCGAGCCGAGCAGGTTGATCCAGTTGCGCAGGCGCAGGATGCGGTCGTCGCCGACGTCGCTGGGGCCGCCCTCGACGACGCAGACGCGGCAGTCCGGGTCCTCGCTCAGGCGCGCCGCGAGTACGCATCCGGCGGTGCCGCCGCCGACGATGACGTAGTCGTAGGCGGTCTCCGGACCGTGCGGGGTGGTGGAGGCCATCAGATGCCTTTCGTCGGGGGCCGATCTCCGGCGGCCCTGCCGCCGGCGGGAGGGGGCGCGCTGCGTGCGGCCCTCGGACCGGTCAGCCCTTGAACCAGTCGGAGGGGGCGGGGGAGAGGTTCTGGTAGATGTGCTTGGCCTCCTGGTACTCCCTCAGCCCGGCGGGCCCCAGCTCACGTCCGACACCGGAGTGGCCGAAACCGCCCCACTCGGCCTGTGGCACGTACGGGTGGAAGTCGTTGATCCACACGGTGCCGTGCCGCAACCGCTGGGCGACGCGCTGGGCGCGGCTCGCGTCGGAGGTCCACACGCCGCCGGCCAGGCCGTAGCGGGTGTCGTTGGCCAGTTCCACCGCCTCGTCCTCGGTGCGGAAGCGCTCGACGGTGACGACCGGGCCGAAGACCTCCTCCTGGACGATGCGCATGGACCTGTCGCAGTCGGCGAACACGGTCGGCAGCACGAAGAAGCCGCGGCTCAGCGCGGGATCGTCCGGTCGAGCACCCCCGGTGACGAGCCGTGCGCCTTCCTCCAGGGCGGCGGCGATGTGCCCCTCGACCTTGTCACGGTGCTCGGCGGAGCTGAGCGGCCCGCTCTCCGTCCCCTCCTCCAGGCCGTTGCCGAGGCGGATCGCCCCGGCCCGGCGGGCGAGGGCCTCGACGAACGCGTCGTGCAGGGTGTCCTGCACCAGTAGCCGGGAACCGGCGGAGCAGACCTGTCCGGAGTGCAGGAACGCGGCGTTGAGCGCGTAGTCCACGGCGGTGGCGAAGTCCGCGTCCTCGAAGACGACGTTGGGGTTCTTGCCGCCCAGCTCCAGCGCGACCTTCTTCGGTCCCTCGGCGGCCGCGGCCATGATGGCCCGTCCGGTGGCGAGACCGCCGGTGAAGGAGACCAGGTCCACTTCGGGGTGGCCGGTCAGGGCGGCGCCGACGGTCGAGCCGCTCCCCAGGAGCAGGTTGACGACGCCGCGTGGTGCCCCGGCCTCCTCGATGAGCCGGACCATGGCGATCGTGGTGAGCGGAGTGACCTCGCTGGGCTTGAGGACGATGGTGTTCCCGGCGGCCAGCGCCGGCGCCACCTTCCACGAGGCCTGCAGGAGTGGGTAGTTCCAGGGGGCGATGAGCGCGCACACCCCGACCGGCTGGTGGACGACGCGGCTGAGCACGTCCGGGCCGACGTCCACGACCCGGCCGCCGTCCTTGTCGGCCAGCTCGCCGTAGTAGCGGAACGCGTTCGCCACGTCCTCCACGTCGATACGGGACTCGGTCAGCGTCTTGCCGGTGTCCAGGGTCTCGGTACGGGCGATCTCCTCCTTGTCGCGCAGCAGCAGGGAGTGAACACGCAGCAGGAGGTCGGCCCGCCGTCGGGTGGGCACGTCCGCCCACTCCTCCTCGTCGAAGGCGCGGCGGGCAGCCCGCACCGCGCGGTCCGCATCGGTGGCGTCCGCCTCGTCGACGGTGGCGACGACGGAGGCGTCGTACGGGTTGAGCACCTCCCGACGTCCGCCGTCCGCAGCCCGCGTCCACTCGCCGTCGATGTACAGATCGCCCACGGGGTACCTCCTCTGTGACAGGCCGGTTCCGGCCGGAGCGGCGGCCGGCCTCACGGGTGCGTCGTACGGTCGGCCGCATCGGCACGCCTGCGGGGCCCGCGCCGGCCGGGGCGGGCCGGCCGGCGTCCGAACCTGTGGGGCGGGGATGACCGACCTCAACCAGCAGAACGCGACGCGCACCGACAAATCGGGACATTACACTCTGGTGTCGCTTCGGGTGCTGTTTGCGGCCTGCCGGGGTGACGTCCGGGGCCGAGTGGCTCCGGTGCCCCACCGGGGGCGTCCGGCGCGGGAGGTGCCCCCGCGCTCGGCGGTCAGGAGGGCTGGACGTCGTCGAAGAGGGCGAGGGCGTCGGAGGGGTCCGGGCTCACGAGGCGTTCCAGACCGGCCATCGTGATGTTCGCCCACTTGGCGGCCCGTGCCCACATCCGCTCCTCGAAGGCGCGGACGATCTCGTCGGGCTGGGCGGGGTCGGGGGCGGCGGCGAGGGACTCGGCGAGTTCGGCGCCTTCCAGCATCGCGAGGTTCGCGCCCGCTCCCAGCGGGGGCATCAGGTGGGCGGCGTCGCCCAGCAGCGTCACCCCGCGGACGTGGGTCCAGGTGTGGGAGGCGGGAAGGGCGTGGAGGGGCCGGTGGGTGAACGTGGTGCCGTGGCGGAGGAGGTCGAGGACGGGGTCGGCCCAGCCGTCGAAGAGGGCCAGCAGGCGGGACCGCACGGCCTCGGTGTCGGCCGGGTCCGGGTCCGGGTCCGTGCGCCGGTCCGGGCCCCTGTGCCGGTCCGGGCCCGTGCCCCCCTCCAGCGGGACGCGGAACTGGGCGTACACCTTGACGTGGCCGCCGCTGTTGCGCTGGGCGACGAGCGCGCGATTCACGCCGTACACGGCCACCGAACCGTCGCCGACCAGACGGGCGAGTTCGGGGTGGTGGGCGTCGACCTCGTCCAGGGACGTCTCGACCAGGGTGACGCCGGTGTAGCGCGGCGTCACGGACGAGACCGCGGGACGGACCCGGGACCAGGCGCCGTCCGCGCCGATCACGAGGTCGAACGTCTCCTGCCGCCCGTCCTCGAACCGGACCAGCACGCCGTCCCGGCTCTCCGGCACGACCTCCGGCACGGCTCGCCCCCACTGGACGTCCAGAGGTCCGAGCAGCAGGTCACGGAGCTGCCCGCGGTCGATCTCGGGATGGGCCCGGTCACCCGGACGAGGCCGCCAGTCGCGCAGGACGGTCCCGTCCACGTCCAGGATGCGCATGGCCTGCCCCTCGGGCCGGGACAGCGCCTGGAACTGCGCCGACAACCCCGCCTTCCCCAGCGCCGCCTGGCCCAGCCCCTCGTGCAGATCCAGCGTGCCGCCCGCGGGGCGGGCGTCGCGGGCGGGATCGCGTTCCAGGACGGTGACCGGGTGGCCATGACGGTGCAGGACGCGGGCGAAGGAGGGGCCGGCGGGGCCACCGCCGACCACGGCGATACGGGGTCTCATGCCGGTGCACCGTAGGACCCCTCCCCGAGCCGGGCCGGCTCCTTCACCGAGGGCGAAAAGGGCGGCGTGGGCCGGCGGACGGATGAGGCGTCGTGCTCGGTCGCGGGGTGGAAGGCGGCCGGGCCCGCAGGGGAGGGCGGTCGAGGGCGGAGCCCGGCCCGGACGTCCGGGGCCGGACCGTCGGCGTGCGGCGCGGGAGGCGCCAGGAGGTGCCGGCCGCCCGCGTCGCCGACCGGGTCGACGCCGTCCCACGTGGCACCCTGGCCGTGACGAACCGACGGGGCCACCCAGGTCGTTCGAAGGGGCCTTCCTCGGCGGACACCTCGCTCCGGCCGCCGGGCCGGGCGGGCGGCGGCCGCCGCGACAGCGACCTGACGTCGGCCACCGGCCCCCGGGAGCCGCCCGGCTCACCCGCCGCCCAGGTACGCGGACTACCCTCGGTCCAGGGCCCCTCGGGGCAGTGCTCTCAGGACGACCGAGTCAGGAGCCCAGCCCTTGGCCATCGGGGACGGCGAGCCGAGTCCGTGTTCTCCGGGTTTCCGGGCTCGCCGTGTTTTTCATGTTTTTCGTGTTCTGCGGCGTCGGCTCCCCGCTCAACGAATCGGGCGGTGCCGGCGGCGGCCTCACCGGATCCCTGGTGACACCGCCCGACGAGACGGAGCCGCCCATCCCCGCACGGCCGGGCGCCGCCACCCCCGCCCGCCACGGAAGGCGCCGGCACCCGACCGAGGGACGCACCGCCTCGTACCCGTCCGACATCAGGGAACGGAAGCGAACATGACCATGAACCAGCCGACCGTCCGCGCGTTCGCCGTCTACCCCGTGGCGGGCCGCGATTGCATGGAACTGAACCTCTCCGGCGCCCACGGCCCCTACTTCACCCGCACCGTCGTGGTTCTGACGGACTCCGAGGGGCGCACCGGCCTCGGCGAGGTACCGGGCGGAGAGAAGATCGCACAGACCCTCGAGGACGCCGAGTCCCTCGTGGTCGGCGCGAAGGTCGGTGACTACAAGCGCGTCCTGCGCGAGATCGCGGACCGCTTCGCCGACCGTGACTCCGGTGGACGCGGTGCCCAGACCTTCGACCTGCGGACCACGGTCCATGCCGTCACCGCCGTCGAGTCCGCGCTCCTCGACCTCCTGGGCCAGCACCTCGACGTGCCGGTCGCCGCCCTCCTCGGGGACGGGCAGCAGCGGAAGTCCGTGCGGGTACTCGGCTACCTCTTCTACGTGGGCGACCCCGGTCGCACCGACCTGGAGTACGTCCGCGGCCACGACGCGGACGTCGACTGGTACCGGATCCGGCACGAGGAGGCCCTCACCCCCGAGGCGATCGTCCGGCAGGCCGAGGCCACCCACGACCTGTACGGCTTCCGGGACTTCAAACTCAAGGGAGGCGTCCTCGACGGTGCCGAAGAGGTCAAGGCCGTACGTGCCCTCAAGGACCGGTATCCCGACGCCCGGATCACCCTCGATCCGAACGGGGCCTGGTCGCTGAGGGAGGCCGTGGCACTGTGCGGGCCGCTGCTCGGCACGCTCGCCTACGCCGAGGACCCCTGCGGGGCGGAAGGCGGCTACTCCGGGCGTGAGGTGCTCGCCGAGTTCCGACGCGCGACCGGCCTGCCCACCGCGACCAACATGATCGCCACCGACTGGCGGCAGTTGACCCACGCCCTCGCCCTGCAGTCGGTGTCCATCCCGCTGGCCGATCCCCACTTCTGGACCATGCAGGGTTCGGTCCGCGTGGCGCAGCTGTGCAACGCGATGGGCCTGACCTGGGGCTGCCACTCCAACAACCACTTCGACATCTCGCTCGCGATGGTCACGCACTGCGGAGCCGCGGCCCCCGGCGCGTACAACGCCCTCGACACGCACTGGATATGGCAGGAGGGCCTGGAGCGCCTTACCACCGCTCCGCCTCGCATCGTCGACGGCGAGATCGCCGTTCCCGACGCTCCCGGCCTGGGCGTACGGCTCGACGAGGACCGGCTCCTCGCCGCCCACGAGCTCTACCGGACGAAGGCCCTCGGCGCCCGGGACGACGCCCACGCCATGCAGTACCTGATCCCCGGCTGGGAGTTCGACGCCAAGCGGCCCAGCCTCGTGCGGTAGCCACCGGTCGGTGCGGCACGGGTACACCCCCCGGACCCGAAGCCGGCACCGAGGGGGTACGCCCACGGACCGCAGCGCGAGCCCGGGCAGGGAAGCCGGTCAGCCCCCCCGGAACAGGGGGCCGACCGAATGTGGGGCTGGGGAACCGGCCTCGGACTAGCTGAGGGTGCTCTCCTCCACGTTCTCCATGCGGGCGTAGAGCACGACCTCGTTGACTTCGAGGTTGTTGATCAGTCGCAGGCAGGCGGTGATGCCGTTGCCGACCAGTTCCTCGGCGACCTCGCCGTACTCGACCTGCAGGATCGTGTTCGGGGCCCGCTCGTCGTTCGCCGCGCCCCCGGGGTCGCGCCATGTGCCCGCGGCGCCGATCTCGGTGGCGGCGCGCAGTACGGAGGCGATGGCGTGTGCCTTGTGCCGCGGCAGGGTCAGGGTCAGCAGTTCCCGCTCCACCCGCCGCAGGCGCACACCCGCCTCCTCGTCACCGAACAGCAGCGCGTAAAGCAGGTCCTTCGCCTCGGTGAGCAGCTGCTCGCCCTCGGAGGAGCGGTGCCCGGGGCCGAGCAGGCCGCTTCCCTTCGCCGGCGGATCGATCAGCAGGCCGCGCTCGATCAGGGTGTCGCGGTCGAGCGCCTGGTAGTCGTCGACGAACCGGCGCAGCCGCTCCAGGTCGAGCGAGAGAGCGCGTAGGCGCTCCGCCCGCCGCTGTCGCTCCTCAGCCGATTCCTCCGCCGGTGGCACGCCGGGATGGTCTCCGCGCTGGGCCGGCAGGCCGGGGGCCAGAGCGAGGTCCAGCAGTTGTTCCACGAGCCATGCACGCGGCCGGTCGGCGAGAGCCTCGCGCAGTCGCCGGCGCGACTCACCCGCCAGTTCCCGACGTACCGCACGAACCAGCGCACCAATGTCCGTCATATCTTCCATGTGAAGGAAACATAGAGACCGTTTTGATCAGCCGGGCCGGTTTCGGGCTGTGAGTCCGTCCGAGGAGTGAACGGACCGCGGGGATACGGACCGGACCGGCGGTGGACACGAGGTGTCGCTCGGGGGCGGACGGACGACGGTAGACCGGGGAGCGGCCCGAGGACGGCAGGGGCGCGGTCGGGTGGAGGCGAACAGCGCGGCGTGACCCCCTTCACCCGGGGCACGGTTCGACGACTGAACGACGGGAGCGCGGGGAACCGGAACCCACCGTCTCCTGGGAGTTTGGATGCCTGCTGTCGTTGAGATCGTTTCGTTCGGCTACCTGCACGACGAGCCGCCCGCCGCCCACCTGACCCTCGATCTGCGCGAACACTTCCGCGATCCGCACGTCAGTCCGGAACTGCGGTCCATGACCGCCCGCGACGAACCCGTCCGCGCAGCTGTGCTGAGCACCCCGGGCTTCGTGGAGCTGGCACGGGCAACCGCTGAGGCGGTGAAGGCATACGCGTCAGGCCCGTCCTCGGAAACCGTCCGGCTCGCCGACGGATGCACGGGTGGCCGCCACCGGGCTCCGGTCTTCGCCGCCACGCTCGCCGGCCTACTGCGCGACGCCGGGTACGAGGTCGTCGTGCGCCACCGTGACCTGGACGCACGCCTCCCGTCGCCACCGCGTTCGTAGGCCTGCCGTGTACGAGTCCTCGCAGGGGTGATAGTGGATGGATGGAACACAGCATCCACGCCGGTCTCTTCACCCGTGCCTTCGGCCCCGCACCGCGCGCGGGTACACCGACGGTGGTGCTGGTGCACGGGCTCGGGCTCTCGGGGCGTTACTTCACACCGCTGGCACGGCGGCTCGCGGCGAACGGGGCCAGCGTGCTCGTGCCGGACCTGCCGGGCAACGCCCGGTCACGGGCCGCCGTACGCCGGATGCCCGACGTGGAGCGGACCGCCGAAGCCCTTGCCCGCTGGCACCGGCAGCTCCTGCCGGGCCCCACTCTGCTGGTGGCCAACTCGGTCGGCTGCCAGGTGGTCGTGGCGCTCGCCGTGCGCCACCCGGGCCTGGCCCACCGACTTGTACTGCTCGGCCCGGCACTCACACCGGGGGTGCCAGCCTGGCGCCAGGGGGGCCGGCTGCTCGCGGACGCGTTGCGGGAGCCGCTGTCCCTGATCGGAGTGGCCGCGACGGACTACCTGCTCACCGGCCCCTGGCGTTTCGCCGTATCCCTCCGCCACGCGCTGCGGGACGCCGCCGAGGCGTTCGAGGGTCGCCTGGCCCGGGTCGCCGTACCGACGCTCGTCGTACGCGGGGCCGGTGACACCGTCGTCTCCAAGGCGTGGACCCGGCGCGTGACACGACTCATCGCCGACGGACGCGCGACCGAGGTGGCGGGCGCCGCGCATGCGGCGCACTACAGCACGCCAGAGGCCGTGGCCGAGCTGATCGAGAAATTCGCGGCAGGGCAGAACCCGTGACACCACCGGCCCCGTCCGACCGTCCCCCGTCCTCGCCGCTCACCCGGGAGCCGGGTCGAGGACCGTGTCGACCGTGGCGGCACCCACGCCGAGTGAGCCGGGAAGCCGCTTGAACGGCCGGGGGAACGGAGCGGCGGAACAACGCCGAGCACCGCGCGGCGCAACGGCGCGGGCGCGCCGAGTGGTACGAGAGGCACCCGCTGCACGTGGCGAAAGCGGAACGGAGCAGCGGGCGCCGGTGGGCCCCCGGACAGTGCCCCGGGGGCCCACCGATGGCTGGATGAGGGCCGTGGCCGTCAGGCGAGGGCGGCCGCACGCCCGTCCCGCATCTCGATCACCCGGTCCGCGAAGTGCCGTACGACCGCCCGGTCGTGGCAGATGAAGAGGTAGCCGAGCCCCAGTTCGTCCTGGAGGTCGGAGAGCAGGTTCAGGACGCCGGCCCGCACGGAGGCGTCGAGCGCGGACACCGGTTCGTCGAGGACGAGCAGCCGCGGTGCGGAAGCGAGGGCGCGGGCGATCCCGGCTCGCTGGCACTGGCCGCCGGAGAGTTCGTGCGGGCGCCGGTCCCCGTACGACGGGTCGAGACCGACCCGGTCGAGGAGCTCGGCCACGAGGTCGGGCCCGTCGGCCCGGTTCCACCTGCCCTGTACCTTCAGCGGCTCGGCCACCGCGTCGCGGATGCGGTGGCGGGGGCTGAGCGAACCGTAGGGGTCCTGGAAGACGGGCTGCATACGCGGGCGCAGCGGGCGCAGTTCGTGTTCCGCCAGGGTCGTCAGCTCCCGGCCCTCGAAGCGAACCGTGCCGCTGTCGGGCCGGCGCAGCTGGAGCACCGCCAGGGCCGTGGAGGACTTGCCGCAGCCGGAGGGGCCGTTGAGGGCGAGGGTCTCACCGGCGTCCAGTGTGAACGAGAGCCGGTCCACGGCGGTCACCGGTCCGTGGCGGACGACGAGGTCGCGGACGTCCAGCAGGGGGTGGTTCACACGAACTCCCGGAGTGGGCCGAGCATGTCGTCGGCGTGGTGGCAGGCGACCTCACGTCCGTCCACGGCCCGGGACGCGGGTTCGTGGTCGAGACACCGGTCCGACGCCAGGGGGCAGCGCGGCGCGAAGGCGCAGCCGGGCCCGAGGGCGTCCGGCGCCGGCGGGGCGCCGCGCAGCGCCGGCAGCCTGCGGCGCCGGGGGCCGTCCTGGGGGAGCGAGGCCAGCAGGCCCGCCGTGTACGGGGCGCGCGGACGGCCGAGGACCTGCCGGACCGGGCCGGTCTCGGCCGCCCGGCCCGCGTACATGACCAGTACGCGGTCCGCGTGCTCCCGTACCACCTCCAGGTCGTGGGTGACGAGGACGAGCGCGGCGCCGACCGCCTCCCGCTGCTCGGCGAGGACCCGCAGCACCTGCTCGCGGCGCTCCTCGTCCAGCGCCGTGGTCGGCTCGTCGGCGACGACGACGTCGGGCTCGTTGACCGTCGCCATGGCGATCACCGCGCGCTGCCGCATGCCGCCCGAGTACTCGTGCGGGTAGGCCCGCGCCCGCCGCCCGGCGTCCGGGATGCCCACCCGGTCCAGTGCCGCCACGGCCCGGGCACGTGCCTGGCCGCGCGGCAGACGCCGCACCGACCGTATGGCGGCGGCGAGCTGGTCGCCGACGGGGTGGACGGGGGAGAGGGCGGACAGGGCGTCCTGGGGGACGAAGGTGATCCGGCGTCCGCGTTCGGCGGCGAGATCGGTGGAGTCCCGCAACCGCACGTCGCCGCCGACGGCCGCGCCGTCCGGCACCATGCCGAGCAGCGCCCGGGCGGTGAGGGACTTGCCCGCGCCCGACTCTCCGACGACGGCGAACACCTCGCGCGGGCGGACCTCGAAGGACAGCCCGCGCACCGCCTCGACGGCGCCGAACGCGATCCGCAGATCACGCACCGACAGCAGGGCCTGGGACGACATGGACGGTCTCCTTTCGTACGGTGCGGCCGGTCGTGCGACGGGCTCCCCGGCCCTGCGCGTACGCCGCCCCCGACACGGCCAGCCCCGCCAGCAGCGCGAGGGCGACGGCCGGGGCGAGGGCCGCCCAGGGGGCGCGTTCGATGTAGGCGCGGGACTCGTCCAGCAGCAGGCCCCACTCGGGGGCGGGCGGCTGGGCGCCCAGGCCCAGGAAGCCCAGGGAGGCCAGGGCGAGGGCGATCCCGGGCAGCCGCAGCAGGGCGTGGCGGGCCACCGGGGCGGCGACGGCCGGCAGGACGTGCCGGGTGAGGACCCACCACGGCGGCGCTCCGATGGCGCGTTGCGCGGTCAGGAACGCCGACGCCCGCACCTCCTGCACCAGCGCCGCCGCGTGCGCGGCCAGCGGCGGCCAGGAGATGAGCGCGACGGCGGTTGCGGCGCCGCCGGTGCCCGGGCCGGCCACCGCCGCGACCAGGATGCCGACGATCACGGGAGGCAGGGCGTTGGCGATGTCCGCGACGCCCGCCGCGACGCCCGGCAGGAAGCCCAGCGCCAGCCCGGCCAGCAGACTCAGCAGGCAGACGGCCGCCGCCGTGCCGACCGTCGAGGCGGCCCCGTGACCGAGCCGGGCCAGCACGTCCCGGCCCAGCCCGTCGGTGCCCAGCGGGTACGCCCACGAGGGCGAGGCCAGCCGGGCGGCCGTGTCCACCGCGTACGGATCGCGCAGCAGACCCCAGCCGATCGCCGCCAGCAGCACGAGGGCGAGGACGGCCGGGACCGCCGGGTGCGCCCGGACCGGGCGGGCCGGGGGCAGCGTGAGCCCGGCGTCGCGCAGGGCGGGGCCCAGCAGCCGGCGTCGTACGAGGGCGGCCAGCGCGCCGACGACCAGGCCCAGGGCGAGCAGCGCGAGGACGGCTCCCTGGAGCAGGGGCAGGTCCTGGGACTTGGCCGCGCCCAGTGCCGTACGGCCGATGCCCGGAACCGCGAACACGGTCTCCACCGCGACCGCGCCGCCCGTCAGCCCGACGGCGACCATCCCGAACTGCGGTACCAACGGCGGCAGTACGCGGCGCAGCGCGGCGGCCGAGACCCGGGCACGGCTCACCCCCGCGCCCCGCCACAGCTCCACCCACCGTTCGTCCAGCACGGCGGGCAGCGCGTCCGCGACCAGCCGCCCGAGCAGGCCGCCCGCCGGGACGCCGAGCGCGACGGCGGGCAGCACCAGGTACTCGGGCCCCTGCCAGCCGGACGTGGGCAGCCAGCCCAGCCACACCCCGCACACCAGCAACGCGACCGTTGCCAGCAGGAACTCCGGCACGGCGGCCGCCATCGCCGCGAACGCCCCGGCCGACCCCCGCCCCCGCACCAGTACCGGCGCCACCAGCACCACCGCGAGCAGCACCGCCACGCCCAGCGCGGCGGTCATCAGCCCCAGGGACACCTGGAACCCGGAGACGACGGACGGCAGGACCTCGGTCCCCGACACCCACGAGGTGCCGAGGTCGCCGCGCAGCACCCCGCCGGCCCAGTCACCCAGCAGGGAGAGCGGGCCCGCGTCCAGCCCGAGGTCCCGGCGGATCGCGGACAGGGCCTCCTCGGTCGGTTCCTGCTCGGCCGACCGGGCGCGCAGCACGGTCAGGGCCGGGTCCCGGCCGGAGAGCCAGGGCAGCAGGCCGACGGCGGCCAGCACGAGTGCCAGGGTGACCGCGCGGGTCACCCCCGCGGTGGCGCGCCTCACTTGACGTGGGTGTCGAGCGTGATCAGCTCCCGCTCGCGCGGGTCGTGGGCGGCGCCGACCACGCCGGCGGCGTCGCCCTGGATCACGCGCTCGTGGAGCATCGGCACGGCGGTGTCGGTGGCGAGCACGGCGGCCTCGGCCTCGACGATCGCCCGGCGGCGGGCGTCACCCGCCGGAGTCACGCCCGCCTTGTGCAGGGCCTTGTCCACGGCGGGGTCGGCGAGCTGGGGGATGTTGAAGGAGCCGTCGGACGCGAAGTCGCTGTACAGGTACGCGGCCGGGTCGCCGGAGTCGAGGACGGTGGCCCGGGAGAGGATGAACGCGTCGAACGCGCCCGCCAGGGCGTCGGACTCGATGTTGGCGTACTCGCGGATCTCCAGTTTCACCTGGAACCCGGCCTTCTGCAGCTGCTGTTGCAGCGCGGCGGCCACCTCGGGCAGTTCGGCCCGGTCCGTGAACGTGCCGATGGTGATGCTCCGGCCCGCCGGGTCGACCGCCTTCGTACGCTGTACGGGCTCGCGCAGTCCGGCCGCCCAGGGCAGCGCGGGCCCGAGCAGCCCCTCGGCCACGTCGGCCCTCCCCTCGTACACGCCCTGCACGATCGACTCGGCGTCGATCGCCTCCCGGGCCGCCGCCCGCAGCGCGGGATCCCTGAAGGCGCCCTTCTCCGCGTTGAGGTAGAGCGTGTTGGTGCGCGGCATCGGGACTTCGGTGATCAGGTCCTCGTCCAGCAGCGCGGCCTGCGAGACGGGCACCGCCTCGACGATGTCGGCCTCGCCGCTGCGCAGGGCGGCGGCGCGGGCGGTGCCGTCGGGTACGAACGTCGCGTCGATGCCGGAAGCCTTGGCCGTGCCGCCCCAGTAGGCGTCGTAGCGGTCGAGGGTGGCGGACGAGGTGCCGTTGAGCTTGGTCAGCTCGAAGGGACCGGTGCCGGCGCCGACCGGATTCACCGTCTTCCCCCGGTACGCCTTGGCCGCGAGGATCGACAGCTGCGGGGAGCTGAGCCGCTGCGGGATCAGGGGGTCCTCCTCGGCGGTGGTGACGACCACGCTGCCGGCGTCCCCCTCCCGCACGGTCAGCTCGACGCCGTCGAGGATGCGGGGCTTGGGGGAGGCGCCGGCGGCCCGCGCGAGGGAGCGGACGACGGCCCCGGCGGTCAGCTCCGTGCCGTCGTGGAACGTGACGTCCTCGCGGAGGGTGAAGGTCCAGCTCCGGCCCGACTGCTTCCACCCGGTGGCGAGCGCGGGCTCGGCGTCACCGTCCGCGTCCAGTTTCACGAGCGTCTCCGCCGTCGACCAGCGGGACAGCTTGAACGCGTCGTCGGTGAGCGGGGACAGGCCCGAGCGCGGCGGTTGCATCATCGCGACGCGGATGCGCTCGCCCGCGCCGGCACCGGTGTCCGCCGTGGACGCGAAGCAGCCGGTGAGCAGGGCGGAGGCGGCGAGGGCGGCGGGGAGGGGCAGGAGACGGGCGGGGACGCGCACGGGGTCACTCCGGGTAAAGGGCCGGCAAATGGTTGAACGTGTGACGACCGTAGCATGATGACAATCATTTTCAGCGACGGGGTGGGGCAGGTGGACGCAGGGGAGCGGACGTACGAGGGTGTCCGCGCGGGAGTGTGCGCGGACGGCCTTCTCGGTCCTGCTCTCGTGTAGCTACGGCGAACGGACATGTGGCGCAGGGTGAGGCTCGGGGCTGGAGCGGGCGCGAGGGTCGACGGCACGGCGGTCGGCGGTGGCAGCGATTCGGCTTCGAGGTTCACTTGTCGGACTTCCGGCGCGCCTGGTGACTCGCCAGGATGGTGCCGCAGTAAATGCCGGATTCGCGACGGAGGCCCGACCGTGGTCGGCGCGACCTGCGGCGGGCTCTCCGGCCGCCGGGACGAGGTGTACGCATTCACTGCGGCAGTACCGGAGGGGCGGGGCGGGCATGGTGATCGAACCGGTGACCGAACCCGGGAGCGGGGGCGCACTCCGTCTGCCGCGCGCCCGGGCCTGTCGCGAGGCGGGGAACGAGCCGAACGTGGGCAACCATCCCGACGGTCCTCACCAGGGTCTGGGGCGCCACGACCGCCGCGGCCGCAGCCATGCCGTCCGGTATGGGCCCGACGCCTCGCCGAGCCGCTGGAGTGTCGCTTAGCGGGGCCTGAGCCCGTCGACGACGACGTCCAGCATTCGGTTCAGCTGGGGGCGCTGCTCGGGTGCGCCGGCCACGGAGAGCAAACCGGCGAGGATGCCGCCTACCTCGACCGGGTCGATGTCGCTGCGCAGTTCTCCTGCTGTGGCGCCGGTCTCGAGCACCATCGCCAGGATCTGCTGG
The DNA here is from genome assembly GCF_053613315.1 of Streptomyces sp. JK94. Lineage (NCBI taxonomy): Bacteria > Bacillati > Actinomycetota > Actinomycetes > Kitasatosporales > Streptomycetaceae > Streptomyces > Streptomyces sp. JK94. The sequence goes on along the minus strand of NZ_JBSICH010000027.1, from coordinate 40,478 downwards.
ACCTCGTCGCAGACCGGTCCGGTGCCGAAGCGGCCGGAAGCGCTCATGGCGACCAGGGCCTCGCAGATGCCCCGTCGTTCACCGGCCCAGTCGGCGAATCGGAGCATCCACGCGTGGAGGGCCTGCGCGGGCGGCTTGGTGGCCAGCAGGGTGCGCGCATCTTCGCGCAAGGGCCGGATCTGGTCCCGGTAGACCTCTTCGACCAGATCCTCTCGGGTGGGGAAGTGCCGGTACAGGGTGGCGTTCCCCACTCCCGCGCGTTTGGCGATCGCGTCCAGCGAGATCGCGCGTCCGGACGCGAAGGCTTCGGCGGCCGTGGCGATCAGCTGCTCGCGGTTGCGCTGCGCGTCGGCGCGCAGGGTGCTGCGTGGAAGTGTCATGACCTTCGCGATCGTGAGTGTCGGATGGGGCTCGGGAACGATTCGGGGATGTCCCCGGTTCAGTGTACGGTGAGACAACCGGGGAGTTCCCTGGTTATGGGTGGTCTCACCCATCGCATCAGCGACGGAAGGTTTGCCATGCCTACAGCTCTCATCACCGGGGGGACGACCGGGATCGGCAGAGCGACGGCCGAGCTGCTGCACGCCCGCGGCTACCAGGTCGCGGTCACCGGACAGAATCCCGAGTCCCTCGCGCGGGCGCAGTCCGAGCTCCCCGGCGACGTGCTCGTCGTCCGATCCGACGGGCGCGTGCTCTCCGACACCGACGCCCTGATGTCGGCGGTGTCGGCGCGGTTCGGAGCGCTGGACCTGCTCTTCCTCAACGCCGGGATCTTCCGTCCGGCACCGGTTGCCGAGGTGACGGAGGAATCGTTCGACGAGCACGCCGACCTCAATTTCAAGGGCCAGTACTTCACCCTCCAAAAGGCCCTTCCCCTCATGAACGACGGCGGCTCGATCGTGCTGACCGTCGGCATCGGATCCCGTCGCGGCACCCCTGGCGCCACAGTGGGGGCGGCGACACGCGGCGCGCTGCTGGCCATGCTGCCCTCGCTCGCGCTCGAACTGGCCCCGCGCGGGATTCGCGTCAACGCCGTGAGCCCCGGGGCCACCGACACCCCGCTGCTCAACAAGCTGGGGGTGCCCGAGAGCGGCCGGGACGCCATGCGCTCGAAGATCCCCTTCGAGCGCTTCGGATCCAGCCAGGAGGTCGCGGAAGCAGTCGCCTTCCTCGCCTCGGACGCCGCCGGCTACATCACCGGCCAGGACATCACCGTGGCCGGCGGCTACGGGCTCGGCGCCTGAAACCCGGGGCGAGTCGACCACGGATCCGCACCTCTCGAACGCCACGAACCGCACCTCACAGGAGAACACGATGGCACTCACTCTCGACACTTATCGGCTGCTGGGCCGTTCCGGACTCCGGGTCTCACCGCTGGCGCTGGGCACGGCGACCTTCGGCACCGAGTGGGGCTGGGGCGCCGAGCGCGACGAGGCGCGCAAGCTCTTCGACCGCTACACCGAGCTCGGCGGCAACTTCTTCGACACCGCCAGCACCTACACCAACGGCAGTTCCGAGCGGCTGCTCGGCGAATTCGCCCGCACCGACCGCGACAAGATGGTGCTGGCGACCAAGTACTCGACGCTGCGTCAGCCCGGTGACCCGAACTCCGGGGGTACCCACCGCAAGAGCATGCTGGCGTCGGTGGAAGCCAGTCTGCGGCAGCTGAGCACCGACTACATCGATCTGCTCTACGTGAACGTATGGGACTTCAGGACGCCGGTGGAGGAGATCCTGCGGGGTCTGGACGACCTGGTGAGGCAGGGCAAGGTGCTGTACGTGGCGATCTCCAGCGCCCCGGCCTGGCAGGTGTCGCGCATGCAAGCGATCACCGACCTGCGCGGCTGGTCGCCACTGGTCGCGCTGGAGACCGAGTACAGCCTGATCGAGCGCACCGCGGAGCGTGACCTGATCCCGATGGCACGCGAGATGGGACTCGGCGTGGTCCCGTTCTCCCCGTTGGGCGGCGGGGTGCTCACCGGCAAGTACAGCCGGGAGGACCAGAACCAGGCGGGCTCCGTTGCCGGCGAAACCGCCAGCAACCGCAAGAGCCTCAACGTCGCCCTGGGATGGGTCACCGACCGCAACCTTGCCATTGCCGACGCGGTGAAGGAGGTGGCCTCCGAGCTGGGCCGCACACCCGCCCAGGTCGCTCTGGCCTGGACCCTGAACGCCCCGGGCGTGACGGCACCCATCATCGGCGCCCGCACCATCACGCAGCTGGAGGACAACCTGGGCGCCCTGCAGGTCGACCTCACTCCTTCCCAGCTGGCCCGCCTCGACGAGGTCAGCGCCATCGCTCTCGGCAATCCGCACGACCTGCTCGCCGGCGATCACATCCGCACGGTCACCACAGGCGACATGAAGATCGAAACCCTCTGCTGATTCGCTTCATGAACGGCGACATCCAGATATATCGACATGTTTTTGATGAGGGAACGGAGCCACCTCGGCATGGGTAAGTACAGTGACAAGAATGTGGTGATCACGGGTGGCAGCAGCGGCATGGGGCTCGCGCTGGCGGAGCTGCTGGTACAAGGCGGAGCCCGCGTGGTGATCACCGGCCGTTCTCAGGCCAAGCTCGACGCGGCACGCGAGCGGCTCGGCGAGAATGCCGTGGCCGTCCGGGCGGACGTGGCCTCACTGTCCGACCTGGACATGCTCGCCGGCCGTGTAAGGAGCGAGCTCGGATCGATCGAGGCCTTGTTCGTCAACGCCGGCATCTCGCCCCTCACGCCCCTCGAGTCGACGACCGAGGACGTGTACGACGAGCTGTTCGCGATCAACGTCAAGGGCGCCTTCTTCACTGTGCAGAAGCTCGCTCCGCTGCTGAGCGCGAACGCCGGCATCGTCCTCACCACCTCGATCGCGAACGTCATCGGCATGGTGGACACCAGCGTCTATGCGGCCGGCAAGGCGGCGCTGCGCTCGATGGCCCGCACCTTCTCCCGCGAGCTGCTTCCGCGGGGAATCCGTGTCAATGCGATCAGCCCGGGGCCCATCGACTCGGGGATCCTGGAAACGATGAACTTGTCCGAAGAGGCCGCCGACCAGTTCAGGGCGGAACGGACCGCGAGCAACCCCATGAAGCGCTACGGCACCGTCGAAGAGTTCGCCAAGGCGGCCACCTTCCTCGCCTTCGATGCCACGTACACCACCGGCATCGAGCTGGCCGTGGATGGCGGCGACACCCAGCTCTGAGCTCGTCTGCCGTCCCGCCACGGGCGTAAGGCCCGCTACCACGGCGGTTTCAGGGGGCGCTGCAACCCGTGGTCGTGTCGATCAGGTCGCGAGCAGTTCATGCAGACGCTCGGCTGGGGTTTCCCGGCCGAGCGTTCTGCGTGGGCGGCCATCGAGTTCGCCGGCGACGGCGCCAAGATGCTCGCACCAGGCAGTTGTCGCGGCCCACGAAGACACGCCGGCTGAACCTTCCCCCGTGAAGTGGACACCTGTTTGTGCCGTTATGTGGCGAGAGTGCTGGTGACCAGACGCTGTTCGTAAGCGATCGGAGCCCCAGCTCCTCACCCCAGGACCGCCGCCGGTCCACCCTCGGGGGCGCGCGGCCTGGGCACGGCGCCCCGGGCGGTCAGGTCCAGGTCGAGGCGTCTGTATATGTCCAGCTCGAACCGGCCGTAGGGATCCACATGGGTCCAGAACAGCGGGGAGATGTCCGTTCGCCGTAGCTCTACGGGAACAGGGCCTCCTCGCAGGGACCGTGGCCAGGCCCGGTTCATCGCCTGCACCCCGCCGCGCGGCGGCTCCCGGCCGACCGCCGAGCCGGTCAGGAGGCCCGGGCCAGGGCGAGGACGACGTTGTGTCCGCCGAAGCCGAAGGAGTGGCTGACGGCGATACGGACGTCCTGGCGGCGGGGCTCCTTGGTGACGCAGTCGATGTCGAACCCCGCAGCGGGCGCGTCCAGGTTCGCGATCGGGGGCACCGTGCCGTGCTGAAGGGTGAGCACGGTCAGCGCCGCCTCCACGGCGCCCGCCGCGCCCAGGCTGTGGCCGAGCACGCCCTTGGGCGCGGTGACACTCGGGCGGTGCGGCAGCACCCGGGCGATCAGGGCCGACTCGGCGGCGTCGTTGGCCGGTGTGGAGGTGCCGTGGGCGTTGACGTGCTCGACGTCGTGCGGAGCCAGACCCGCGTCCGCCAGGGCGGTGCGCAGGGCCGCCTCCGCGCCCCGGCCGTCCGGGGCGGGCGCGGTGGGGTGGTGGGCGTCCGAGGTGCTGCCGCAGCCCACCAGCAGGGCGCGGACGCGGGCACCACGGGTGGCCGCGTCCGCGGCCCGCTCCAGTACGAGGACGCCGGCGCCCTCCGCCATGACGAAACCGTCCCGGTCGGCGGCGAAGGGCCGGGACGCGCCGGTGACCGCGTCGGTACGCCGGGACAGCGCGCCGGCGCGCCAGAAGCCCGCGGTGGCCAGCGGGGTGACGGCGGCTTCCGTGGCTCCGGCCACCGCGACGTCGCACCGGCCGGCGGCGAGGAGGTCGCGGGCGACGGCGACGGCGGTGGCGCCGGAGGCACAGGCGGTGGCCGGGGCGAGGCCGGGGCCGCGGGCCCCGAGGTCGATGGAGACCTCCCCGGCCGCCATGTTCGGGATGACCTGCGGGATGGTGAGCGCGGAGACCATGTCGGCACCCCGTTCCGCCAGCCGCCTGGCCTGTTCCTCGCGCACCGCGTCCGCGCCCAGCCCGCAGCCGATGACGACGGCGACCCGGTCGCCGTCCCACGTCCGGGCGTCGAGGCCGGCGTCGTGCACCGCCTCGCGGGCGGCGAGCACCGCCAGCACGGCGTTGCGTGACATGCGCCAGGCGGTGCGGCCGACCCGCCGGTCCAGCTCGTCGCGGCCCAGCGGGACGCGGCAGGAGAAGTCCACGGGGAGGCCGGCCAGCGCCGGGTCGTGCGCGGCCGCGGTGCCCGCACCGCGGCGGACCGTGTCCCAGGTGGCGCCGGTGTCCGCCCCGGCGGGGGTGATCAGGCCGAGGCCGGTGACGGCGACGGGCTCGGTCACGAGGGGGTCACCGCCCCGGTGCCGCTCGCGCGCAACGTGTCGAGGCGGTCGACGAGCTGCCCGACGGTCGTGCTCCGGGAGGCGTCCGCGCTGTCGACCTTCACCCCGAAGCGCTCGTGCACGATGAGCACCAGCTCCGTCAGGGCCAGGGAGTCCAGGTCCAGTTGCTCCAGCGTGAGGCCGGGCCGGATCTCGTCCTCGGGGATACGGAAGGCGCTGCTCAGGATGGTCCGGATGGTGTCGTAGGTGTCCGGCACGGTGTCTCCTCGCTGTCGTTCGGGGTGGAGCGGGTCAGCTCCGCGATGCCGGCGTCGAATCCGACCGGCGGCGCGAAGCCCAGGTCGCGGCGGGCCGCGGTGAGGTCGAAGTAGTGCGGATGCAGCAGCTCCGCGACCAGGAAGCGGCTCAGGGCGTGGGTGCGGGTGCTGCGTGCCGCGCGCAGGAGCGTGTCGCCGACCGCGGCCCCCGCGGTGGCGAGCCGGGGCGGTACGGCGCACCAGCGGGCGTCGATGCCGGCGGCCCGCAGGAAGTGCCGGGTGGTCTCGCGCAGCGGACGCGGGTCGTCCTGACCGATGAAGTAGGCGCGGCCGCCCGCCGTCGTCGGTGACTGCCGCAGACTGTCCAGGGCGAGCAGATGGGCGTGGGCGGCGGTACGGACATGGGTGGTGTCGACGAGGTTGCCGCCGTCACCGGGCATCAGCAGGCGGCCGGCCCGCACGGTGCGCGCGAGAGCGGGGGCGAAATGGGGGTCGCCGGGTCCCCAGATGATGTGGGGGCGCAGCGAGACGGTGGCCAGCTCCGGGCCGTGGGCCGCCAGCACCAGGGCCTCGGCGCGGGCCTTGGTGGCGGGGTAGGCGGCCAGGTGACGGGGAGCGGTGGGAAGGCTCTCGGTGACACCCTCCAGGCCGCCGGGCCGGAAGGCGACGCTGGCGGTCGAGGTGTAGAGGAGTGTGCGCACCCCGTGGGCGCGGCACTGCTCGACCACATGGCGGGTGCCGACGACGTTGGTGGCCCAGTAGGGCCGCGGAGGGCCGCTGACGCCGGCCAGGGCGGCGTTGTGGATGACGGCGTCGCACCCGGCGACGGCACGGGAGACCACGGCGGCGTCGGTGAGGTCGCCCAGGTGCTGGTGGACGCCCAGTCGTTCCAGCGCCTTGCTCGGGCGCCGGTTGAGGGAGGAGGCGACGTCGCCGCGTGCGCTCAGCCGACGGCAGATCTCCAGACCCAGGAAGCCGCTTCCTCCGGTGACCAGCACCTTCATCGAACCCTCCCGCGCAGGCGCTTGGCGGCCCAGCCGGCCAGTCGCATGCGGTCGATCTTGGAGTTGTGCCGGGGGTCGGTGGGGAAGGCGGTACGGATCAGCACGGCGCCGACACGGTGCCCGTCCGGGTGGTCCTTCAGAACGGCGCGGACAGCCTCCAGGGCCAGGGCGCGGGGAGCGGAGGGCAGGGGTTCCACGCAGAGCACGGGCAGTTGGCACACGGCCGTGCCGACGCCGACGAGGGCGGTGCGCCGGACGCCGGGGGCGGTGTCCGCCGCGGCCTCGACGTCCTCGGTGGTCAGGGTGAAGCCGGTGCCGGTGATCAGGTGGGCCTTGCGGCCCAGGAACCACAGCCGGCCCTCGTCGTCGAGCCGGCCCAGGTCCCCGGTGCGGTGCAGTACGCCGTGGTCGGTGTCGCTCTTGGTGAGGGCGTCGGCGTCGGGACGCGCGTGGTAGGCGGGGCTGACGGTGGGGCCGGTGACGGCGATCTCACCGAGCCCGGTGGCGTCGGCGTCCAGGATCCGCGCGCGGATGCCGGGCAGCGGCCGGCCCAGGCAGGTGCCCGAGTGCCCGGCGGGCGGCGCGGTGCGCGAGGCCCGCAGGCAGTGGTCATCGATCGCGGACACGGGCAGGCACTCCGTGGCGCCGTACACGCTGAGGATCTCGGCGTCGTCCGGCACGGCCTCGCGCAGGGCGTCGGCGAGACCGACGCGCAGCGGGGCGCCGAAGGAGAGGACCTGCCGGACCGAGGGCAGGGTGATGCCGTGGCGGGCGCAGTGCCGGGCGATCAGGGTGAGGACGGCGGGGGAGGCCAGGACGATGCTCGCCCGGTGTTCCCGAAGGGGACCGACGACTTCCTCCGGCGGGGTGCGGGCCGGGGCCAGATGGTTCACCGCCGGGACGACGGTGGCCGGGCCCAGCAGCGGACCGAGCAGCGCGACCGGCAGGAATCCGGCCAGGAGCACGTCGTCGGGCCGAGGATTCATCAGCGTCGCCAGAGCGTCGAGCTGCCCGGCCAGGGTGGAGTGGCGGTACTCCGCGCCCTTCGGCCGTCCCGTGGAGCCGGACGTGAAGGCGATGAGGGCCGGTTCGTCGCCGTCGGGCTCACGCACCTGCGGGGGCGAGGCGTCGCCGGCCGGTGCCCGGGTGACCAGCCGCCGCCCCACGGGGAGCGGCGCGGAACCGGTGACCAGGGCCGTCCCGACGTGGGGGCGGCCCCACCCCAGCACCCGGCGTCCCAGGTGGGCCAGCGGCTCCCCGACGAAGACGTCCGGGGCGACGTCCTGAAGGCAGCGGCCCACCTCGGCGCGCGGTTCGATCAGCACGGGTACGGCGCCGACCAGGACCAGTGCGTACGAGACGGCGGTGAGGTCGTGGGCGTCGCGGGTCATCACGACGGCCTTGTGACCGGGCCGGACCCCCGCGTCGCGCAGGTCCTGGGCGATGCGGCGGCAGTGGCGCACCAGCTCGCCGCGCCGGGTCGTCCGCGAGCTTCCCCTGCGGCTTTCCACGAGGGCGACGGCGTCCGGCCGCTCGGCGAGGCGCCCGGCGATGTCCGCGGTGGTCGTGGTCATGGGGCTCCCTCGAGGAAGTCGCGGATGTGGTCGGCCAGTTCGGCCGCGGCGTCCTCCATGACGAAGTGCCCGGCCTCGGGGAAGCGGTGGATGACGGCTTGCGGGCACCGGCGCGCCCACTCCTGAAGCAGGTGCGGAGTGAACACGGGATCGCGCATGCCCCACCCGATGAGCAGGGGCAGGTCCGCCAAGCCGGCCCCATGGCCGGGGGGCTCGAGCAGGTGCCACGCGGGGTCCGCGGGGCCGCGGGGGATCGCGCGTACGGCGTCGGTGACCGCCCGGCGCTCCGCGCGGCGGGCGTAGGGCCGCAGGTAGGCCCGCCGCTCGCCCGGGAGCAGCGGATGGTGGACCCCGGCCCGTACGGCGACGCGGGCGAAGGCGTTGGTGGCGTGGACGAACGCGGCGACCGGCCGGTGGTCCCGGATCCAGCGCAGGTAGAACGGCAGCCGGAAACCGTCCGGGAAGGGGAAGGCCACGGTGTTGCAGACGACCAGCCGGTCCACGACGCCCGGGTTGCGCAGCGCCCAGGCGGTTCCGAGCGGGCCGCCCCAGTCGTGCAGGACGAACGTCCAGCCCCGCTCGGGCAGGCCCTCGTTCCGCACCAGGTGACGGTGGAGGCTGTCCAGGCCTTCCAGCTGAGCCTCGTAGGGGTCGGGCACCCCGTCCGCCGGCCGCAGGTGCCGGGACAGCCCGAAGCCCGGCAGGTCGGGGGCGAGACAGCGGGCGTGCGGGGCGAGCCGGTGCAGCAGCTTGCGCCAGACGTAGCTCCACGACGGGTTGCCGTGCAGGAACAGCACCGGCCGGCCGGAGCCGAGGTCGAGGTAGTGCTGGCCGGTGACCGGCACCCGTCGCCAGTACCGGGGCGCGGGATAGCCCGGCATCAGCCGTTCCAGTGCGGCGGAATCCGGTGCCGGGGCCTGCCCCGCTCGCGCGGTCACCACCGGACGAGCGCCAGACCGAAGCTGAAGCCACTGGCCAGACCGATCATGGCCACCAGATCCCCGCTCTCGATGCGGTCGGCCTCCCGAGCCTTGACCAGTTGCAGGGGCAGGGAGGCCGCCGCGCAGTTCCCGTGTTCGGCCACCGCGGGCATGCATCGGTCCTCGGGCAGGGAGAAGGTGTCGATCACCTCGCGGTACTGCGGCACGGCGATCTGGTGGAAGGCGATGAAGGACAAGGCGCCGGACTGCGCGGCCCGGAGTTCGTCCCCGGCGGTGTCCATGATCCGGGGGAGCACGTCGAGGGCGCTCTGCCGCAGGTCCCCGTTCAGGCGCAGGGTGGTGTGGTCGTCGTGGACGGAGAGGTGGTGCATGCTGCCGCCGCCGGCCACCGTGCAGGCCTCCCAGGCGGGCGAGTTGCTGACGAACCGGAGGGACAGGATGCCGGGATCGCCGTCGCCCGCGGGGCCGGCGGTGAGCACCATCGCGGCACCGGCGTCCGAGGCCGTGTAGCCGGGCAGGGCCCTGAGCAGGTCCTCCCGGTGGGGGAGGTGCCAGCGGGTGGCCAGGGTGGAGGGTTCGCCGCAGGCGATGAGGACCGTGCCGTAGCGGCCGGTCTCGATGAACGACGCGGCCACCTCCATGCCGTTGAGGAAGCTGTTGCAGGCGTTCTTGACGTCGAACACCGGGCAGGAGGCGCCCAGTTTGGTGGCCACGAGGTGGGCGGTCGCGGGTTCGATCAGGTCCTGCGAGGTCGAGGCGAACAGCAGCAGGTCCACGTCGCCGATCTTCAGACCGGCTTCGTCGAGCGCGCTGCGGGCCGCCGCCACGGCGAGGTCGGAGGCGTTCTCGCCGTCCTCGTGGACGTGGACCCCGCGCACACCGGTCAGATCCTCCAGCAGACCGGGCGGCGGGGCGTAACCACCCGTCTCGGTGATCTTGACACGGATTTCGTCCAAGGTCCGGTAACGGGACGGAAGATGAGTGGAGACGGCGGCGATACGGGCACGGATGGCTTCGGGCACCGGGTCACCGTAGCCGGTGCGAAACCGTCATGGCGTATGTGTCGTGACGTTCACTACAACGAGTGCTGTGTCCGGGATTCCTCCCTTGGTTGCCCGCTCCATCCTCTTCAATCCGCACGAAGGTGCAGCGAATCGGCGTGAAGGGGCGGGGACTTGGCGATGCAGCAGCTTGAACGGGCCGTGGCGGTGGTGGGCGTGGGGTGCCGGCTTCCCGGAGGCATCACCGATCTGGACGGCCTGTGGGCCGTGCTGCGCGACGGGCGCGACGTGGTCGGCGAGATGCCCGCCGACCGGCTGCCCCGCGACCGGACCGTCGACCCGGGAGGCGTGCGGCCGGGCCGCAGCTACACCGCCGCCGGCGGTTTCCTCGAGGACGTCGCCTCGTTCGACGCCGCCTACTTCGGCATGTCACCCGCGGAGGCCCGGCACATCGACCCGCAACAGCGGCTGCTGCTGGAGATGGCCGCCGAGGCGCTGGACGACGCCGCCATCCCCGCCGAGTCACTGGCCGGATCGGACACCTGCGTGTACGTGGGCGTCTCCGACCCCGGATACGGCGTGCACCTGTCCATGATGCAGGACCACACGAGCCCGCACACCATGCCCGGCGCCACCCTGTCCATCACGGCGAACCGGATGTCGTACGCCTTCGACCTGCGCGGGCCGAGCATGGCGGTGGACACGGCCTGCTCCTCCGCCCTGGTCGCCCTGGACCGGGCCTGCCGCACCCTGCGCGAGGGCCCGGGCCGCGTCGCCCTGGTCGGCGGCGTCAACGTGCTGTGCAGCCCCTACTCCTTCGCCGGATTCTCCTACGCGGGCATGCTGTCGCGCCGCGGACGCTGCGCGGCGTTCTCCGCCGACGCCGACGGGTTCGTCCGCGCGGAGGGCGGCGCGGTGCTCGTCCTCAAGCGCCTCACGGACGCGGTGGCGGACGGCGACCGCGTCCACGCCGTACTGGCCGCCACCGGCAACAACACCGACGGCCGCAGCACCGGGATGATCGTGCCCAGCGCCGAGACCCAGGAGGCGCTGCTGCACACGGTCTACGCGGAGGCCGGGGTCGACGCGGACGACCTGGTGTACGTCGAGGCCCACGGCACCGGCACCCAGGCCGGCGACCCGGCGGAGGCCGAGGCCATCGGCCGGGCCCTGGGCCGGCGCCGCAGCCGCGGACCGCTGCCGATCGGCTCGGTGAAGACGAACATCGGCCACCTGGAACCCGCCGCCGGAATGGCCGGCCTGCTCAAGGCGATCCTGGTCCTGCGCCACCGGCTGGTACCGGCGTCCCTGCACGCCCTTCCCCTCAACCCCCGCATCGACTTCGACGGCCTGGGACTGGCCCCCGCCGTCGACCCGGTCCCGCTGGACCCGGGGCAGAGAGCGGCCGTCGGAGTGAGCGCCTTCGGCTTCGGCGGAGCCAACGCCCACGCCGTCGTCCTCCGGCCGCCCGCCGTCCGGCGGCCCGAGCCGGATCCGGTGCCGGCCGGGCGCCCGCTGCCGCTCGTCGTCTCCGCCCGGTCCGCCAAGGCGCTGCAGCAGATGACCGCCCGTATGGCGGAACGACTGCGGAACACCGACCCGGCGGACTTCTACGACGTGGCCCACACCAGCACCGTACGGCGCACCGCGCACCCGCACCGTGCCGCCGTGCTGGCCGCCGACCCGCGGGAGGCCGCCCGGCAGCTGGACCGGCTGACGGCCGCGGAGCCCGCGAGCGGGGCCGTGGTGCGTGCCGGCGAGCGGGACGGGGTCGCATTCGTGTTCTCCGGCAACGCCTCCCAGTGGCCGGGCATGGCCGCCGACCTGCTGCGGGGCGAACCGGTTTTCCGCGGGGCCGTCCAGGAGGCCGACGCGGCCCTCGCACCCCACCTGGGCTGGTCGGTGGCCAAGGAACTGGCCCACCCGTCCCCCCGGAAGTGGCAGCGCACCGAGGTGGCCCAGCCCGCCCTCTTCGCCGTTCAGGTGGGCCTCACCGCGCTGCTCGCCTCGCACGGGGTGCGCCCGCGGGCGGTGACCGGGCACAGCGTCGGCGAGGTCGCCGCCGCCCTCGCCGCCGGAGTCCTCACCCTGGAACAGGCCGCGCTGGTGATCGCCGAACGCAGCCGCACCCAGGGCACCACGGCGGGCCGGGGCCGGATGGCCGCCGTCGGCCTGCCCGAGGCACAGGCACGCGAGGAACTGCTCCGCCACGACGGCGCACTGGAGATCGCGGGGATCAACAGCGACCGGGACGTGACCGTCGCCGGGGACGCCGACGCGCTCACGGCCTGGGGAGCCGAACTGACCGGCCGCGGCGTCTTCTTCCGCGATCTGGACCTCGACTACGCCTTCCACAGCCGGGTCATGGACCCCATCAGGAAGCCGCTGCTCGACGCCCTCGACGGTCTCGAACCCGCCCCGGCCCGCGTTCCGTTCGTCTCCACCCTCACCGGCACACCGCTGGACGGACCCGAACTCGACGCCGCGTACTGGTGGCGCAACGTCCGTGAACCCGTACGGTTCGCCGAGGCCGCCACCCACCTCGCCACCGAGCACGCCGGCGTCCTGGTCGAGATCGGACCCCATCCGGTACTGCGCCCCTATCTGCGCCACACCGGTGCCCGCTGCGTCCCCACCCTGCGCCGCGACGGGGACGGCCTCCGCGAGACCGCGGCGGCCGTCGCCGCCGTACTCGCCGCCGACACCGGGACCGACTGGCGGCACCACTTCCCCCGCCCCGGCCGGGTGGTCGACCTGCCCGCCTACGCGTGGCAGCACGAGCGGCACTGGCACGGCACCGCGCAGGACCTGGTCACGCGCACCAGCGGCAGCGGTCTGCTGGACCATCCGCTGGTGGGCGAGCGGATGCCCGCCCCGCACCCCGTGTGGCACGGCACCGTCGAGCCGCAACTGGTGCCCTGGCTGGGCGACCACAGGATCGGCAGCGACGTCCTCATGCCGGCCGCCGCCTACGTGGAGATGGCCCTGAGCGCCGGCCGCCGGGCCATGGACCGCCCGGTCGAGGTACGGCACCTGGAGATCGGCCGCCCGCTGTCCCTGCGGTGGCCGGACCCGACGCCGGTCGCCCTGCAGACCGCGGTCACCCCCGACGACGGCGCCGTCACCATCAGCGTCCGCGAGGAAAACGGCGGTGAGTGCCTGCCCGTGGTCCGCGCACAGGTCCGTAGCCTGCTCGGCTCGGCACCGGCCCCGCTCGACGTCGTCGCGCTCCGGGCACGCTGCGCCCAGAGCGTCGACGGCCCGGGCTTCTACCGCATGTGCCACCGCATCGGTCTGCACTGCGGCCCGGACTTCCAGCTCATCGACCGCGTCGACACCGGCGACGCGGAGGCGCTGGTCAGCTACCGGCTGGCGCACCCCGCCGACGCCTACACCGCCCACCCGGTCCTGATCGACGCGCCGTTGCAGGCCACCGTGGCCCTCGCCGAGGCGCAGGGGGAGTCCGCCGCGTTCCTCCCGACCGTGTTCGGAGCCGTACGCGTGTGGCGCACCCCCGCGCCCGCCGGCGTCGTACATCTGCGCCGCCGCAGCCGCAGCGCCAACGAGATGTGCTGGGACATCACCTACGCCGACCCCGACGGCACGGTCACCGTCGAGATCGACGGCTGCCGCACCCGCCGGGCACACCTGTCCGAACACACCCCGTTGACCGTCCAGCGCACCGTCCTGAGGGCCGCCCCCCACCCGGACGCCGCCGCCCCGCCCTCTCCCCTGCCCACGCCCACCGAGGTGGCATCCGCGGCCGAGCCGCGCGTCGCCGCCGCCCGCACCGCCCTGGACGACGACGGCCACCGCCGGTTCACCGCGGCCGCCGAGCAGGCCGGCGCCCATTGCTGGGCCGGGACACTGCGCGGTCTGCTCGCCGACCCGACGGCCCCGTTCTCGATGGACGACCTGGTGGCCGGGGGCCTCCAGCCCCGGCACCGTCGGCTCGCCCGGCTGATGCTGCCCCTGCTGGCCGAGCACGGTCTCGCCCGGCCGGCAGGGCAGACCTGGCGGCTCACCGGCGCGCAGACGCACGCCGAGGCCCTGCTGCGCGGCCTGGTCGAGGACCACCCCGCGTACGGCGCCGAGACACTGCTCCTCAACCGGCACCTGCGCCGGCTGCCCGACGTGGTACGAGGACACGCCGACGCACGTGAACTCCTGCCGGCCGGGGACAGCGCCTACGAGCAACTCCACGAGTCCGGCCCCGCCCACCGCTTCGCCCACCGTGCCGTACAGGCCCTGCTCGCTGACATCGTCGCCCGCTGGCCGGCCGACCGCCCACTGCGCGTCCTGGAGTTCGGCGCGAACACCACCGCCCTGACGGCCGCCGTCCTGCCCGTGCTGCCGGCCGACCGGACCCGCTACACCTGCACGGCAACCACCGGCAGCACCGTCACCCGCGCCGAACACCGCTTCGCGTCCCACGACTTCGTCGACCACCGCGTTCTGAACCCGAACGCCGACCCGGCCGACCAGGGCCTGCCCCGAGGCGGATTCGACCTCGTCCTCGCGGGCGACGCCCTGCACACCACCAACGACCTGGCCGCGACCCTGCGCCGACTGCACGGCCTGCTGGCCCCCGGCGGACACCTGCTGGCCACCGAACCGCACCACGCCCCGCTCCAGGCCCTGCTGTACGGCACGCTGAACGACTTCTGGGAGCGCGGGGACCACACCCTGCGTCCCGTGTCCCGCATCCTCGCCCGGGACCGGTGGGCCCCGCTGCTGCACCGGTGCGGCTTCTCCGGTGTGGTGCAGACCGGGCCCGCGGACCGCTCCGTCCTCCTCGCCGCGGCGGACCACGGCCAGGCGACGGCCACCACCGGGACGGCGCGGCCGGCTCCGGGCACCACCTGGGTGATCGCCGTCGAGGACGGAACCGAGACGCCGACCGCGCGAGCTCTGGCCGCCCGCCTCGGCAAGGCCACGGTGATCACCGCGCCCGACGAGGCCGCCGCCTGGAGTGCGGCCCTGCCCACGGACCCCGATCCGCGCATCGTCCTGCTGCTCGCCGCACCCGGCCCGCACGAGACCGTCACGCGGACCACCCGCCGCGCGGCCCTCCTGCGCTCCCTGGCCACCGCCTGCGACGGCCTGAAGGGCGGAACCGGCCCCCGGGTATGGCTCGTCACCCGCCCGACCGGCCTCTTCCCGGCCCCGGAGCAGCCGACGCACCCGGTGGACGCGGCCGTCTGGGCGGCCTGCCGCACCTTCGCCAACGAGCGCCCGGACCTGTGCCTGCGCCGCCTGTCCTGCCACCGCACCGGTGACGCCGGCACCGACGCCCGCCGCCTGGCCGACGAACTCCTCGCGCCCGACGACGACGACCGGAGCGCTCGGGAGGACGAGGTCATTCTGACCCCACGGGGCCGGTTCGTGCCCCGGCACGTGCAGCACCCGGCGGACGAGCCCCCGGGCGTCCCCGCCGGTACGCCGTTCATCCTGGAAGCCCGCGAACCGGGCCTGCACCGGCGGCTCGTCTGGCGGCAGGCGGACGCCCCCGAGCCGGGACCGGGCGAGGTGGTCCTGGAGATGCGGGCCGTGGCCCTGAACTACCGCGACCCCATGCGGGCCAACGGCCTGCTGCCGCCCGAAGCCGTGGAGAACAGTCCACTCGGCCGCGGACTGGGCACCGACGGTGCCGGCATCGTGCGTGCCGTGGGAGCGGGGGTGGAGGACCTGAAGCCCGGCGACCGGGTCTGCGGCCTCGTGCCCGCCGCACTCGCCTCGCACGCCACGACCCCAACCCTTGCCGTCGTCCGCGTTCCCGACGACATGAGCCTCACGGAGGCGGCGACCTTCCCCGTCGCCTTCCTGACCGTCCACCAGACCCTGGTCCACCAGGCCCGACTCGGTGCCGGGGAGACCGTACTCGTCCACGGCGGAGCCGGAGCGGTGGGCCTGGCCGTCCTGCAGTGCGCCCGCCGGCAGGGCGCCCGCGTCATCGCCACCGCCGGCACGGAGACCAAACGGGACCTGCTGCGCACGCTCGGCGTCGAGCACGTACTCGACTCCCGCAGCCTGGACTTCGCCCCCCGGGTACGAGAGCTGACCGGCGGTCAGGGCGTGGACGTCGTGGTGAACTCGCTCAGCGGCGAGGCCATCGCCCAGGGCCTGGACCTCCTGCGCCCCAACGGCCGCTTCATCGAACTCGGCAAGAGGGACATCTTCCTCAACAACCCGATCACGCTGCGCCCCTTCCACCGCAGTCTCACCTTCATCGGCTTCAACCTCGACACCGTCCTGGAAGACCCGGCCCTGCGCACCCGGCTCGTCGAGGACTTCGACGCGGCGATCGGCTCCCGCACCTACCGGCCCCTGCCCCACACGGCCTATCCCGCCGCCCGTGTCGACGAGGCCTTCCACCTCCTGCAGCACTCCCGGCACACCGGCAAGGTCGTCGTCACCTTCGACCCCCTGGACGAACCCGTCCCCGTCGAACCCGCACCCGGCTCCCTCCGCCTCGACGGCGAGGGCACCTACCTGATCACCGGTGGACTGAGCGGGCTCGGCGCCGCCACCGCCCACCTGCTGGCCGACCGCGGAGCCCGGCACCTGGCCCTGCTCTCCCGCGGCGGACCCGACGCCCCCGGTGCGCACACCCTGCTCCGGGAACTCACCGACCGCGGTGTGCAGGCCACCGCACACGCCGCCGACGTCACCGACGAAGCGGCGCTGCGCCGGGTCCTCGACGCCGTGGACGCCACCGGGCACGCCCTGCGGGGCGTCGTGCACGCGGCGATGCACATGGACGACGCGGTGCTGTCCGACCTCACCGACGACCGGTTCGCCGCCGTACTGGCGCCCAAGGCGGCGGGCGCTGCCCTGCTGGACCGCCTCACCGCCGACCGCGACCTGGACCTGTTCCTCGGGTACTCGTCCGTCTCCGCCGGCATCGGAAACCCGGGACAGTCCGCCTACGCGGCGGCCAACGCCTACCTGGAGGCCCTGACCCGGGCCCGGCGCGGCTCCGGCCGGCCGGGTACGGCGCTGGCCTGGGGGCCGATCGGCGAAACCGGCTACGTCGCCCGCAGCGGCATGGAGGCCACCATGGCCGGACGCGGCCTCGAACTGCTCACCCCCGCCGAGGTCCTGACCACCGCCGACCACCTTCTGGCCGCAGGCACCGACGTCGCCGGAGCGGGCCGTTACCGCTGGGGGACCGCACGCCATCTGCTGCCTGCCCTGGCCACCCCCCGGTTCGCCCCGCTGGTGCCGGTGTCCTCCGCGGCATCCCCGGACGCCCGCAACGAGCTGCTGAACGCGCTGGCGGACCTCCCGGCGGACGAGGCACTGCGCAGGATCACCGACGCGATCACCCAGCTCCTCGCCGGTGTCCTGCAGACCGACCCGGCCGATCTCGAGCCCACGGTCAACGTCACCGACTTCGGACTGGACTCACTGCTGGGGATGCAGTTCCTGATGCAGGCCCGGGACCTTTTCGACATCCGCCTCGGACCGGCCGACCTGGCCACGGGACGCACCCTGGGCCACTTCGCCCGTCTGGTCCACCAGCGGCTGGACCTGAGCGCCCACGAGCGGCAGTAGGCGCAAGGCGGGCGTCCGCCGTGCCGGACACTCCGGTGCGGCGGACGCCCCCGGTGCGGCGGGCACGTTCCTTCCCGGTCCGCTGGGCCCTGTGCGGCTGTCCGCGGTGTTGCGACGCACGCCTCCGGGCTCCCGAGGGCAACGATCAAGGGCCTCAGAGGCGCGCACAGCGGTGTGCAGCGGTTCGAGCGGCGGTGGACGCCCTGAACTCCGGCAACGGCTTCAGTCCCAGTACGTCTCGTGGGTCAGCCGCTCGCCCTGTCCGTCGAAGGTGTCGACGGACGCGATGGTCTCCCCGTCGGCGACGGGCAGGGCGAACGCACGGTAGGAAGTACCGGGCAGCGTCACCACCTGCGCCGTGCGGACCGTGCCGCCGTCCAGGGTGAGCCGGGCCGTGGCCGTTCCCGAGGCGGGGTTGCCGACGAAGATCCGCGTCCCGGACGCCCCCTTCCCGGACAGGCTGCGCAGCCCGGCGGCCTGGACGAAGTCGGCCTCGCCGTTCACGACGGAGCACCCCGCCCAGCGGCCTGCCTGGTGGTCGACCTGGACGCCACCGATGAAGACCCGCTGGCAGAGCAGCGAGAGGCCCGCCGGCCGGGAACCGCCGCCGGAGCCCCCCTCGGCGTCGCGGTCGGCCCTGTCACCGGCGTCCGTGTCGGCGTCCGTGTCGGCGTCGGTGTCGGTGTCGGTGTCGGTGTCGGTGTCGGTGTCGGTGTCGGTGTCGGTGTCGGTGTCGGTGTCGGTGTCGGTGTCGGTGTCGGCGTCGGTGTCGGCGTCCGTGCCGGTGCCGGTGTCGACGTCGCCGTCGGTGGAGGGAAAGTCGTCCGGCACGTCCGGATAGAACGTCAGCGTCACCGACCACTCCTTGCCGTCGATGTCGCCGGAGCGGACCACCCGGCTGCGTTCTCCGCCGTCCAGTGTGTCGGGGACCGGTGAGACGGAGGGGGACGAGGCCGCGGGGCGCGGACCGTCGTCCTGCGGCGGGCCGCTCAGCAGCGGCAGGACGACGGCTGTCGTGACCGCGGTCACCAGCACCCCGGCCGTCGCGGTCACGGTGGAGCGGCGCGACCTCCGGGCCCGGGCACCGTCCAGGATGGCCTGCACGGGTGCTGGTCCGGGCGTCTTCCGTCCGGCCGCCCGGGCCAGCGCATGCCGCACATCCGGTGCGGAATCGGCGGCGTCCAGGGGGCCGGGCCGGGCCGGCACGGAAGCCCCTGAAGTGCCCGAAGTGCCTGGGTCACGAGAGGTTTCCGGTCGCCCACCGGGTGTGTGGGGGGTGGTCATGCGGCACCTCCGAGATCCGCGCGGACGTGCGCTGCCAGCGCGGGGTGGGCCCGCAGCTTGGCGAGAGCGCGGGAAGCCTGGCTCTTGACCGTGCCGGGCGTGCAGCCGAGCGTCCGTGCCACCTCGTCCGCCCCGAGATCCTCCCAGTAACGGAGGACGACCACAGCACGTTGCCGTTCGGGCAGCTCGGCCAGGGCCTCCATCAGCACGTCGCGCTCCTCCAGGCGTTCGGCCTCACCGGACCGCTGCGGACGGTCCGGAAGCAGAGGGGTGAGCAGGTGGGCGACCCGTCTGCGGCGGTGGCGGCTGCGGTTGTTGTTCACCAGCGCGCGCCGCACATAGGCGTCGGCGTCCTCCCGCCGCACCCGGTCCCACCGCGCGTACACCTTGATCAGCGTGGTTTGCACCAGATCCTCCGCCTCATGGAAATCGCCGGTCAGCATGTAGGCGGTCCTGACCAGGCGGCTCCAGTAGGCCGAGGTGAACGCCGTGAAATCGTCTTCGGCATCGCGGGCCGGTCCGATGTGCACGAAGAGTCTGTCCCTGCGGGTGTGTGTGGCGGGCAGGAGGTGCGGCCCGGTCCCCGGACGCGGACGGCATCCGGGGACCGGGGACCGGTGGGTCAGTCCCAGTACGTCTCGTGGGTCAGCCGGCTGCCCTGTCCGTCGAAGGTGTCGACGGACGCGATGGTCTCCCCGTCGGCGACGGGCAGGGCGAACGCACGGTAGGAGGTCCCCGGCAGCGTCACCACCTCGGCGGTACGGACCGTACCGCCGTCGAGCGTCAAACGGGCCGTGGCCGTGCCCGAAGCCGGGTTGCCGACGAATATCCGCGTCCCGGACGTGCCCTTGTCGGTCAGGCCGTGCAGCCCGGCGCCTTCGACGAAGTCGTCCCGACCGTCCACGACGGCGCAGCCCGCCCACGGTCCTGCCTGGTGATCGACCTGGACCCCGCCGATGAACACCCGCTGACAGAGCAGTGCGGGATCGCCGGGCCGGGAGTCACCGAAGCCGGAGGCCGGGTCGACGGAGGGGAAGTTCTCCGGCACGTCCGGATGGAACGTCAGCGTCACCGACCACTCCTTGCCGTCGATGATTCCGGAGCCGATGGTACGGGCGACGGACCGCTGTCCCTCGTCCTGCGTGTGCCGGGTCGGGTGCTGTTCGCCCTGCACGGCCGACCGCGTCTGCAGCCCCTTGCCGGACGCGTCACCGGACACCTCGTCGGCCGCCCGGGCACCGGCTACCGGTGTACTGACCACGACGGCGGCCACGCCGACGGCGACCGCGAACCTCTTGATGCTGCTGGACACGTTGCTCCTACGGGAAGTGGGGTCAATGGACCGGAGGGCGCCTCTCCATCCACTCCTACTCCCGTTGCCCGCCCAGGGGTTGCACGCGACGTCGGATCTCCCGTCACTCGCTCGGGCGAGCAGTCGCAGGACAGCGCGCCAGGAGCGGCAGGCGTGAGTGAGGCCGCCCCTGACGGCGCGGGCACGTCAGCAGGAACGCACGAAGGCGGCGAAGCGGTCGAGCGCCTCCTCGATGCTCTCCGGGCCGAGCGCGCTGCACGACAGGCGCAGACAGCGCAACGGCCCGACACCGGTTCCGGTGCCCGCTGCCGCGGCGCCGTAGAAGTGGTGCAGTGGCGTCCAGAGCACCCGGTGCTCGCGCGCCGAGCGTTCCAGTACCGCGCCGGTGACGCCGAACGGAACCCGGACGACGACGAAGAAGCCGCCCTCGGGACTGTTCCCGCTCACCCCGGACCCCGACGGGTCGGGGAAACGGCGGGCGAGCCCGTCGACGATCCGGTCGAGGCCGACCCGGTACACCTCGCTCTTCCGTTCGTTGGCGTGGACCAGGCTGCACCCGTGCTCCAGCAGCCGGCCTCCGGCCGCGGCCTGGGCGATGGGCGAGGTGTTGACGGTGACCATGCTCTTGGTTGGCGAGCAGGTCGGCCAGGCAGGGCCCGCCCTCGACGGGCTGGTCGGCCACCGCGTCGCCGATCCGCACGCCCGGGAACACCGTCTTCGCCAGCCAACCGGGATGGATGACCCGGCGCCCGGTGTCCAGGGCCTTGAGGGTCGGCAGTCACCCCGAAGGCTCGCCAGTTCGGCCGGTACGACACGCTCATGTCCGCTACGGCAAGGCGAAGAAGGGGCAGCCGCCGCGGCGCCGGAACGTGCTGTCGGTGATGGGCTGGGCCGACGAGACGGTCGAGGACTACGTCGAGGACGTCCGGCCACGCTTCGGGTTCCCCGATCACCCAGCCCTGTGGATCACCGAACGCTGGGGAGGCATGCAGCCAAGCTCGATCAACGACCGGTTCGAGGCGTACCGAGACGCGCTAAAGCTCCCAAAAGCCCTAGTTCCGCACTCAATTCGCATTCTTACGTCACGCATCCGACCGAGGACGGGGTGGACCGGCGCTTCATTCAGCAGCAGGTCGGTCACGAGTGCGACAGCTCCACGGCCATCTACACGCGCGTCAGCGACGACTTCGTGAACACCGCCCTGAGCAGGGCCCTGGCCCCGGCGTTCGCCGGCGTCCGACGAGGAAGGCCCCGATGATGGCCGCCGAGATCTACGTCCACTGGCACGCGGGCCGCCCGAAGAGCGAGCTGGCTGCGTCACGGTGATGGGGACGGGAAACAGGGGGCCGGCCGTGGTCTCCCACTCGTCTGATGCTGTTGGGCGGTCACCTGGTGTCCGCCTCGGCGGGGTGCCGCACGGACGCGGGGGGTCGGCGGAACGTGGGTTGCCACCAGTTCGCCCGGCCCGCCATCCGCATCGCCGCCGGGACGAGTACACCCCGCACGACCGTGGCGTCGAGGACGACGATCGCGGCCATCGTCGCGCCGAGCACCACCAGGAGACTGACCTGTGACAGCATCAGTGCGCCCATGCTGACGGCGACCACCAGCGCGGCGGCAGTGAACAGCCGGCCGGTGTGTTCGATGCCGAACACGATGGAAGCGGTGTTCTGCCGCGTTCGCCGCCATTCCTCCGCCATGCGGGAGACGAGGAAGACCTCGTAGTCCACGCAAAGGCCGAACGCCAAGGCGGCGGCCAGCAGCGGCATGGTGATCTCCAGCGTGCCCTGGCCTTCTCCGGCCGGGTGCCCGAGCACCTGCAACTGCTGGAAGAGCAGCACCATCAGACCGAGTGCCGCACCGATGCTGAAAGCGCCCAGGACCGCGGCCTTGAGCGCGACCAGCAGACTCCGGGTGAAGGTCAGCAGCATGATGAACACACCGCTGAGCATCAGCGTCGTCCACTGGCCGAGGGCGCCCGTCACGGCGTGCCGGGTGTCGGCGAAATGCACCGCTGCCCCGGCGACCTGCGCCGGCCCGGGCGCGGCGGTGTCGCGCACCGCGTCGACGAGCGTGGCGGTGCTCGGTGACTGGGCTGATTCCGTTGCGAACACCACGACCAGTGTTCCGCGCTGGGCAGTGGCCGCTCCGGCGTCCCGTGCTTTGATGAGTCTTCCCTCGGTGTAGTCCCCGGCCGCGGTACTCACCCGGGCTGCGCCGGGCAGCGCCGCCAGGTGCCTGGCGTAGGCGTCCAGGCGCGCCGCGTCGGCCGCTGGGTCCGTGCGCGGGAGCACCACCGTCAGTTGATGGTCCGGTGGGTGAGCGAAGTCCGTCCGGGTGGTCTCCGCGACCCTCCGGGCCTCGGCATGGTGCGGCAGGATGGATTCGTCCATCAACGCGGGCCGCAGCCCGGTGACGGGCAGAGCCAGTCCCAGCAGCAGAGCGGAACCGGCCAGCGCCCACAGCAGGGGCCGCCTGGTCACCGTGACAGCGACCCGTCGCCAGGCAGGACTGCCCGACGGCTCCGCGGCGCTCCGCCGCCAGGGGAAGAGGCGGGACGGCTTCACAGCGTCGAGCCGTCCGCCCAGGGCAGCCACCAGGGCGGGGACAAGGAACAGGGTGCCCACCGCGCAGAACGCGACGACGACGAGCGAGGCGGTTGCAAGCGAGCGGATCAGCCCCAGCGGGAAGAGAAGCAGCGCCGCCATGCACCACGCCATCGTCAGGGCGCAGAAGATCACGGCTCGGCCGGTAGTCGACATCGCCCGTCCGACCGCCGCCTCCGCATCCAGGCCACGGGCGCGCTCCTCCCGGTACCGGGAGAGGGTGAACAAGGCGTAGTCGACGGCCAGGCCGAAACCGAGGGCACAGCTGAGGTTCACGGCGAAGACCGAGACCGGCATCAGTCGGCTTACGATCGCCAGCACGGCCAGGGCCCCCGAGACTGCGGTCACACCGATCCCCAGGGGTACGAGCGTGGCACCCAGAGAGCCGAAGGCCAGCGCCAGGACCAGGAACGTCACCGGCAGGCTGAACAATTCCGACCGCAGCAGATCGTGATTCGCCTGGTCGGTGGCGGACACGTTCACCCAGGCGGGGCCGGTCACCGACAGCGTCAGCCCCGAAACGGCGGCCCGCAAGGTCGGGACCAGGGTGCGCGCGATGCGGGCGGCCTCGGATTCTCCGCCCTCGAGATCGATGCGCAGCAACGCGCCCCGGCCGTCGGCGGCACGGAGCGGATCCAGCCCGGTGTTCCAGTACGACACTGCCGACGCGACCCCCGGGGACCGGGCAGCCAGCTCGGTCAACCGCAGGCCCTCCTCCGCCACCTCGTGTGAGTCGACCGGGCGGCTGGAGCGCGCGTACAGGAGCAGGTCGGGTGTGCCCGCCGCGAACTTCTGGGCCGCGGCCTCGGCCCGCTGGGCGGCCGTCCCGTCGGCGGTATATCCGCCGTTGGACCACGACTGGCCCATGCTCAAGCCCACGAACGCGCACAGTACGAGCAGACAGGCCGCTGCCCCGAGTACCCACCGGCAGTGCCGGAACGACCACCGTGCCACTGCGCCCAAAGCGTCACCTCTGTCGCGGCCCGCAGCGAGTGTGAGCCCCGACCGGCAGGTTTCGACCCGACCGGTGGCGTGCTGTGCGTGTGGACGCGATTGCGTAGCGACGCGGTGTTCTGCCGGGCCCCCTCCCGCAGTCGGCTCCGCGGTTCCGGTCATGTCGTCGGACATCGGCCACACTGTCCCTTCTGAATAGGCGGATGCGTGCTGGCACGTCGTGTTCTGAGCCGGGCCGGGACTGCTGCCAATGCCCTGGTCACCACGGCGGATACGTCCTCTCGTCCGGCGTGTGCCGAGTCGTGCGTGCGTGCGAGACCCGGCGTGCCTCTTCCCGGAACGGGCCGCCGTCGGTCTCGCGATGCGGATTCGATACGGTCCGTCGCAAGGGCGCTCCGACGGGACGGACCCGTGCGCCGTCGCAGGCTTCAGGGGACGGCCGGTCCGCTTTCGGTCCCCGCCCGCCACGCCGTCCCCACGGCGAGGTGCCACCGGTGCCAGTGCTCGGAATCAGACGTGCGCCGCGCCGGACTGCCCGGGCCGAGGCCTGGCTGCCGACCTCGCGACGGTGACAGCCGCCGTGCGGCGGCCGCACTCGGTACGCGCCTGGCGGCCCCGTGGGGCAGGGCTGGAGTGATGCGGTCCTCCTGGTCAGCCGTAGGCAAGGGGCCTCGGTCTCGGCACGGCGAACGATCGTCGCAGGTAGTTCTGGTCGATGTCTTCCGGCTCATGCCATGGGCCGACGGCGTCGAGGAACCGGCTGCGGTCGTAGCGACGACGCAGGTGCGTGTATCTGCTGATACCGGCAACGGCATCGAGGGCAAGCCTCTCCACCGGGTCGTGATGCGGCGGATCCTTCGTGAATTCGACCTTCAGCCGGGGGCAACATGCCTGGAGTGCTGCGGTGATCATTCCTACAGTCGTTTCATGAGGATGGACCACGTGGAAGGTGCTGATCAGCTCCGCCGACCGGTGCCGGCCGATACGAACCATCGCTGCCGCCGCATGCTCCACCTGGACCACGTTGACGCCCGCCTCCGGATCGCCTTGCAGACGCAGGTTCAGTGAATCGCCACCGGTCATGGCGACAAGGGCGTCAATGTTCTCCTCGTCGTCGAGCAGGGCAAGCTTCGCTCCGATGTCGGTGAAGGGATGGCTGGGCGCTCCAGGGGCGATGGGGCGGTCGGACACGAGCACGCTGGGACGGAGAACGGTGACCGGATGCCGGTACTGGTCTGCCCAGCTGTGGACGGCCAGCTCGGCCTGGTACTTCGACGCCTCGTACGGGGTGAGGAAACCGTGGCTCTCGTCGAGGTCGTCCTCGTAGACGGTTCCGTTGAGACGGGCGCCGGCGACGTACGCGGTGCTGATGTGCCGTACGCGCGTCGACGGGCCGGCCGCTCGGGCGAGTTCCAGAACGTTCCGGGTTCCCATCACGTTGGTGCGATGCAGTTCGTGGGGCAGGCCCAGCATGTCGATGGACGCCGCGCAGTGCCAGATTTCGTCGATCGAGGCGGCTAGGCCGGCATGGGTTGTGGGGTCGAGTCCGAGTGTGGGGTGCAGCAAGTCGTAACGCACCGCGTGGACTCGTCGCGTGAAGTCCTCGAGAGGGGTCACCCTTGTGGCCTGGGTGGCGGTACGCAGCCGACGCAGTGCGGTGTTTGGTTCGTCGCGGACGAGGGCCACGACGTCTCGCCCGGAAGCGAGCAGTTCGCTCAGGAGGTGGGAGCCGAGGAAACCGGTTGCTCCGGTCACTGCAGTCAGCATGCAGCAGTCCTCCGGTCGGCGGGAGGAGGTGACGAACGCCGGTCTGCGAGGGGGAGGCTGCTCGTTGCCGTTGTCGTACCGGTGAGTGTCAGGAGGAGCAAGGGGGTGTTCCCGTCGTCGCGTCGTGGGAGCGGAGCGCTGACTCGGCGGTCGTGGGCGGGGTGGCCTTGGTGGAGGTCTCGTGACCGAGCCGGATGAGAGCACGTCGGGCCAGGTCCGTGATGTCCTGGGCATTGAGGATCTCCAGCGTCGGCAGCTCGCAGCCGAGACGGCGGCGGGTGGCGACGACTGCCTCGACGGCCATCAGGGAGTCCAGGCCCAGCTGGTCGAGGCGGCGGTCGCGTTCGAGGCGGTCAGCGTCGGTCTGCAGGATGTCGGCGAGGACCTGGGTGATCGCGTCGGCGGCGATCTTCAAGGCTTCTTCCGAGGTAGCGGTGGCGAGCTGACGGCGTAGCCGGTCCGGGCCGTCGTCGGTGGCGGTGTGGGCGGGGATGAGGCCGGCCAGCCGGGGGCCACGCACGGCGGGCATCATGCTGCTGATACGCCCCCAGTCGATCTTGGCGGCGGCGGTGACGTCAGCGTCGCGGGCGACGGCGTCCTCCAGGGCGGCGCAGGCTTCGTCGGGGGTGAGGGCGTCCAGCCCCAGCCTCTCCATCACGTCCGTGATCTGGTGGCGTGCCGCGTAACCGGTGTCCCCGACCGCGCCCCAGGCGACTGCGGACCCGGCCTTCCCGGCGTGGTGTCGGGCACGCGCGAGGGCTTCGAGATAGCTGTTGGCCGCAGCGTAGTTGGCCTGGTAGGCGTTGCCGAACCAGGCGGTCGCCGAGGAGCACATCGCGAACAGGTGCGGATCGCGGTCCCGGGTGAGGGTGTCCATGAGAGCCGCGCCGAGCATTTTGGGTTCGACGGCGGTACGCAGCCGCTCGTCGCTGAGTTCCACCAGGGGCGCGTCGTCGAGACGCATCGCGGCGTGGATCACGCCTCCCAGCGGGTGGTTGCCGGTGTCGATGGTTTCAAGGACGCGGCGCAGGTCCGCTTCGCTGGTGACGTCGGCGGCGTGGGCGGTCGCGGTGGCGCCGCGGGCCGCGAGGGCCTGGACGAGCTCGGCCGCGCCGGGAGTATCGGGGCCGCGCCGACCCAGAAGGGCCAGGTGACGAGCGCCGTGGGAGGCGAGGCGGTGGGCCATGGCCGCGCCGAGGCCGCTGAGACCGCCGGTGATCAGGTAGGTCCGGTCGGGGGACAGCTCCAGGGGCGGGGGCGGCTGTTCGACAGCGGGTGATTCGTCGAAGGTGATGACGACCTTGCCGACATGCCGGGAGCGTTGCAGGGCGCGCAGCGCCTCACCCACACGGGGAGCGGGGTAGGTCAAGTGCGGAAGGGGCCGGTACGTGCCGTCGGAGATCCGCTGAGCCACCTCGTCGAAGCACGCTCCGGCCTGCGGCAGACGGTGAGTGATGAGCTGGTGGGCGTCGATCCCGAAGAAGGCGACGTTGTTGGCGAAAGGCCGCATTGCCAGGGGCGTTGACGCGTAGATGTCACGCTTCCCGAGTTCCAGGAAGCGTCCTCCTGGCCGCAGCAGTTCCAGGCTGCGGGCGATGGCTTCACCGGCGAGGGAGTTGAGGACCACGTCGACTCCCTCGCCCGCAGTGAGGTCGCGGACGTGTTCGGCGAAGTCAAGCGTGCGGGAGTCGAAGACGTGCTGTACGCCGAGCATGCGCAGTAGGTCACGCTTGGCGGGGGTGCCGGCGGTGGCGATGACCGTGGCACCGCGCGCGTGGACGAGCTGGACGGCAGCCAGGCCGACACCACCGGCTGCGCCATGGACAAGCACGGTCTCGCCCGGTTGCAGGCGGGCCAGTCGTTCCAGGGCGTGGTGGACGGTGAAATAGACCACAGGCAAGGTGGCGGCCGCGGTGAAGGACATGCCGTCCGGCATCCTGCCCACGAGCCGGGCCGGAGCGGACACCTGGGAGCTGAGGCTGCGGGGGGCGAGCGCGTAGACGCGGTCGCCGGGGGCGAGGTGCGTGACCCCGGCCCCGACGGCCGTGATGGTGCCCGCGCATTCCAGTCCCGCCGCCGGCCCCTTCGGAAGGGCCACCTCGGCCCCCGGTGGCAGGAGACCCGCGGCGAGCATGACGTCGCGGTAGTTCAGGGCCGCTGCCCGGACGGCGATGGTCACCTCATCGTCTGCGGGCCGACGGGGGCGGTCAAAGGCCCACATCGGTCGCGGGTGCAGACCCGGCTCGTCCAGACGCAGGGTGTACGGGGTGTCGGGTCCGGCCGGTACGGTGACCGGGCGGGTGGGGACGACGCGGGGGACGAACCGTCCGCCGTGGGTCAGAACGACTTCGTCTTCGGTATCGGGGTGGAGCAGCTCCACCGCCAGGCGCTCGGCACCGGCCTCGGAGTCGTGGGAGACGCGCCGTACGGTGATGTGCGGGTGCTCGTTGGCGAGAGATCGGGCGGCACCCCACAGGGCCGCGTCCTGGGGGGCCGTTGGGTGCTCGGGAGCCGGGTGCAGGCCGCTGGGGCGGGTGATGATCCACAGGTCGGCCTGCGTGCCGGAGGGCAGTGCGGCACAGGAGGCGGCGAGGGTACGCAGAATGGCGAGTCGTTGGACGGCTTGCTCCGTCATCGCTGCTGCGTCGTTGGCCGGCGCCTCGGCGTCGAAGATCACTGCCAGACGAGGGGGCTGTTGCCCGGTGGTGTCGGTCCAGGCATGGGGGGCCTCCTCCACGGTGGTGAGGTGTGCGGTGGCGCCCAGCCGGGTGAGAGCGGCTGTTAGGGCCGTGGCGCGGACGCTGTCGGGTGATTCGGCGGCGACGATCCAGGGCGTCTCCTCAGCGGTCGCCGGGGACGTGTTCCGGCGGGGCGGGCCCTCGTCCCGTGGGCCACGGCGAGCGCACAGCACGGAATACGCGAGCTCCGCGGCGGGCCGGTCGTGGCCCAGCTGGGCGACCTCGTCGAAGCCGCAGGCGTGCAGCAGCGGCTGCCAGGCATCGGCGGGCAGCAGCGGTGAGGTGGACCGCAGATCCGTGTCGGTGAAGTTCCAGAACCCCGCCAGCGGGCCGAAGACGGGGGCGAGTTCGGAAGGGTCGTGGGTCTCGAAGACCAGCAGCTGTCCACCGTCGGTGAGCAGTCGGCCGATGCGGCTGAGGCTCTGGCGCAGGTCGCGGGTGGCGTGCAGGACGTTCGTGGCGATCACCACGTCGTACGAGTCGTCGTTGAAGCCCTGTTCGGCAGGGTCGGTGTCCAGGTCCAGACAGCGGTAGTCGACGAAGTCGTAACCGGCGAAGCGGGACCGGGCGACGGGGAAGAAGCCGGCCGACAGGTCGGTGAACGTGTAGGCGGTGCGCTCTGCCGGCAGCTCCGAGAGCAGTACGGCGGTGGTGCTGCCGGTGCCGGCGCCGACCTCCAGTACGCGCAGGGGACGGTCGGCCGGCCAGGCGCGGACCTGCTCCCTCATCAGGGCGCGCACTAGGCCGTTGTGGTAACGGGGCTGGGCGGCGTCGCTGTAGAAGTACTCGATCAGATGGCGGTCGGGCTCGTCGAACAGGAGCTCCAGCGGATCGCGCGTACCTCGCAGGACCTCGGAGAGGTGTAGGCAGCACCGGCCGAACAGGGAGGTCGCCACCGCCTGTTGAGGGAAATCGCGCAGGACTTGGGCGAAGAGGTTCTGGGACCGTGTGTGCTCAGGCAGGCGCCAGCGTCCGAGCCCGCCCGTCCCAGGCCCTTCGAGACGGTGCACGGTCCCCCGCGCGGTGTCCGCAAGGAGGGCGGCCAGTCTTGCGTACCCGGGCAGCATGCCCCCGGCGATCAGGTCGTCGGTGTCGAAGGTCCTGAGGTCCGGGAGCAGACGGTCGAAGGCGTCGGCGATCAGATGCGCGCAGCATTCGCGCAGGCGCTGTACAGCCTCGTCGCTCCTTTCGAGGCGCCAGGTCTCTTCCAGCCGGTCGTGCTCGGGGCGGCAGGCCGCAGCCAGCTCGGTGGGAGTGGGCAACGGTGCGGGGCGGTCGCGGTCGGGGACTGCGGCGCGGTCGTCGTCGCCGGGCCGCGGTGCGGCGCGCAGGACTGCGACCAGGTGCTGGACTGGTTCGGTGGGGGTGTTGTTCGTGCGGCGAAGTCGGCAGCCGGCCAGTTCCAGGCAGACCCGGCCCTCGGTGTCGGTAAGGGTGATGTCCCAGCACAGTTCCTGCTCGTTGCCGCCCCGGGATCGCACGTGGACCAGGCCGTCGGCGGGCGGAGTGTGCCACACGCGCAGCGCCTCGACGGCGACCGGCAGGTACGGCAGGTACGCCCGGTTGGCGAAGGTCATGGCCGCGCCGGCCTGGAGGGCTCCGTCGAGGAGCGCGGGGTGGACGTGGTAGCCGTCGGGTGCCTCGCCCAGGGTGTACGCGGCCAGGGCTTCATTGGGGGCGGTGTGGAGTTCGGTCAGGACCTGGAAGGCCGGACCGTAGACGAGTCCACTGCGCCGGGCACGGTCGTAGTGCTCCGTGGCATCCAGGCGTGTGGAGACGCGGGCCCGCAGGGAAGCGAGGTCGAGAGCCGTGGGTTCGCCGCGCAGCAGACGCTGCACGCGGGCGCGGGCGTACGGCTGCCAGGGCACCTTGTCGTCGGTGCGGGCGGCGATGTCGACGGACCGGTCCGCCGGGTTCACCGACACCTGCAGGTGCACGTCCCGTTCGTCGTCGTGCCACGGCAGGTCGAGGGCGCGGGTGATGAGCAGGTGGTTCACCTCGACGGCGGTGCCGTGCACGAGGTGACCGGCGGCCAGCGCCATTTCCAGGTAGGCGGTGGCGGGCATGACCACGGCCCCGGAGACCTGGTGGTCGGACAGCCACGGCAGACGGGAGGGCTCCACCAGAGTGGACCAGGTGGGCTGCTGGACCGGGACAGGGGCACCGAGGAGCGGGTGCTGGACGGGGCCCGTCTCCCCGGTGACCCGCAGCCACCACTGCGGGTCACCGTGCCAGTGGGGTTCGCGCTGCCAGGGGTAGGAGGGCAGCTCGACGGTTCGGCCGGGGTGGGAGAAGAACGTCTCCCAGTGGACACGGGCACCGGCGGCCAGCAGGTGCGCGGCGGCGGTGTCCACGGCCGCCCGCCCGGACGTGGTCCGGGCACAGGTGGGTACGGCCAGGCCGGGGTGCTCCTCTGCCTGAAGGGCTTTGCGCAGATAGGGCCGCAGGACGGGGTGAGAGCCGATTTCCACGAAGGTGTCGTGGCCCTCATGGAGCAGTGCGTGCAGGGCCGGGCGGAACAGGACGGGTTCGCGCACGTTGCGCCACCAGTAGTCGGCGTCGAGATCCTCACCTGGGCAGACCGCGCCGGTGACGGTGGAGATGAACGGGATGCGGGTGGCCCTGGGGCGCAGTTTCCCCAGTGCCCGCATCAGGTCGTCGTGCACGGGATCCATGGCGCGGCTGTGGAAGGCGTAGTCCAGGTCGAGAAGACGGAAGAACACTCCACGTGTCTCCAAGGCGTCACCCAGAGCGAGCAGGTCGTGCTCGGACCCGCTCACGGTCACGTCCTCCGCGCCGTTGACGGCCGCGATCTCCAGCGTGCCGCCGAAGGGCGCCAGTTCCTTGACCGTGTCATCCACCGGCAGGCCGACCGCGGCCATCCGTCCCCGGCCGCGCGTGGCGGCCTGCGCGTGACTGCGTGCTGCCACCACGCGGGCTGCCGTGTCGAGGTCGAGCGCGCCGGCGGTGAGCGCGGCGGCGATCTCCCCCACGCTGTGTCCCACAACGGCGGTGGGACGGATACCGCGAGCAGCAAGTGCCTCCACCAGGGCGCTCTGGAAGGCGAACAGCAGAGGCTGCGCGATCTCCGTGGCGTGGACGCGCTCTGGGTCGGCGGCTTCCATCTCCTCGCGCACCGACCAGCCCAGGTGGGGTGCGAGGGCATCGTCGGCACGCGCCACGGCGGCACAGAACGCAGGGTCTTCGCGCAGCAGATCGGCGCCCATCCCGGCCCACTGGCAGCCGTTGCCGCTGAACGCGAAGACTACTCGCCCGTCCCGGACCGCTTGCGCCTCGGCGCAGCCGCCCGGCAGCGGCCGGGTGTCCTCGCTGACAGCGGCCAGCGCCGGTACGGCATGCCCGGGGCCGGAGGCCAGCACCACCGCTCGGTGGTGGTATGCGGTGCGGCGCCTCGCGGCGGTCCACGCCGCGTCGTAGAAGCCCTGTGCTGTCTCGCCTTCCAGGCGCCGGGCCATCCGGACGGCAGCGGCCTTGAGCGCCTGGGGGGTGCGGGCGGAGACCACGACCGGCAGCGGCCCGTGCCGGGGAGGCTCGGGTGCCTGTTCGGCCGCGGGAGTGCGCGGGGGAACGGTGAGGACGGCATGGGCGTTGGCACCGCCGAACCCGAAGCAGTTGACGCCGACAACCGGCCGGTCCACGTCCAGAGGCGTCTCCTGCGTGCAGGGAAGCAGATTCCAGCCGTCGAAGTCGATCCGGGGGTTGAAGGGAGCGGCGTGCAGGGTCGGCGGGATACGGCGGTGCTTGAGGACCAGCATGGCCTTGAGCAGCCCGGCCATGCCGGAAGCGGCTTCCAGGTGACCGGTGTTGCTCTTGACCGAACCGATGGGCAGAGCGCTTGTGGTGCGCCGTTCGCCCAAGGCTCGCCCGATGGCCTCGCACTCGATCGGATCGCCGACTGGCGTGCCGGTGCCGTGGGCTTCCAGGTAGGAGACCTCATCCGGGCCGACCTGCGCCCGGGCGTACACCTGTTCCAGCAGGGACGCCTGGGAGCGGGCGCTGGGCAGTGCCAACCCAGTGGTGCGGCCATCGCTGTTGACGCCACTGGCGAGGATCACCGCATGGACGCGGTCACCGTCGGCCAAGGCGTCGGAAAGGCGCTTGAGGGCCACCATGCCGCCCCCTTCGGCGCGGACGTATCCATCGGCGTCGGCCGAGAAGGGCCGACACAAGCCAGTGGGCGACAGCATCGAGGCGGAGGAGAAACCGGTGAACGCGAAGGGGCTGAGCAGAACGCTGACGCCACCGGCGAGCGCGGTGCGTGCCTGTCCCGTCCGCAGCACCTCACAGGCCTGGTGCACAGCGGTCAGCGCTGAGGAGCACGCGGTGTCCACCGTCATGCTTGGCCCGTTCCAGTCGAGCAGATGCGAGATGCGGTTGGCGGCGTTGGTGGCCGCCAGGCCGGCCATGGTGTGGGCGTCGGGGGGATTTCCACCGCAGGTCTGCAGGTCGGCGTAGTCATGGCTGGACATGCCGATGAACACCGCGGTATCCGATCCGGTGGACGCGGCGTGATCGATGCCTGCATCGTCCAGTGTCTCGATCGCCATCTCCAGCAGCAGCCGGTGCTGGGGGTCCATGCGGGCCGCCTCACGGGGCGAGATCCGCGTGAAGTAGCCGCTGTCGAATCCGGCGACATCGTCCAGGAAGCCGCCGTCGGAGGTGTAGCTCTTGGTGGCCTTGCGGCGCTGCTTGTCAACGAAACGGGAGGCGTCGAAACGGTCGGCCGGCACCTCGCCCACCAAGACGCGACCGTCACACAGCGCCTCCCACAACTCCTGCAAACCTGTGACGGAACCCGGCAGTCGGCAGGAGGCGCCGATGACGGCCACCGCAGGGCTGTGGGCGTGGGACGGGTCCGCAGTCACAGAGGATCTCCCGATGGGTAGCAAGATGAGGGGCCAAGCGCGGCATGGCCCTCCCGAGTCGCCCCGTCGAGCGCTTGTGGGTCAGTCGTCGGAGGATGCCCGCGTCTCCAGGTGAACGCGGCTGGGGCTGGTCCGTAGCGGAACTCCTCTGATTTTCACCAGATCGGGGAGAGCAGCCGTCCATTTCACCGGTCACCGCCCCTCGCCCGAGTGAACGCGGGCCTGGATCCTCCGCCCGAGCCGGTATGGTCGCCGCCGCGGTGAACCGTCGTGCTCCGGCGTGTCCACCTGCGTTCGCTCGTGTCCATCGGTGTGCCCTCAGCGAGAGGAACATGTCGCCTGTGGCTGGCTCCTCTCCGCCCCGTGCCGCGAGCGACCGCGAGCGTCACAAAGTGCCGCCAGCCACGACACGCCCGTGGAGTCCCTCTTGTCTCATGGAGCAGTGCGCCAAGTGCTTGGCCGTCCGAGTCGAGCGCGTCGACCATGGCCAGCCGCCAGTGTGCACCCAGATGGACTTCGTCCCGTGGCCGTGGCAACTGACACCGTTACTGGCCTCGGCCCCCCGTACGCCGCCCCATCGCCCTGTCACGAACTCCTTTCCGACCCGGCCCACCCGCCCGGCGAACCGGTCCAAGGAGTCTCGGTGGCCCCGGGCGACCGCCGTTCCATACACCAGACAACCCGTAGAGGACCACGATGGACACTCCACGTCACACCAGCAGTCCTCTGGACAACTGGCTGGTGCGTGCTGGAGCCACGACCGGCTTCGTTCTCGATTTCCATGGGACGCTTCGAGACCCCGATCTGCTCATTCGGCGTACTCTGCACCGGGCCGCAGCACTACCCGCTCTCCGACATGTACCGCCCGCGCCCCGCTCGCGCCACTGGACCACACGCAAGGAGCCCCTCGGCCCGGATCCTCATGTGCGCCACCACGTCCTCGCGCGTCACGCGGACCTGCACATGGTCACCGGGGACCTGCTGCGGCTGCCTTTGCCCGATGGCCCGCACCCCCCCTGGGCCGTGTGGATCGTCACTGACGCCCATCATCAGCGGTTCCGGGTCTGCTACCGGGTCCACCACGGACTTCAGGACGGAGCAAGCGCCGCGCACACGGCCCTCACACTGATCGCGGACCAGCACACCCCCGGGCCCCATCCCTACCAACCCGCTCGACCCACGCTCGTCGGTGCCCTCCTCACCGTGCGGGGATTCCTGGGCAATCTCCGCCACGAGCGCCACTGGCCGCGTCTGCCCGTACAGCTACCGAACTCGATCGACTGGGTGTATGAGGAACTGCCCGAAGAACGGCTTCGCCGACTGGGCAACGCCTGGAACGCCACGGTCAACGACGTGTGCCTGGCCGCAATCGCCCAGGCCATGCGTGAATGGCGCGCTTCCTCCCGGTCCTGTCCGGACTTGCCCGTCATCATGCCGATGACCCTGCGCCAGAAGCACGAACCGTACGCAGCGGGCAATCGCATTACCGCTCAACGCCTGCTGCTCCCGTGCTCAGCAGCGAGCTTCGGGGAGGCCCTGCACGCGGTACGCCGACAGACCGACGCCTTACGCATCCACCGAGCCCGGGACGCCGCTCGCTGGGCCATGGCAGCGCTCCCGCGCCGACTGGGCGAGCAATCCTGCACTCGCATGCTGGACGCTCAGGCTGCCCCCGTCACCACGAGCAGCATCACACTCCCGCAGACACCGACCTGCCACGGCGTCCCCTTGCACGGCGCTTCCATGCTCAATACCCCCCATACGGGATGCCCGACGTACATCTCGTTCACGCGCGCCGCAGGAACGGTACGCTGCACCGCCATTCATGGTTCCTCCCTGACCGATATGCCGTCCATCACTCGAGCCTGGGCACGTGTCATCGACCAGCAGCGCATCCACTAACTGATCGTTTCAGAATGACGTTCGGAGGCGGCGCAAGCAGATGATGCTGCAGGCGAGTCCGAGCAGTCCGAGGTGGAGGTCGGCTCGTATCTCGTAGCGGGTCCGTAGCCGTTTGAACTGGTGGAGCCAGGCGAAGGTCCGCCCCACCACCCAACGGGTCTTTCCCAGACCGGAGCCGTGCGCGGCGCCTTTGCGGGCGATCTTCGGTGTGATGCCGCGGGCCCGGAGGAGGCGTCGGTACGTGTCGTAGTCGTAGCCCCGGTCGGCGAACAGGCGCCTGGGCCGGTGACCGGGGTGGCCACGGGTCCTGCGGATGTGCGGGGTCGCGTCCAGCAGCGGCGTCAACTGCGTGACGTTCACACCGCTGCGGCCGATCCGCTCTGTGGGCACATCGGCCCAGATCACGCCCTTGCGCAGTACGTAGACGATGCCGCGCGGTGCGGCCCGGTCATCCACCGGCAACCGTCCCGGACACCGTCGACGACGCGGCGGACGAGGAGGAGCGACGGGGCCACGCGGTCCCACAGGTCATCAGACACAAGATCATCCGACACCCGCAGAAGTCTGCCGCTGACTCAACCACAGCCAAGCCCTCCGCCAGGTTCATTCTGAAACGATCAGTAAGCCGCTGACCGTACATGGCGCGCACCACGTCCGCTTCGGCACGTGCTCCGGCTGTCGGAACCTCGGCATCGTGGGAACGCGCGTATGAGTTGGTCACGCCGCGCACAAGATCGACGCGACCGGGGGCCGCAGGGGCGTGCACGGAGGCCGGATGCCCGGCGCCCCCGTCCCCGCTCCGGACCGTGCGTGGCGCCGGGAAGGGCAGAGCACGTCTTCCCGCCGATCCGGCTACCTCAACAAGCCGTTCGACCGACTTTGGTTGACATACCATTCGACCGGTTTTTATAGTCAGGTGAACGGAACGAGAGGGCGGGCGGCGGGTGTTCGTTCGCGCGATGGTTGCTGAAGGGGGAGATGGTTGTGGAGCTCGAACACGGCCCAGCCGCGCGGACGGTCGTCGTCGGTGCGATCGGCGAGTCGGCGTCCCCGGCCGACAGTTTCCTGGTGTCCATGCGCCTGAACTGTCGAGGCGTACGTGCGGTGAATCTCGGTACCGGCGTCACCCTGGAGCAGGCGACGGTGGAGCTGTCGTGCCGCCGGGAGGTGGAGGCCCTGCTGCTGATCTGCGGCGACAGTGCCAGGGGCGTCGTGCGTCAGTTGTCGGGTCTGCGAGACCTGGTGGCCGTCGGCGCGGTCAGCCGGCCCGTCTTCGTGGGCGGGGCCCGGGGCGGATCGTGGCGAGAGCTCCAGGGGATTGCCGCAAATCTGCGGCGAGGCGGGGTCACGCAGGTGCTCGCGGACCTGGCCGACGCCGCGTACCTGCTTCCCGTGCGGCGTCCGGCGGTCCGCGACGTGTCGCCTTCCGCTCGTTCGGCCGGGATCGTTTCCGGAGTCGCCTGAGGGTCGTTGAGATCCCCTGCAAGCCATCCGACCGCATTTTTAGCGAGGCTGACGACCATGGCGAGACAGGAGCGATCCGAACGCACGATGGAGCGGCTCGTGGTGGCAGCCGCCGATCAGTTCGCTTCTCAGGGGTTCGTCAAGGCGTCACTGGCGGATGTGAGCAGATCGGCCGGCGTGACCAAGGGTGCCCTCTTCTTCCACTTCTCGACCAAGGACGAACTCGCCGACGCGGTGCTGGTCCGCGCCCAGGACGTGCTCGAGACGATGGTGGAGGAGATGTGCGAGACCGAACCGGTCTTCCTTCAAGTCGTGGTGGACATGACGCACGCCCTCAATCGGCTCCTTCGTGACGACGCGTTCGTCATGGCGAGCGTGCGCATCACCCGTGAGCGGGTGAACGACCGCCCCGCACCACTCGACTTCTACCCGCTCTGGCTCGGCCGGCTGTGGCAGCTGTTGGACGAAGCGCGCGGCAACGGGGAGCTCGGACGGTCCGTGGCCGACGCGTCGGCTCGCACCATGGTGACGGCGGCCGTGTCCGGAGTGGAGACGCTGACCTGGACGAGGGCGTCGCGCGTGGAGACCGAGAAGTGGCTGAACGATCTATGGGAATTGGTCCTTCCACTCCTTAAGGTGGAGGACGAGAAGCGGACGGCGGGCGCTGCGGCTCCGCTCGCACAGGCTCCATCGCTCAAGAAACGGTACTGAGGGGCGCACCGACTGTTTCAGCGGCCGTGGCTGATCGCTGCAAGGGGGAGTTCGGACATGGGCACGCTGGCAGGCAAGACGGCACTGGTCACGGGGGCCAGCCGGGGTATCGGACGGCAGATAGCACGGAAGCTCGCCGGGGAGGGCGCGTTGGTCGCCGTCCACCACGGCAGCAACGAGGAGGCTGCGAGAGAAACACTCGACCTCGTCCACCGTGACGGTGGACGGGCGTTCCCGGTCCGGGCGGAACTGGGAGTGCCCGGGGACGTCGAGACGCTCTATGCCGGCTTGGACGCGGGGCTGGCACGGCAGGGGCAAGGACCCGACCTCGACATACTGGTCAACAACGCAGGAATCAGCGGGTCAGCGAGGATCGAAGAGGTGACGCCGGAACTCTTCGACCGGCTCGTCGCCGTGAACTCCAGGGCGCTGGTGTTCCTCGTCCAGAGGGGACTCAAGTACCTGCGTGACGGAGGCCGCATCATCAACATCTCGTCCGCCGCCACGCGGATCGCCTATCCCGAGTCCATCGTGTACTCCATGACCAAGGGAGCCATGGACACCTTCACCCTGGCCCTGGCCAAGGAGCTCGGCGACCGGGGCATCACGGTGAACGCCGTCAATCCGGGCTTCGTGGAGACGGACATGAACGCGGGCAAGCGGTCGTCCCCGGAGGCGTGCGCCCAGTTGGCCAGTTGGTCCGCTCTCGGGCGCATCGGCCAGCCCTCCGATGTGGCCGACATCGTTGCCTTCCTGGCGTCCGACGTCTCCCGCTGGGTCACCGGGCAGTGCATCGACGCGAGCGGCGGCTCACGTCTGTGAGGCATCACGCCGACGGGCCGATCACCCTGAGGCGATCGGCCCGCGCAGTGTCCCGTGCTCAGCCCACCGCGACCGCGGGCCGAGCCGTGGCGGGCAGGCCGAGGGAGGCATGCAGTTCCGGCGAACCCGACGGCTCGAACCTCGCGACTCTGCGGGGCGGAACGATCCCCGGCAGGAGCAGCGACCACATGTCGGCGACT
This sequence comes from Streptomyces sp. JK94, assembly GCF_053613315.1. Taxonomy (NCBI): domain Bacteria; kingdom Bacillati; phylum Actinomycetota; class Actinomycetes; order Kitasatosporales; family Streptomycetaceae; genus Streptomyces; species Streptomyces sp. JK94. Next base: position 2,487 of record NZ_JBSICH010000027.1, on the reverse strand, counting down.
CGCTCGTGCAGGTCCTCACGTCCACTGCGGACCTGGGACATGATCTGTACGCCGGCGAAGGCGCCGACGGCGAAGACGGCCACGTCGCCGATGTTGACCTCAGGCCTGACGTCGCCCCTGCCCTGTGCCGGGGCGAGGCAGTCCGTGATCGTCTCGATCCACTTGTTGTAGACCGTCGGGTTCGGATCGGTGAACGAGCCGAGTTCGATGACCAGCCGGATCCCCGCGCGCACGCGCACGCTGGAACGCAGCTCGTAGGCCATGCGGTGCGTGATGTCGATGGCGGTCTGCACGCCCGGCCGCTCGGCGTTCTTCAGTACGGTCGCGACGTCGAACTGATCGGACATCAGCTCGTGGGCCAGGGCTTCCTTGGACTGGAAGTGGAAGTACAGAGCGCCCTTGGTCACGCCGGCCTCCCGGGAGATGTCCGTCAGGCTGGTGTTGCCGAACCCTGCCGCGTCGAAGGCCTTCGCCGCCCCGTCGAGGATCGCCTCCCGCGTGACTTCCGCCCGCTCTTGCCGTGTTCTCGCCACAACCGCCTCCTGAGTGCCGCGGTGCGGATGGTGGTCTTCCATCCTTCCGATGTTCACCGCGACTTGCACGGTGGCCAATCCTCCACTCTCTTGCCAAAAAATACCAGTCGCCTAGTATTCTTATCGTCATCAATCAGGTGCCGAACGCCTGAGTCTCTGCTGTTTTTCCTGCTCAACCCCTTGCTGTTGCGACAATGCACATCTCAGGAGGTCAGGATGACTGCGCTTCTTCAAGCCGACCGATCGGAATTCTCACCGGCCGTCATGGCGGCCGAACCCGAACTCTTCGAGCGGACCGTGCCGCGTGCGCTCGTCCACCGGACCGCGGTCTCGGAAGTGCTGCTGACCGGAGTCAGCCGTTGCCGGGAGGACGTCTATCGCATCGGTGCCCAGTGGTCACGCGGACACAGCTACTACGGAGCCGTCGCCGGCCGCTGGCACGACCCCATGCTCTTCGCAGAAACGATTCGACAGGCGGGGCTGCTCCTCGCCCACGAAGTCCTGGAGATACCTCTGGGCTTCAGTTTCCTCACCGAGACGATGTCGTTCGAGATAACCGAGGAGGGCGCCCGACTGGGCCGTCGGCCCGCCGACGTGGTCCTCGAGGTGACCCTCCACGACGTGATACGCCGCAGAGGCGTGGTCTCGGCATACGCGTACGAGGTCGTCGCCCACCGAGACGGCCGTCGGATCGGATACGGACGGCTGACCGCGAACTGCGTGAGCCCGGCTGTGTACCGCAGGCTGCGGGGCGATCGTGCGGAGGCGACCGCGCCGCGTGAGGTGCCGGACGGACTCAGCCCCGAACTGGTGGGACGCACCTGCGAGTTCGACGTCGTGTTGGGTGCCGAGTGCGTGAACGGAACACGTCCGCTGCGTGCGGAGGCCGACCACCCCGTCCTCTTCGACCACTCCGTCGACCACCAGCCAGGCATGGTGCTCATGGAGGCGGCACGGCAGGCGGCGCTCGCCGCGCTGCGGGTACCCGACGGGCTGCTCATCGGATGCGATGCCGAGTTCCGCAAGTACGTGGAATTCGATTCGCCGTGCATCGTGGCGCCCTCGGCCGATGCCGTGCGCTCGCCCTTTGGCGCCCGGGAACTCGTCGTCGACTTCCACCAGGGTGGCTCCGTCGCGGCGACCTGTGTGGTGGCGGTCCACGACGGCGCGGGGCTGTGAGCGGGCCGTCGGGCGGCTCGGTCCTCGCGGTGGGCGGCACCGGATTCATCGGCGGTGCCGGGCTCGGAGTCATGACCAGGAAGAGCGACGGCCACCCCCGCGCGCCACGGCTCCACGTCCTGGCCCGCCGGGCGCCCCCGGGAACAGGAAGCTCCGCGATACGTCATGTGCGGGGGGCCTGGCCGACCCGCGATCGTTGCGCGGTGTGTGCTCCGTACGGACACGGTCGTCCGTACGGCCGGTCACGTGGGCCGCGACTGCCGGCTGTGCCGAGACGTCAGCCACCAGGGGACACGGGCACCGCTCGAAGAGGCGCGCCGGGACGGAGTGCGGCGCTTCAGCTGCCTGAGCACGGCCTTCGTCCATGGGACGGGCCCGCACCGGGGCCCGGCCGAAGGGGAGGCGGAGCCGGCCCCGGCCTCACCCGCGAGCCACTGGAGGAGCCGGCACGCACCCTCGGCGACTGACCGGGTGGGGCGCCGGTCGCGGCGGTCGCCCCACCCGGTCAGTCGATGCCCCGGACGATGTGGGACTCCGCGGGGTCGTCGTCCACGCCGGCGAGCAGGACCACGGGTACCTGCGGAGCGCTGCCGTGGTGCCGATCGTTCTCCCTTTCCTCTTCGTCTTGCACACGCCCTCCCGGTCGGTTCAGTAGCGGTAGTGGTCCGCCTTGTACGGGCCCTCGACGTTGACGCCGATGTAGTCGGCCTGCTCCTGGCGGAGCGTGGTCAGCTTGACGCCGAGCGCGTCGAGGTGGAGGCGGGCGACCTTCTCG
>NZ_JBSICH010000026.1:0-182335 GCF_053613315.1 Streptomyces sp. JK94 | reverse complement strand
CCCCCCCCCCCGGGGAGGGGTTCAGGCGGCCGGCACCTTGTCCAGGAAGCCGTAGACGGCCTTGACGCGGCCCGCCTCGTCGGCGACCAGGACGTCGAAACCGATCGCGATGGGCTCGGCGCCGGGCTCGGTGACCAGACCCCACTGGAACCGGGCCTGGTTGTGGTGGGCGTCGACCGTGCCGTGCAGTTCGAAGGTCAGGCCCTTGAACTGCTCGCGGGCGCCCGCCACCACCGCGCCGAAGCCCTCGTGGCCCTCGACGGCGGCGAGCGGGTCGATGTACGGGGCGTCGGCGGTGAACAGCTCGGCGATGGCCGCCGCGCGCTTGTCGGCGTCCGCCTCGTTCCAGATGGCCAGGTAGCGGTCGACGGTGGTGGTCAGGTCGCTCATGTGTGTTCTCCTCGTTTCCGTTGGTGCGGCTGACCCGACGTGCCGTCGCCAGGCGTACGGTACGACGGGGGTTCTGGATGCCTCAGGGGGCCTCGAGGCTGTCCGGGGCCGGGGCCCACACGGGGAGGGCGCCGGGGAGGACCTCGAAGGTGGCCGTGGAGCCGATGCCGTGCTGGTACTCGCCGTCGTGCTCCAGCGGCAGCCGGCGGCCGTCGGTGCGCTCCACGGTGATGGTCCGGCCGCGCGCGTACCACGTGGCGGGGTGGCCGATGTGGGCGGCGGTCAGGGTCAGCCGCGGCACGTCGGCCGCGGCGATCCCGTCGCCGATGACGCAGACGTCGAGCAGGCCGTCGTCGAGCAGCGAGTCGGGCAGGACGTTGAACCGGCCGCCGCGGTAGGGGCCGCCGCCGACGTTCGCGAGGACGGTCGGGCCCTCGTGCACGACCCGCCCGTCGACGGTGACCCGGCCCGGGTACGGCGCGTAGCCCGCGGCGGTGTCGGCGAAGGCGCGAGCGTACCGCTCACGGCCGGTCAGCGGCAGGTCGCGGGCGGTGATCAGCGCGTCGGCGATCACACCGGAGCAGGCACCCAGGTAGACGTACTGACGGGTCTCGGCGAGACGGGCCAGGTCCAGGCGGCGGGGGCGGGCGCTGCCGCCGATGCCGGAGTCGGTGAGGATCGCTTTGAGGGACTCCGTCCAGGGGCGGTCGCCCCACAGCATCTTGTAGCCGGAGTTGCCGGTGCCGCCGGGCACCACCGCGAGCGTGGCGCGCCCGGAGGCGGGCACCAGGCCCTGGACGGCCTCCCGGACGGTGCCGTCGCCGCCGATGACGACGACCAGGTCGGGGGCGCCGGTGTGCCGTTCGAGGGCCCTCCGCACCGCGACGGTGGCGTCACCCGGTCCGGTGGTCGGGTGCACCTCGGTGCGCTCCAGGTACGAGTCGCACAACTGGCGCACCTGTTCCACCAGTTCCGGGCTGTGGCTGCCGGAGGCCGGGTTGGCCAGGACCAGTGCCCGGGTCGGGACCGGGGCTGCTGTATCTGCCATGCGGGCGTACTCCTTCGTCGGACGGTGCCGGCGGGTCCGGGTCCGGGGACACGCCCTCGGTCCCAGACCCACCACACCCCCCCTTCCCCCGACCGCTGTCACGGCGCTGACGTGCGGCTGACGCCGACGAGGCGCGCGGGCACGGCGGGGCGGGGGCGCGGCGAGGTGAGGGGGCACCGGGACGCCGGGCAGGGAGGCGCGGGGCACGGGGAGGCAAGGCAGGGACACGCCGGACACGGGACGCGGGGCACGGGCACGCCGGCCCGCCGCGGATCGCCGGGCCGGGCGCCGCGGGCGCCCTCGGCGGGACTCCGGCCCGCGGGCGTGAGAGGCACGTGTGCGAGGTGGGTCGGGAGCGGGCGGGGGCGCGGTCCGGGCGGAACGCCCGGCCGCCGCCCGGGCGGCGGCCGGGCGGCGGTCAGGCGGGAGGCGCCGCGCCTCGCGGTCACTGCTTGGCGAAGGCCAGCAGGTCCGCGTTCAGACGGTCGGCGTGGGTGGCGAACAGGCCGTGGGCCGCGCCCTCGTAGGTCAGCAGGGTGCTGCCGGGAACGAGCTCCGCGGTGCGGGGACCGCACAGCGGATACGGCGCCCCGAGGTCGGCGGTGCCGTGGACGACCAGGGTGGGCACCCGGACGGCCGCCGTCTCCGCTCGCTGGTCGGTGGTGAACAGCGTGCGGTAGATCTCCGTGGCGGCCCGCGGCGAGGTGTCCAGGGCCAGGTCCGTCAGCCACTCGGCCAGTCGGGGCGAGAGCGGCGTGCTCGCCGGATCCGCCTCGGGGCCGGCGAAGAACGGCCAGGTCAGTGATCTCAGCCAGGCGGCCCGGTCGGTCCGGATGGCCGTCTCGATCTCCTCGAACAGCGCCATCTCCAGGCCGTCCGGGTTGTCCGGGGCGCGCAGCAGGAACGGCGTGGTCGAGGCGACCAGCGCCAGCTTCCCCACCCGCGCGGCGCCGTACCGGGACAGGTAGCGCACGGCCTCACCGCCGCCCGCCGCGTAGCCGACCAGCAGGACGTCCCGCAGGTCGAGGTGGTCGAGCAGGTCGGCGAGGTCCGAAGCGAGGGTGTCGTAGTCGTAGCCGCTCCAGGGGACGTCCGAGCGCCCGGTGCCGCGCCGGTCGTAGGTGACGCAGCGCAGCCCCTGACCGGCCAGGAACGGCGCCTGGAACTCCCACATCCGCGAGTCCGCCATGGCGGCGCTGAGCAGCACCACGGGACGTCCTTCGCCCCAGTCGGTGCAGTGGAGCCGGGTCCCGTCCCGAGTGGTGACGTACGGCATGACGCCTGCCTTCCTTGGTGGTGGGGACCCTCAGCGCCGTGCGGTGCGGCCCGGCGCCGCCAAGACCAGGGCGGAGGCCAGGAGTCCCAGGACGATGAGCGGGACGAGCGTGACGGCGAACGCGTGTGGGTAGGCGCCCGCCGAGCCGCCGGCGTCGGCCAGGGCGGGGAAGAAGACCGCGCCGGCGATCGCCACGCCGACGGCCGCGCCGCCCTCCTGGGCGGTGTTCAGCAGTCCGGACGCGGAGGCCGCGTGCTCGGGCACGGCCGCGCCCAGCACCAGGTTGGTCAGCGGGCCGGTGGTCAGGCCCATGCCGAGTCCGGCGACGAGGAGGGCGGGCAGCAGCCACAGCACGTGTCCCGTCGTGTCGAGGCGGTCGGCGGTCAGGGCGACCGCCGCGTAGCCGATCGCGAGGGTCAGCGGGCCGACGGCCACCCTGCGGGCGGTGACCGAGGCGGCCTTGCGTGACGACACCACCGAGGCGCCGAAGTAGCCTGCGCCGAGGGCCAGGAAGACGGACCCGGACTCCAGGGGCGACAGGCCCCGGCCCAGTTGCAGGTAGAGGGCGAGCACGAAGAAGAAGGAGCCCATCGCGAGGAAGTAGACCACCGTCGCGGTCAGCCCCACCGAGAACACCCGGCCCTTGAACAGGGCGGGTTCGATCAGCGGGCCCCGGTCGGCCGCCGCCCGCCGGCGCAGGTGCCAGACGGTCACCGCCAGCAGGACGGCCGCACCGGCCAGCGACTCCCACACCCACAGCGGCCAGCCGCTCTCCTGGCCCTCCAGCAGCGCGAAGACGATGATGCCCAGGGACGCCGTGACCAGCAGGGCGCCCACGAGGTCCAGCCGGGTGCCGCCCTCGCCGCGCGACTCGGGGATCGTGCGGCCGACGAAGGCCAGGGAGACCAGGCACAGCGGGACGTTGATCAGGAAGATGGTCCGCCAGCTCAGTCCCGCGATGTCGACCGTGATCAGGGCACCGCCGATGAACTGGCCGAAGACGCCGGCGAGTCCGATGACCAGGCCGTAGGCGTTGAAGGCGCGGTCGCGGGCGGCGCCGGTGTACACCGTGCCGATGATGCCGAGCACCTGCGGCACCATCAGCGCGGCGGCGGCGCCCTGGGCGATGCGGGCGACGACCAGGACGGTCGCCGTGGGTGCCAGGCTGCACGCGGCCGAAGCCAGCATGAACAGCACCATGCCGAGCGTGAACATCCGCCGGCGGCCGAAGAGGTCGCCGAGCCTGCCGCCGGTGATCAGTCCCGCGGTGAAGGCGACGCCGTAGCCCACGACGAACATCTGGGCCTGGGCGGCGCTGGCGCCCAGGTCGGCCTTGATGGCGGGGACGGCCACGTTGGCGATGAAGAAGTCCAGCACCGTGATGAAGGTGCCCACGAGCACCACCAGGAGGGCACCGGCCGAGGGGGCGGCGGCCGGTGCGCCGTCGGGGGGCGTCGGCGCACGCCCCTCGACGACGGCTTCCGTGCTTGTCTCAGAAGTCATGACGACTCCGTTTCTCGATCATTTCGGGTGGTTGGCCGGTGGTGCCGGTACCGTGGCCGGTCACCAGGTCACGGGAAGGTGTGTCACCCCGTGGAAGACGGTGCCGCGGCGGAAGACCGTGCGCGGGTCGGCCGCCAGCCGCAGGTTCGGGAAGCGCCGCAGCAGGGAGCGCAGCGACAGCTCCATCTCCAGCCGCGCCAGCGGGGCCCCCTGGCAGTAGTGCGGGCCGAAGCCCCACTGCAGGTGGCCGCTGGTGTCGCGGTTCGGGTCGATCCGGTGCGGGCAGGCGAAGACCGACTCGTCGTGGTTGCCGGCGGGGACGGAGATGACGACGGCGTCGCCCTTGGAGACGGCCACACCGCCGAGTTCGAGGTCCTCCACCGCCAGCCGGACCATCGCGTCCTGGGAGATCGACCAGTAGCGCATCGACTCCTCGATGAAGTTCGGTATGAGTGCGCCGTCGTCGGCGGCCACCCGCGCCCGCAGGTCGTCGTCGCGCAGCAGCGCCAGGATGTTCAGGGCGATCTGGTTGGTGGTGGTCTCGTGTCCGGCCACCAGGACCAGCCGGGCGATGCCGACCAGCTCGTCCAGGGTGATGGCCCCCTTCGCGTGGTGGTTGTGGGCGAGGCGGCTGATCAGGTCGTCGCCCGGGCTCTCCAGCTTCCGCAGCGCCAGTTTGGCCAGGTACTCGGACATCTCCTCGTAGGCGGCCAGGGAGACCTCCGGATCCTCCTGGGAGATGGTGACGCGGGTCTTCTCGATGAAGAACGCGGAGTCCTGCTCCGGAACGCCCAGCAGCCGTGCGATGACGAGGGTCGGCAGCGCGCGGGAGAACACGGCGTGCAGGTCGGCCGGCCGGGGCTGTGCCTCCAGTTCGTCCAGCAGTTCGTCCACCAGCCGCTGGACCGGTTCGCGCAGCCGCTTCACCCGGCGCGCGGTGAACTCGGTCTGGATCATGGAGCGGAGCCGGGCGTGCTCGGGGTCGTCCAGACGCAGGAAGGAACTCGGGTTGCCGCCGGGCGGGACCTGGATGCGCACCGGTGCGCCGGGCAGCCGTTCGTCGGCGCTGAGCCGGGGGTCGCCCAGTGCCTGCCGTACGTCGGCGTACCGGGTCACCAGCCAGGCCAGGCGGGACTCGGCGGCTCCCGCCGGGATGCGCACCACGCAGGGGGGCGCGTTGCGCAGTTCCGCCAGGATGGGCGGCGGGTCTCCGTCCTCGGTGCGGGCGAAGGGCCAGTCCAGGACGTCGGTGTGGTCCGCGAGCGGCACGTCGGCCTCCAGGGGTGAGGGGGGCAGGCAGGTGGATCCCGGGCACCGGCTCTCTCCGTGGTCGGACTCGGACGCGCTGACGCCGCCGGGGCGGAGGGACATGGGTGGTGTCCCGTCCAAAGCCGCGGACGGTCGTGCGCCACTGTCGCGCAGTCCGCTGACACGGAGCTGACACGGGTGCCGGTCGGGCTGTGGAACTCGCGGCACTCGTGTGGGGATCGGAGCCGGGGGTGTGGTGCGGACCGGGAAGGCGCCGGAGCGGGGCGTCTTCCCGGTGCCGCGCTGGTGCTGTGGCCGGGAAGGCCGGCAGGTCGACCTCCCCGGTCGCGGCGCTAGCGCGCGTGGTGGGCGGCGATCCGCTGCAGGCGGTGCGCGAAGTGGGCGGTGACGGCCTGGGCGTGGGTGTCGATGTAGAAGTGGCCGCCGGAGTACTCGTTGTGGCCGAGGTAGGCGGGGGTTCGTCCGGCCCAGTGGGTCATGGCGTCCGGCTCCTCCTGCAGGGGGTCGGAGCGCCCGCCGTAGGAGGCGAGCGGGCAGGCGACCCCGGCGCCGTCGTCGACGTACTGGGCGGCGACCCTGAGGTCGGCGCGGAGCGCGGGGACCACGAGGGCGAGCATCTCGGGGTTGTCGTAAATCTCGGCCGGGAAGGAGCCCAGCTTCTTGATCCACTCGACGAGCTCGGACTCGGGCATCCGGCTCTGCTCCTCGGTGGGCTGGAAAAAGCCCTCGGGCGACCAGCCGGACATGCCGACCATGACGGGCGCCGGGCCGCCCTCCTCCTCCATGCGGATGGCCAGCCGGAACGCCAGCTGGGCGCCGAGGCAGTGCCCGAAGAACGCGAACGGCCGGTCGTCCAGGTCGTCGAGCACGGCCTCGTGCAGCGCTTCGAGCAGTGGCCGGAACTCCTCGTACGTCGGCTCCTCCCGGCGGTTGTGACGGCCCGGCAGGGTCACCGCCTGCGGGGCGATGTCGGGCGGCAGCAGGCTCTCCCAGTCCCGGTAGATGATGGCGCCGCTGCCCGCGTGCGGGAGCAGGAACAACCGGATCGAGGCGTCGGGCGAGGGCTCCACCGGGTGGAACCACTGGCCCGCGCGGGACATCCGGCTGCCGGCGGCGACGGTGGCGCCGGTGTCCGTTGCGTTGGTGGTACTGGTCACGACTGTGTACTCCCCACGGTGGTGGACGGGCCGAGGGCGCGTACCGCGGGCAGCAGCACCTCGGCGATCTCCTTCAACTGCGGTTCCGGGTCGAGCGATCCGATCCTCAGGACCAGGTGGCGGGCGCCGGCCCGGACGTAGCCGCCGAGCCATTCGGCGCACTTCTCGGCGCTGCCCCAGGCGTAGGCCTGGATGGTGCGCATCTGATCGAGGGAACGGCCGTAGTAGTGGCTGATGTAGTGCTCCAGTTCGGCCTCGGCCGCCCGCTCGTCGCGGTTCACCGTGATCGTCGCGTACAGGGCGGGGGTGACGGCGCCGGCGGGGCGGCCCGCCTCCTCGGCGAGCTCGGCGATCCGGCGGCGGGCCCGGCCGTAGGCGTCGGGGTCGGGCAGGAACGGCAGCCAGCCGTCGTAGCGGGTGGCGGCGCGGGCGAGCACCTTGGGGGTGTCGCTGCCGGCCAGCCACAGCGGCGGGCCGCCGGCGGTGGCCGGGGAGGGCAGCCGGTCGAGGTGGTCGGCCTGCCAGTACCTGCCCTGGAAGTCGGCCGGTTCGCCCTCCTGTCCGGCGCGCCAGGCCGTGCGCCACAGGGCGGTGATCTCGTCGAGGCGTCCGACGCGGCCGGTGAAGCTGGCGCCGACCGAGGCGAACTCCTCCTCCGTCTCGGGCATCGGGAAGCCGGAGCCGAGCCCGAGGACCAGCCGGCCCGCGGCCACGTGGCTGAGGCTCGCGACCATGTTGGCGCCGATCAGCGGGTGGCGCAGGGCCGGGGTCAGGGCGGCGGTGCCGACGGTGATCCGCTCGGTGGCGGCGGCAGCGGCGGCCAGGACGACGAGCGGGTCCAGGCGGGGGCGGGCGGTGAGCGAGTCGCCCGCCCAGAGGGAGTCGAATCCCAGGGCCTCGGCCTGCCGGGCGAAGCCCAGCAGCGGGGCCGCCGCGTAGGTGCCGTTGATGGCCTGTTCCCGGGTGGGCAGCAGGATGCCGACGTGCAGGGGCCCGTTCATGGGCGACGACCTTTCTGTCCGCGGTGGCTGACGCCGTGTCATGCGACCGTGCCGACCGGCGAGGCCGGTGCCGGTGCCGTCAGCCGCTCCCGCACCGCGCGGCGCAGGATCTTGCCGGAGGGGTTGCGGGGCAGGGAGTCGGTGAAGTGGTAGGCGGTGGGGATCTTGTAGTCGGCGAGCCGGCCGCGCAGGGAGAGCAGCAGCTCGCGCGGGTGCGCCTCGGCGCCGGGGCGCAGGACGACGACCGCGTGCACGCTCTCGCCCCAGTGCTCGTCGGGCAGGCCGACGACGGCGGCGTCCGCCACGGCCGGGTGCGCGGCGAGCGCCTTCTCGATCTCGGCCGGGTAGATGTTCTGCCCGGCGACGATAATCGTGTCGTTGATGCGGTCGCACAGGTGGAGGTAGCCGTCCTCGTCGAGGTAGCCGGCGTCCCCCATGTGCAGCCACTCCCCCACCAGGGTGCGCGCGGTGGCCTCGGGCAGGTTCCAGTAGCCGAGCATCCGGGACGGGGCGCGCACGCAGATCTGGCCGATCTCCCCGGGCGGGAGGGGGGCGCCGTCGGGGCCGATCACCTTGACCTCGTTGCCGGGGCACGGCCTGCCGACCGAGTCCAGCACCGGGCTGCCCGGGTGGTGCGCTTCGGGCGGCAGGCACACCGCCACACTGCCGGTCTCGGTACTGGCGTAGATCTGCGCGAACTCGCAGCCGTAGGTCTCCAGGCACTGCTTGAGCAGGGTCTCGGACATGGGCGCCGCGCCGTAGGCGATCTTGCGCAGGGAGGTGAACGCCTCCGGTCCCGCGCCGCGTTCGACGGCCATCATCTGAAGCATGGCGGGGGCCGCGAAGGTGGTGGTGACCTTGTGGGTGCGGATCAGCCGGACCGCTTCCTGCGGGTCGAACTGCGACATGATCACGTTGGTGCCGCCCGCGTTGAAGGTGTGCAGGAACCAGCCGATGCCCGCGACGCCGAAACCCGGCAGCGAGATGAGGCTGACGTCGTCGGGCAGCCAGTCGATCCAGGCGACGCCGTGCTCGCGCATCGCGTGCGGCAGGGTGAAGAAGCTGCGGTGGGCGAGGACGGCGCCCTTGGGCAGTCCGGTGGTGCCGCTGGTGTAGATCTGCACCACGGCGTCGTCGGGGCCGGTGCCCGGCACCGGCTCGGAGTCGGGCTGGTCGGCGGCCCAGGCGGGCAGGCCCGTGCCGCGGGCGGGTTCGCCGTCGGCGTCGGTGCCGTCGACGCGAATCACCCGCCGCAGACCGGGCAGTTGGTGGCGCACCGCGGCGACGGTGTCCCAGAACTCGTCGTCGACGAAGATCAGGGCGGCGCCGGAGTCGCGCAGGATGTGGTCCACCTCGGTCGGGGTGAGCCGCCAGTTGACCGGCACCAGGACCGCGCACGCCTTGGCGCAGGCGAGCATCACCACGTAGTAGTTCTCCGACTCGCGCCCGAGGTAGGCGACCCGGTCGCCGCGCCGCACGCCGCCGGTGCGCAGGGCGTGCGCGGCACGGTTGCTGTCGCGGTGCAGCTTGTCGTAGGTGGTGACGCGGCCCTCGCAGATGATCGCCGGGTGGTCCGGCCGGCTGCCGGCGTGGGCCCGTGAGGAGTGGGTGAGCGTCCAGCGCTCCCTCGGTATGCCGCTGGGTGTGTCAGTCATGATCCGTCCTTGTGTGCGTCAGGCGGCCGGCACCGGCTCGAGCTGCCCGCAGAGGAACTGGGCCAGCTGCCGCACGGTCGGGTGGTCGTGGGTGAGCGAGGCCGGCAGGGGCAGCCGGAACGCCTGCTCCAGGGCGGCCTTGACCTGCTGGGCCATCAGCGAGTCCAGGCCCAAGGAGACGAACTCGGTGTTCGGGTTCAGTTCGTCGCCCTCCTCCAGGTGCAGGACGGCGGCGACCTTCTCGCGGACGACCCCGGTCACGACGCCGGTCCACTCGGCCGGCGGGAGGGCGGCGAGCGCGGCGAGGTCGAGGCCGGTGTCGTCGTCGGAGGCGTTGCGGGCGAGCCGGTCGTAGAACAGGTCGCCGGTGACACTGCCCGCGACGTAGCGGTCCCAGTCGAACTCGCCGACCACCCGCTGGGTGCGGGGGCGTCCCCAGAGCCTGGCCAGGGTGTCCAGGGCGCGGGTCGGGGAGAAGAAGCGCACGCCGCTGCGTTCGATCTCCTGGCTGAGGTGCTCCTCCAGGCGTGCCGACATGCCGACCCGTGCCCAGGCGCCCCAGTTCACCGACAGGCCGGGCACGCCCCGCCGGCCGCGCCACTCGGCGAGGGCGTCGAGGGCGGCGCTGGCCGCGGCGTAGTGGCCCTGGGTGGCGCCGCCGAGGACCGAGGCGATCGAGGAGTAGGTGACGAAGAAGTCCAGTTCCGGGAAGGAGGACTGGGCGGCCTCGTGCAGCAGCCAGCCGCCGTACGCCTTGGCCTCCAGCTGGGCGTCGATGGCCTCCCAGGTCAGCTCGGCGACGAGCTTCTTGTCGTAGGCGCCTGCGGCGTGCACGATCCCGCCCACCGGGTGCCGGCCGGCCGCGAGGTGCCGCACCAGCCGCCGCACGTCCTCGGCACGGCCGATGTCGGCCCGGACCAGGTCGAGCTCGGCGTGCTCGGCGAGGTCGGCGAGGACGGGGGCGGCCTCCTCGGTGGGCCGTCCGCTGCGGCTGACCAGCGTCAGGTGGCGGGCGCCGAGGGCGATCAGCTTGCGGGCGGTGACCAGGCCGAGGCCGCCCAGACCGCCGGTGACGAGGTAGGTGCGGTCCGGGCGCAGGGCGGCCGGGACCTCCTCGGCGGGGGCGGCGGGCTCCGCCTCGGGGGCGTCCGGGAGGGTCACCCAGGACTGTCCCGACGGGTCCAACAGGGCCGTCCGCAGTGCTTCGCCGGTCTCGTCGAGGCGGAAGTGCCGGGCGCCGTCGTCCTCTTCGGCGGGCGGGGCGTGCACCACGGCCGCCGCGGGGACGGTGAGCGTTGAGCGGAACGTGCCGTCGTGGCGTACAAGGACGTCGTCGCCCGGCGCGAACCCGGTGCCCTCGGCCGCGGCGAGGACCGTGCCGGTGGCCGCGGTGCCGAGCAGCGGCGGGGGCTCCTCCTCCGCGCCGAGCAGTTCCTCGCGCTCCGCGCGGCCGGTGTCCAGGGCGGTGCGGGCGTCGTCGGCGGTCAGGCCGACCGACCGGACGCGGATCTGGACCTCGTCGGCCCCCGGGGGCACGTCCGTGGCGGCGACCAACGCGAGGTCGGACAGGTCGCCCGAGTCGGGGGCGCGCAGTTCGAAGCCGCCGGACCAGGTGAGCGGGGCGTCGCCGGAGAGGAGCCGGCGGACGTAGCGGCGGTTCGGACGGTGGGCGACCTGGTACTCGCCGGGCGGTTCGGCGTGCCACTCCTCCAGCAGCGGGGTCAGGCCGCTGCCGGGGGCGACGTCGACCAGGGTGGCCCGGTACTGGGGGTACTCGGTGAGCAGCACCCGGCCGAAGCCCCAGAGCGTGGCGGCGGCCAGGTGTCCGCCGTCGCCGGCCGGGTCGCCGGGCAGCCACTGGGCTCCCTCGGTCACCAGCCACAGGCGGGGCGGCCGGGGGGTGCCCGCGGCGTCCAGCGCGGTGATCAGGGCGAGCAGTTCGCGGTAGTTCTCCTCGCACTCGGCGCGCAGCCGGTCGGCGGACATGGCCTGCGGGAGCTGCCGCCAGACGCGGCAGACGTCGGTGACGGTGGGGTCCTCCAGGGCCGCCTTGAGTTCGGTGAGGCCGGCGCCCCGGGTGACCTTCAGGCCGGGCCGTCCGGCGAGGTCGGCGGCGCGGGCGGGCGACGGGTCGAGCAGCACGACGTGCCGGGCGGGGGCGGTGGTCTGCGGTGCGGGCAGGGCGCGGCGGACCCACTCGGGGCGGTGCAGGAACCGGCGGCGGCCGGCTCTGCCCTCGGGGCGGGCCAGCCGGACGCCGAGCAGTTCGGCGACCGGGTCGCCGTTCTCCAGCAGCAGCACGTCGGCGGTGCGGCGGTCCTGGTCGCCGTGCACTCGGGCGAGGACGCGCAGCTCCTCGCCGCGGGGCTTGCGGAAGTGGCGGACCGAGGCGACGCCGCGGGGCACGAACACCGGGCCCTCGGGGTCGAGGACGACGCACGCCTGGACGGCGGCCTCCACGAGCTCCGCCGGCACGTGTTCGACGGCGGAGGCATTCCGGCCGGTCAGCTCCCCGGTGACCAGGCCGTCGGCGTGCCGGGCGGCGCGCAGCAGCAGCCGCATCCGGGAGCCGTGCGGGCGGCCGACGGAGGCGAGGTCGGTGTAGATGTCCTCGTCGTCGATCTGTGTTCCGGCGGGGGCGAGGCCCGCGTCCAGTTCGGCCAGTTCGGAGACGGGGACCACCGGTTCGGGGTCGGCGTCGATCACCGCGGTGGCGTGCACGTCCTCCTCGCCGCCGACGACCGTGAACACCGCCACCTCGGCGCCCCCGCCCGGCAGCGGCCGCCAGCGGGTGGTCAGGGCGGTCCTGGTCTCGGCGGGAACGTCGAGCGGCGCGAGCAGCCGGAGGTCGCGCACGGCGGACCGGGCGTGGCCCCGGACCTCGTCCTGGACCGCGAACAGCAGGTCGACGTAGGCGCCGGCGGGCAGGGTGGTGCGTCCGCCGTCGGCCAGGTCGGCGAGCGGGCCGAGGTCCTCGGCGGTGAACTCCGCGGTGAACTCCCGTACCCCCGAGGCGAAGCGCTCCTCGGTGCCGAGCAGCGGGTGGCGGGCGGTGCCGCCCGCGGCGGCGCGGCGGGGTCCGGCGGCCGGCAGCCAGTAGCGCTTGCGCTGGAAGGCGTAGGTGGGCAGATCCACCTTGGCCGGCACGGCGTGCCCGGCGTGGTAGCCGGGCCAGGAGACGGTGAGTCCGGCGGCCCAGTACTCGGCGAGTGCGGTCAGGGTGGTGGTGGCCGTCCGGTCCCGGCGGCGCAGGCTGGCCAGCCACAGGTGGTCCTCGGCGGCGACGCCGCGCCGGGCGAGCGCGGTCAGCGCGGCCTGCGGGCCGATCTCGATCATGGCGTGCCGGCCGCGCCGGGCCACCGCGCGGATGCCGTCCAGGAAACGCACGGGTTCGCCGATGTGCCGCACCCAGTAGTCGGGGGTGGCGATGTCGCGGAACCGGGCGAGCCGCCCGGTCACGTTGGAGATCAGGCTGATGGCCGGCTCGTGGAACTCGATGCCGTCGAGTGCGGCGCGGAAGTCGTCGTGGACCTCGGCCATCTGCGGGGAGTGGAAGGCGTGCGAGACCGCGAGCCGGTCGACGCGCACGCCGCGCTCCTTGAGGATGGCGCAGACCTCGTCCAGGGCGGGGAGGGCGCCGGAGACGACGCACTGGTCGGGGGCGTTGACCGCGGCCAGGGCGAGGTCGGGGCGGCTCTCCAGGAGCGGCTCGACGTCCTCGGCGGGGGCGGCGACCGCGGCCATGCCGCCCTCGGCGCGCACCGCCTGCATCAGCCGGGCCCGCGCGGCGACCAGCCGCACGGCGTCGGGGAGGCTGAACAGGCCGGCGACCGCGGCGGCGACGACCTCGCCGATGCTGTGCCCGACGAGCACGTTGGGGCGCACGCCCCAGGCCATCCACTGCCGGGCGAGGGCGTACTCGAGGGTGAACAGGGCGGGCTGGGTGTACTCGGTGCGGTCGATCGCCCCGGGGTCTTCGGCGGTGCCGAGCAGCAGGTCGCGCACGGAGCGGTCCAGGTGCTCCGCGAACAGCCGGTCGCACGCGTCGACGTGGGAGCGGAATTCCGGGAGGGCCTCGTAGAGGGCGGCGCCCATGCCTGCGTACTGGGAGCCCTGGCCGGTGAACATGAAGGCCGTCTTGCGGATGCCGCTGGGGCCCTCGTGGTCCTGGCCGGCCGCCCGGTCCAGGAGCCGGGCCAGGGCGGCGCGGTCGGCGACCGGGGCGGCGACGCGGTAGGGATGGTGGGTGCGGGCGACGTTGGCGGTGTGGCAGAGGGCGTCGAGGGGAAGGTCGGGCCGCTCGTCGAGCAGCCGCCGGTGGTTCGCGGCCTGCTCGCGCAGGGCGGCGGAGCTCTTGGCGGAGAGGGTGAAAAGCGGGGCGGCAGGCGTGCCTGAGGACTGCGGCGCGGGGCTCGCCTCCGGTGCCTGCTCCAGGATCACCGCGCCGATGGTGCCGGCGAAGCCGAAGCTGTTCACGACCGCGCGGCGCACCTCGGCCCGCCATGGCTCGCAGGCGGTCGGCACGCGCAGCGGGTAGAGGTCCCAGGGGATGCGCCCGGACGGGGTGGTGAGGTTCAGGTGCGGGTAGATGGTGCCGGAGCGCAGCTGCAGCACCGTCTTGATGACGCCGACGATGCCGGAGGCCGGCTCCATGTGGCCCAGGTTGGTCTTCACCGATGCGGCGAGCACGGGGTTGTCGGCGGTGTGCGACTCGGCGAACACGTCCCCGATGGCGCAGAACTCGATCGGGTCGCCGAGCGGGGTGCCGGTGCCGTGCGCCTCCACGTACTGGATGTCCTCGGGGGCGAGGCGGGCCGTGGCCAGCGCGGCGCGGATCACCTTCTCCTGAGCGGGGCCGTTGGGCACGGTCAGTCCGGCGCTGTCGCCGTCCTGGCCGACGGCGGTGCCGCGCACCAGGGCGAGCACCCGGTCGCCGTCACGCTCGGCGTCGGAGAGCAGCTTGAGGACCAGGACGCCGCAGCCCTCGGCGCGCGCGTAGCCGTCGGCCGACTCGTCGAAGGTCTTGCACTGCCCGTCCGGGGCGAGCATCCGTGCGTTGGAGAACATCACCGGGATGCGCGGGTGGTGCAGGGCGTTGACGCCACCGCACAGCGCGATGTCGGTCTCGCCGGAGCGCAGGGCCTGCACCGCCAGGTGCAGTGCGACCAGGGAGGACGAGCAGGCGGTGTCGACGCTCATGCTGGGTCCGCGCCACCCCAGGAAGTACGACAGCCGGCCCGACAGCGGGAACATCGTGATGCCGGAGGCCAGGTGGCCGTCCATCTCCTCGTACGGCAGGGACTCCAGCTCGAGCGCGTAGTCGATGGAGCTGGCGCCGACGTAGACGCCGCCGTTGCCGCGGCGCAGCGGTGCCGGGTCGATGTTGGCGTGCTCCAGGGCCTGCCAGGCGGTCTCCAGCAGCAGGCGCTGCTGGGGGTCCATGTACCGGGCCTCCTTCGGGGAGATGTTGAAGAAGGCGGCGTCGAAGAGGTCCACGCGGTCGAGGAAGCCCCCCGCGGTGGTGTGGATCTTCCCCTTGTCCTCGGGGGTCTCGGGGGTGAACGCAGCCACGTCCCACCGGTCCTGCGGGATCGGGCCGATCCCGCTGCGTCCCTCCCGCAGGAAGGCGTCGAACTCGTCGGGCGAGGTGCTGCCGCCGGGGAATCGCAGACCGATTCCGACGATCGCGACCGGCTCGGGCGGCTGCTGGGACTCCGCACGCGGCATGGAGAGACTCCTTAGCTTTCCTGAGAGGAACTTTCCTGGACGGCCTGGGTCAAGTGGTCCACCAGATGGGCGACCGTCGGCTCGTTGAAGAGCACGTTGACGTTGATGGAGAGATCAAGGAGCCGCTCCAGGCTCTGCCGTATTTCGGTCAGCCGCAGTGAGGTGAGTCCGAGATCGAAATAGCTGATGTCGAGCGGGAGGTCTTCGGATTCGTCCATGAGGAGAACCGCCCTGAATCTCTTCAGGACGATCGACTCGATTTCTTCGGCGAGTTCGGCGCGCGGCAGATCACGCAGGCGCTGGACAGTGCTGTCGACGGGTGGCATGCGGTCATGCAAGCAGCGCAGGCTGACGCTCCACTGACGGACGGCGGGGCCGGCTTGGCTGAATCAGCCCCCTGTCAGCGCCGGGTCAGATTCCGCTGCCACGCTCGCACTGCTTCGAAAAATCCGCTCGCCAAAGGTGAAAGGCTGAAGATGCTTCGCGAAGCCGCGCAGGAGGAGAGTGCCGAGGCACCTTCCGATATCAAGAGCTACGACCTCTACATCGCGGGCAAGGACGTCGCGGGTGACGGGTGGGTGTACACCGTCAGCGGCCGGTCCCTGCTGGAAGACGTGTTCACCAGCGTGAGCCTGAAGCGCGCCCTGGAGCAGGACCCGGAGTCGGAGGCGGCCAGGCACCCGTATGTCGTCGGGCGCTGCGCGGTCGCGGACGACGCGTCCATCGACCTGGCCACGCAGGCCGCGGCCGCCGCCGCACCCGACTGGGCGGCCGTGCCGCTGGAGCGGCGGATGCGGCTGGGCACCCGGTTCCGTGAGGAACTCATCAAGCACCAGGACGAGTTCCTGCGCATGCTGGTCGCCGAATCCCACCCGGTCAAGCTGGCCCGCTGGGAGCTGAGCTGCCTGCTGCAGATCTACTCCCCGGGCTCCCTGCGCTGGTACACCAAGCAGATGCGGGTCGAGAAGGAGTACGCCGGCCGCACGCTGGTGCTGCACCGCCAGCCCGACGGTGTGGTGGCCTTCAACCCGCCGCAGAACGCACCCCTGCCGAGCGCCGCCCTGTGCGTGCTGGCGCTGATGGCCGGCAACGCGGTGGTGGTGCGGGCGCCGCGCAGCATCGCGCTGAGCACCATGTGGCTGCTGCGGGACGTGGTGGCGCCGCTGCTGGAGGAGATGGACGCGCCGGCCGGGGTGCTCAACGCGGTGTGCAGCAACCCCAAGCAGACCATGGACCGCTGGATCGCGGACCCGCTGATCAACGACATCTTCTACATCGGCGGCAGCCAGGAGGGCCTGCGCTTCGAGCAGCAGTGCGTGGCGCACGGCAAGAAGCCGATCCTCGAACTGGCGGGCAACGACGGCATCGTGGTGTGGAAGGACGCAGACGTCAAGTGGGCGGCCGAGGCCATCACCGAGGCCTTCTACGGCTCCGGCCAGATCTGCATGGTGCCCAACTACGTGCTGGTGCACCCGGACATCGCGGACAGCCTGATCGCCGAGGTGAAGGAGCAGGTCAAGGGCATCCGGCCGGGCCTGCCCGAGGAGGAGGACGTACTGCTGTCGCCGGTGCGGCGCAGTGAGCGGTTCTTCCGGCTGCTGCGGCAGGCGCTGGACAACGGCGCCGAGCTGGTCACCGGCGGCCACCGCACCGAACTGGACGGCACGCCCTCGGAGACGGGGGTCTTCCTCCAGCCGACGGTGGTGCGCGTGGACGGCCTGGACCGGGCGCGCACCTACGACGTGGTGCGCGAGGAGACGTTCTTCCCGCTGGTGCCGATCGTGGTCCCCGAGCGGGAGGACGACGACGCCCTCCTGGAGGCGTTCCTGCGCTTCGTCAACAGCAACGACTACGGGCTGCGCAACTCCCTGTGGTCGCGTTCCGACCACGTCGTCGAGACCTTCGTGCGGAGGGTCGTCAACGGCGGCCTGCTGAAGGTCAACGACTCCCACATCGGCTTCCTGCCCTACCTGCCCAGCCACGGCGGCACCGGCCGCACCGGCGGCGCCTTCGGCGAGGCCAACTACCCGATGCTCAAGACCTCCCACGTGCAGGGCGTCAGCATCGCCCGCGGCGTCAGCCCGTACGACGCGGTGTTCGGCGCCTGACCGCCCTCCGCCCCTGAACCCCGCCGTTTTCGCTGGAGGCTTCCGTTGCGTTCCCTCGACCTCGCCCGCTCCGTCTGCGAGCGCTTCCACCCCGGTCTGCTCAAGGAGCTGGACCAGATCCCGTACACCGACCGCGAGCGGCCCGGCAGCCCGGTGATCGACCTGTTCCGCATCCACGGCGGGGTCGGTCTGCTGATCCCCGAGGAGTACGGCGGCCACGGCGCCGACGCCCTGGACGCAATGCGGGTCCAGCTGGCCCTGGGCGCCGTGTCCCCGTCGCTGGTGGCGGCCGTGTCGATGCACCACTTCACCACCGCGATGCTGTACTCGCTGGCCGTCAAGGCGGGCCGGCTGACCGACGAGCAGACGGCCCTGCTGCGCCGGATCGTGCCCGACCAGCAGGTGATGGCGTCCGGCTGGGCCGAGGGCCGGACGGCGCAGAACATCCTCAAGCCGGCCGTGACCGCCCGCCCGGTGCGCGACGGGTTCCTGCTCACCGGTGCCAAGAAGCCGTGCAGCCTGTCCCGTTCGATGAGCCTGCTCACGGCGAGCGTCGCCATCCACGGCGACGACGGCGAGCCGGAGCTGGCCCTCGCCCTGGTGCCGGCCGACGCGCCCGGCCTGACCGTGCACCCGTACTGGGGTAACGACCTGCTGGCGGGCGCGGAGAGCGAAGAGGTGCGGCTGGAGGACGTGTTCGTACCGGCCGGCATGGTCGTGCGGGCCGGCGCCGACGACCCGCACCGCCTCGACGACCTCCAGTCGGCCGGGTTCGTCTGGTTCGAGCTGCTGATCTCCGCCGGGTACGCGGGCGGTGCGCTGGAGCTGGTGGAGCAGGTGCTGGAGCGCGAGCGCGGCAGCGTGGCGGAGCGGGCCTCCCTCGCCATGGACATGGAGACCGCGGTCGCGCTGCTGGAGGGCGTCGCGCGGGCGACCGGCCCGGAGCCCGGTGACGAGGAGTCGGTGGGCCGCGTGCTGGTGGCCCGGTACGCCGTGCAGAACGCCCTGCCCGACATCGCCTCCCGCGCCCTGGAACTGCTGGGCGGCCTGGACTTCATCCGCGGCTCCGGTCCGGCACAGGCCGCGGCCGCGCTGCGGGCCCTCGCCTTCCACCCGCCGTCGCGCGCCGCCGCCGCCGAGCCGCTGCTGCGCTGGTTCGGCGGCGGCGAGCTCGTCCTCGCCTAGGGCCGCGGCCGGGACGGTTCGCCGGCGGTGAGAACCCGGTCACGGCACCACTGCCGCGGCCGGACAGGCCCCGGCCGCAGCACGGTCCCGGTCCTGTCCGCACGACCCCACGACCCCTTGGAGTGAGCCACACGTGACCGTCATCCAGGAATCCCCGGCGGCTCCGTCCGCCGACGCCGAGGCAGAAATCCTTGGCCTGTACCGCGCGCATCTGAGCAAGGGCCGGGCCACGCTCGCCGAACTGTTCGGCAGCCACATGGAGGTGGCGTCCGAGGGCGCCTGGCTCACCACCAGCGACGGTGAGCGCTTCCTCAACGCCGGCGGCTACGGCGTGTTCGTGATGGGCGCCCGCCACCCGATCGTGATGGAAGAGGTGGAGCGCCAGCTGCGCATCCACCCCACCGCGACCCGCATCCTGCTGGAGCCCACCGTGGCCCGCGCGGCCGAGGCACTGGTCTCGGTGCTGCCGCCCGGTCTGGACCGGGTGCACTTCGCGCTGTCGGGAGCGGAGGCGGTGGAGACCGGCCTGAAGCTGGCCCGCGCGGGCGGTTTCAAGCGCACGGTCTCCATGCGCGGCGGCTACCACGGCAAGACCCTCGGCGCGCTGTCGGCCACCGCCAAGGAGGTCTACCAGCGGCCGTTCCGCCCGCTGGTGCCCGACTTCCTGCACCTGCCCTTCGGTGACGCCGACGCCCTGGAGGCCGAACTCGCCGCCCACCCGGGCGAGGTGTGCGTCATCCTCGAACCGGTCCAGGGCGAGGGCGGTGTGATCATCCCGCCGAAGGGCTACCTCAAGCGCGTCGAGAAGCTGGTGCGCGAGTACGACGGCTTCCTGATCCTCGACGAGGTGCAGTCTGGCTTCGGCCGGCTCGGCGAGTGGTGGGGCGCCGACATCGATGGCGTCGTCCCGGACGTCCTGCTCGCCGGCAAGGCGCTCGGCGGCGGGGTGATGCCGGTCTCGGCGGCCGTCGCCACCCGCAAGGCCTTCCGTCCCTTCGACAAGGACCCCTACGTCCACACCGCCACGTTCTCCGGCCAGCCGGTACTGATGGCCGCGGTCCAGGGCGCCATCCGGGCCGTGAAGGAGGAGCGCCTGGTCACCAGGGCGCTGGGCCTCGGCGCCCGGCTGCTGCCGGCGATCACCGAGATCGCGCGCCGCAACATCCCCGACCTCGTGGTGGACGTGCGCGGCCGGGGCCTGCTGATCGGCGTCGAGCTCGTCGAGGCCGGGCTGGCCGGCGAGCTGCTGATCGAACTGTTCAACCACGGCGTGGTCGCCAACCATTCGATGAACGGCAGCTCGGTGGTGCGGTTCACCCCGCCCGCCGTGCTCGGCGACACCGACGTGGACTTCCTCCTCAACTCCTTCGACCTGGCCACCCGCGACCTCGTACGGGGCGCGGCCAAGATGCCGGAAGGCGGTAACTGATCGTGAGGCACGTCGAACTCGATGCCCGGATACCCGGGGAGCAGGCCGAGACGGTCCTGCACGCCGTACGGCGCTGGGAGCGGTACCCGGACCTGGCGCCCCACGTCAACGCGACCACGGTGCACGCCGCCTACCCCGACCCCGCCGCCTCCTCCAGCTGGGAGCTGCACTTCCGCAGCGGCCTGCTGCGCTGGACCGAGGACGACACCGTGCTGCCGGAGCAGGGCGAGATCCGCTTCGAGCAGTCCGACGGGGACTTCGACTCCTTCTCCGGGACCTGGTCGGTGACGCAGGACGGCGACGACGTCGCGGTCCGCTTCGACGCCGACTTCGACTTCGGCATCCCGAGTCTGGAGGGCATCCTCGACCCGATCGCCGAGCGGGTCATCAAGGAGACCGTGGCCTGGGCGCTGACCGGCCTGTTCCCCGCCGTGCGCATCAACGGCGGCATCGAACTCACCCCGCCCGCCGCGGTCGGCGCCTAGCGCATCAGGGAGCTGCTGACCATGGACCAGGCAAACCCGTTCGAGACACCGCGCACGTACTCGCTGCACCGCGCCGAGTACGTGGTGGGCTTCGCCGTCACCACCGGCCTGATGATCGCCCACTTCGACGAGATCCGCTGGCTGCCGGCGATCGCCCTCTTCCTCTACATCGACCTGATCGGATACATCCCGGGCGCGATCGCGTTCCGGCGCAGTGGCGGGCGGCCGATCCACAAGGCGTACTACGTCCTGTACAACGTGATGCACAGCCTCATCACCCAGGCCGCCGTGGCCGCGCTGTGGTGCTGGCTGGTGAAACCCGAGTGGGCGCTGCTGGTGCTGCCCTTCCACCTCTTCGGCGACCGCGGGCTGTTCGGCAACTTCATGAAGTCCTTCACGCTACCCTTCGAGCCGGTCCGCCAGCCCGGCTACCTGCGGCTCCTGGACGACCTGGGCCTGCCGCACCCCAAGCCGGTCGGGCATGTGACGGACCCGGTGCCGGTCGGGCACGTCCCGGTCCGCAAGCCGGTGCCGGCGCCGCGGGCGGACGCCGCCGCGGCGCAGGAGGCCCCGGCGCAGGCCGCCGTGGCCGGAGAGTCCGCGGCCGGGCAGGCGGAGGCGCTGCGATGAGCACCGCGACCGCGACCGGCCCGCGCACACGCCGGCCCGTCCGCCAGGACCCGGCCGAACGGCGCCGGGCGCTCTACCACCTGGCGTCCCCGGTGTCGGTGCTGACCACCGGCCCGGAGAGCCGGATGCACGGCACCACCGCGAGCACGGTCACCCTGGTCTCGCGCGAGCCGCTGCTCGTCGGCGTCGTGCTGCGGGCCGGGTCGTCCTTCGCGCGGCGGGCCGCCGCCACGGGCCGGTTCGCGATCAACGTGCTGGGCGGTGACCAGGCGGAGGTGGCCCGCCGGTTCGCCGACAGCGGGCGCCCCGACGGCAGCGCCCAGTTCGCGGGCCTGGCCTGGACGGCGGACCCGTACGCGCAGGCCCCGCTCATCGCGGGTGCGCTCGCCCACTACACCTGCCGCTTCCACTCCGCCCACGCCGCGGGCGACAGCGAGCTGCTGCTCGGCCACGTCGTGCGCGCCAGGGCGGACGAAGGGCTCCCCCTGCTGAGTTACGCCGGCCGCCTGCGCGCCGGCACCCTGCACCCGGCTAAGGAGGCCGCAGCGTCATGACGCAGTCCAAGGTACTCGTGGCCCCCGAGGCCGACTGGGACAAGGCGCCCGGTCTGCTGGACGGGGCGAAGGAACTCACCCTCGGTCCCGAGGAGTGCGACCTCGCCTACTGGATCACCTCGGTGGCCCAGGGCACGCTGCGCGACCGCGGCGTGACCGGCCACCACGACGACGCGATCGTCCCGGACTTCCTGAAGGAGCCGGGCCCGCTGCGCGAGGCGCTGGTGCTGGAGTTCGGTCTGCGCGGGCTGTCCGAGGAGCTGGCCACCCGGCTGCTCGGCCACTACGTGTCGATTGCGCCCGGCATCCCCGAGATGGAGTTCTACGCCACCCAGTTGCTCGACGAGGCACGGCACGCCCGGGTGTTCCGCAACCACCTGGTGGAGCTGGGCATCCCGGCCGACACGCTCCTGAAGAGCATCGACGAGATGGCCCGGGACTACCGCGCCCGGGTGCTGGACCCGGTGGTCGACTTCACCCTCGACATCGTCCGGGACCAGGCCGACTTCCCCGGCGGTGTCGCCGTGTTCGCCATCGTCATCGAGGGCGTGCTGGCACCGGCCGCCGAGCTGAGCGAACGCAAGTGGACTCCCCTGTCCCCGGCCACCGGCGAGATCTCCCGCGGCACCGCGATCGACGAGATCCGCCATCTGACGGTGGCCAGCACCATCCTGCGCGACCACGTGGCCGCGCACCCCGAGTACCGTCCGCGCCTGCTGGAGATCCTGCGGGCCGGCGTGCGTCTGTGGGACGAGATCCCCGACCGGGAGTTCGTGATCCACCGCGAGGAGCTGTTCCAGGAGGGCATGCTCCGGCACGCCGACCGGATCGGCGACTACGAGATCTGGCCCGGCGTGCGGATGCTCGACACCACTCCCGAGCAGCGCTACGACATGGCCGAGCGGTGGACCGACGAGATGGCCGAGGCCCGGATGGCCTACATGGGCCTGCCCCTGGAGGTCCTCAGCAGTCCGGGGCCGGGCGCGTGAGCACCCGACGGGCCGCCGTGGTCTGCGGGATCGGGTCGTACGTCCCGCCCGACGTGGTCACCAACGAGGATCTGGCCCGGAGCCTGGACACCTCGGACGACTGGATCCGCTCGCGCACCGGGATCGCCCGGCGCTGTGTGGTCGCCCCGGGCACGGCGACCAGCGACCTGGCGGTCGAGGCGGGCCTGCGGGCGCTGAAGTCGGCGGGAGACGGGCGGGCGGGCGCGGTGGTGCTGGCCACCACCACCCCGGACCAGCCGTGTCCGGCCACCGCGCCGCAGGTCGCGGCGCGGCTCGGACTCGGCGAGGTGCCCGCCTTCGACGTGGCCGCCGTCTGCTCCGGCTTCCTGTACGGCCTGGCCAGTTCGGCGGGCCTGATCGCCGCCGGGGTGACGGACCGGGTGCTGCTGATTGCCGCGGACGCGTTCACGACGATCATCAACCCCGAGGACCGCACCACGGCGGTGATCTTCGGGGACGGCGCGGGCGCGGTACTGCTGCGCGCCGGCTCCCCCGGGGAGCCGGGCGCGGTGGGCCCGCTCGTGCTGGGCAGCGACGGCGGGCTGAGCCATCTGATCGAGGTGCCGGCCGGAGGGTCGCGGCAGCGGTCGTCCGGCCGGGAGCCCGCGCCGGAGGACCGTTTCTTCCGGATGGTGGGCCGCGACACCTACCGGCACGCGGTGGAGCGGATGACCGTCACCTCCACCGAGGCGGCAGAGCGGGCCGGCTGGCGGCCGTGCGACGTCGACCGGTTCGCCGCGCACCAGGCCAACGCCCGCATCCTGGAGGCGGTCTCGGAGCGGCTCGGCATCTCCGGCGAACGGCGGCTGAGCAACATCGCACGGGTCGGCAACACCGGCGCCGCCTCACTGCCGCTGCTGCTGGCCGAGAGCGCGGCGGACGGACGGCTCACCGCCGGGCACCGGCTGCTGCTGACCGCGTTCGGCGGCGGGCTGTCCTGGGGCGCGACCACGCTGGTCTGGCCCGAGGTGCGAACCATCTGACGTCCCGTCACAGGCGGGGCCCGGGCCGGCCCCTCCCACAAGCGTTGTCCGACACAGCGGAGAACGGGCGCTTGCGCCTTCGAGAGAACTGTCGAAAGGAACCGACATGCTGGAGCAGCTCAAGGAAATCCTGTCCAACAAGCTCAAGGTGTCGCCGGAGGCCATCACCCCGGAGGCCACCCGGGAGGACATCGAGCTGGACTCGCTGGCCGTGGTGGAGCTGTCACTGCTGCTGAAGTCCGAGCTCGGCCTGGACGTCAGCGACGACGACCTGCTGGAGGCGGAAACCGTGGCCGACATGGTCCGGCTGATGGAGGAGCGGAGTGCGAAGGTCTGATGGCCGGCATGGACATCGCCGTCACCGGGCTCGGCCTGGTCACCCCGGGTGGTATCGGGGTCGGGCCGAGCTGGGCGGCGGTCTGCGACGGCAGGCCGGCCGCCGCCCTCGATCCGCTGCTGACGGATAACCCCGTACGTATCTCCTGCCGGGTGCCCGGCTTCGACCCCGAGCGCCTGCTGAGCGCGCGGCGGGCCCACCGCCTGGACCGGTTCGTCCAGTTCGCGCTGGTCGCCGCGCACGAGGCGGTGGCCGACGCGGACCTCGATCCGCAGACGTGGGACGGGGCGCGGGTGGGTGTGGTGCTGGGCTGCGCAGACGGCGGCCCGGGCACCGTCGAGGAACAGCACCACGTGCTGCGCGAGCAGGGCGCCGACCGGGTCTCGCCGCTGCTGCTGCCCATGCAGCTGCCGAACATGCTGGCCGGTCAGACGGCCATCGAATTCGGGGCGACCGGGCCCAACCTGGTGGTGGCCACCGCCTGCGCCTCGGGCGCGACCGCCATCGGCACGGCCCGGGACCTGCTCGCCCTCGGCCGCTGCGACATCGTCCTGGCGGGCGGCAGCGAGGCCATGGTCACCCCACTGGTCATGGCCGGCTTCGCCCAGATGGGGGCACTGTCGAAGCGGCACGACGACCCGGCCTCCGCGTCCCGGCCGTTCGACGCCGACCGGGACGGCTTCGTCGCCGGGGAGGGCGCCGGCATCCTCGTCATGGAACGGGTGGCGGACGCCCGCGCCCGCGGCGCCCATGTGCACGGCCGGATCATCGGCTACGGCGCCACCGCCGACGCCCACCACATGACGTCGCCGCACCCCGACGGCGCGGGCATCGAGGCCGCCGTCCGCGCCGCGCTCGCCGACGCGGGCGCGGACCCGGACGACGTCCAGCACGTCAACGCCCACGGCACGTCGACACCGCTGAACGACCTGGCGGAAGCCCGCATGATCGGCCGGACGCTGCGCGGGGACCCGCTGGTCACGTCCACGAAGGGAGTCACCGGACACCTGCTCGGCGCGGCCGGGGCAGTCGAGGCCGCCTTCACCGTGCTGAGCGTCGAGCACGAACTCGTGCCCCCCACCGCCAACCTCGTCATGCCCGACTCCAGGATCGACATCAAACTCGCCCAGGCCGCCACGTACATGCCCATCGATCTCGCCCTGAGCAACTCCCTGGGCTTCGGCGGCCAGAACACGGCCCTGGCCATCGCGCCGGCCTGAACGGCCCGGACACATACCGGCAGCCGCCCGCGGAGCACCTCCGCCGGGCGGCTGTTCCCGTGCGGCACCCGGCCGCACGGCACCCGCCCCGCCGGTCCGCGGGCCACCCCATCCCGCCACACGTCAGGAGTCCACCGTGCACGATCCCCAAGAACTGCTGAAGGACGGGCCGCAGGCCGTACGGCGGCTGGCCCGCCGACGCCACGACCTCGACCCGGCCGCGCTGGCCGGCGCCCTGCGCGAGCGCAACGGCGCGCAGGCGGAGGTGACCCGGCTGCGCACCGAGCTGAACCGCACGGCCAGGGCCCGCCGCTCCGGCCCGCCGACCGAGGAGGAAAAGGCGTCCGCCCGGGCGCTGCGGACCGAGGTGCAGCGGGCCGAGGCCGCCGCCCGCACGGCCGCAGCACACCTGACCGAGCTGCTGCTCTCCGTCCCCAACATCCCCCTGGACGCGGTCCCGGACGGCGACTCGGAGAAGGAGACCGTGGAGATACGCCGGGGCGGTCCCGCTCCGCGGCCGGCGGACGGCGCCCGCCACCACGCCGACATCGGGGAGTCCCTCGGCATCCTCGACGGCCCGGCCGCGGCCCGGCTGTCCGGTGCCCGCTTCGCCGTCGCCCGCGGGGCCGGGGCACGACTGGAGCGGGCCCTGCGCGACTTCCTCCTCGACCTGCACACCCGCGAGCACGGCTACACCGAGCAGTCGGTGCCGTTCCTGGTCGACCGCGACACCATGACCGGGACCGGGCAGCTGCCCAAGTTCGAGGACGACCTGTTCCGCACCCAGGTCGGTGAGCGGGAACTGTTCCTGATCCCCACCGCCGAGGTCCCGCTGACCAACCTGGTGGCCGGCCGGCTCCTCGACTCCCGCTCGCTGCCGCTGGCCTTCACCGCCTGCACGCCGTGCTTCCGGGCGGAGGCCGGGGCGTACGGCCGGGACACCCGCGGCATCCTGCGGCTGCACCAGTTCGAGAAGGTGGAGCTGGTGCGCGTCTGCGCCCCCGAGGACGCCCCGGCACAGCTCGAACTCATGGTGAACCACGCCGAGGAGTGCCTGAAGCGCCTGGAACTGGCGCACCGCGTGGTGCTGCTGCCGGCCGGCGACCTCGGGTTCTCCGCCCGGATGACCTACGACGTCGAGGTGTGGCTGCCGGGCAGCGGCTCCTACCGGGAGATCTCCTCGGTCTCCGACTGCGGCACCTTCCAGGCGCGTCGCGCGGACATCCGCGTCAAGCGGCCCGACGGGAGCAGGACGCCGGCGGTCACGCTGAACGGCTCGGCGCTGCCGATCGGCCGCACGGTCGCCGCGCTGCTGGAGCAGGGCGTGCGGGAGGACGGCTCGGTGGTGCTGCCCGAGGCCCTCGTCCCGTACACCGGCTTCCGCCGGATCCTGCCGGGCGGGGACACCGCGTAGGCGCCGGCGGGCGCCACCGCGAAAGGGGCGGGAGCCGGGTCCGCGACCCGCTCCCGCCCCTTTCGCCGCGCCCGGCCCGGGGCTCAGGCGCCCATCATGTGCACCCCTCCGTCGACGTGCACGATCTCCCCCGTGGTGCGCGGGAAGAAGTCCGACAGCAGGGCGACGACCCCGCGGGCCGCCGGTTCCGGGTCGGTGGGGTCCCAGCCCGCCGGGGCCCGGTGCTCCCAGACCCCGGCGAGGTCGGCGAACCCGGGGATGGACTTGGCCGCCATGGAGCGCAGCGGTCCCGCCGCGACGAGGTTGCAGCGGACGCCGCGACCGCCCAGGTCCCGGGCGAGGTAGCGGCTGGTCGACTCCAGGGCGGCCTTGGCGACGCCCATCCAGTCGTAGCGCGGCCAGGCGACCGCGGCGTCGAAGGTCAGCCCGACCACCGAGCCGCCGCACCGCTCCATCAGGGGCAGGCAGGCCGTGGTCAGCGACTTCAGGGAGTACGCCGACACGTGCACGGCGGTCGACACGTCGTTCCAGTCGCCGTCCAGGAAGGAGAAGGCGCCCCGCGGCCCGTAGGCGATGGAGTGCACCAGTCCGTCCAGGGTGTCGGTGTGCTCGCGGATCCGGTCGCCGAGGCCGTCCAGTTGCCGCTGGTCGGTGACGTCGAGTTCGAGCACCGGGGCCGGCTTCGGCAGCCGTCCGGCGACGCGCTCGATCAGGGAGAGGCGCCCGAAGCCGGTGAGGACGACCTCGGCACCCTCCTCCTGGGCGATGCGGGCCGTGTGGAAGGCGATGGACGCGTCCGTGACGACCCCGGTCACCAGGATCCGCTTGCCGGCGAGGAGTCCGCTCATGTCCGGGTCACCGCCTCGGGCAGGGCCCGCACCAGCGGGGAGTCGTGGCCGAGGGCACCGAGTGCGGCGGCACCGCCGGGCGAGCCCACGGCGGCGAAGAAGTCGGCGTTGGAGGCGGTGTGGTCGCCCCACTCGGCGGGCACGTCGTCCTCGAAGCAGATCGCCTCGACGGGGCAGACGGGTTCGCAGGCGCCGCAGTCGACGCACTCGTCGGGGTGGATGTACAGGGCCCGGCGGCCCTCGTAGATGCAGTCCACGGGGCACTCGTCGACGCAGGAGCGGTCCTTGACGTCGACGCAGGGCAGTGCGATGACGTAGGCCATCGTCAGCTCCTCTTCGTCACGGGGGTGGTCGGGGGGCCGGCGACGCCGTCGACCGGAGCCCCGGTGGTGCGCTCGCCCAGCAGCAGGACGGTCGCCGCCAGGGCCGCCATCGCCGCGGCGATGACCCCGAACAGGGCACCGGGGCCGCGCGAGTCCAGGACCGGCAGCAGGACGAACGGCAGTGCGGCAGCGCTGAGTTTGGACAGCGAGTAGGCGGCGCCGGACGCGGTGGCGCGGATCGCGGTCGGATACTGCTCGGAGAGGTACACGTGCGAGACGCTGGAGAAGACGTTGCTGCACAGGGTGTAGACGAAGCCGAACGCCACGATGAGCGCGGGGGATCCGGCGTAGGCGAAGCCGAGGCCGGCCACCATCATCGCCGCCGCGGAGGCCGCGACCAGCGTCCGGCGCTCGAACCGGTCGACGATCGGCAGGGCCAGCGCGGAACCGACCGGGTAGCCCAGGAAGGACAGCGCGGTGAAGCCGATGCCCGCGACGATGCCATAGCCCTTGGCCGCGACGATCTGGGGGGCCAGCGTGCCGAAACCGTAGTAGCCGACCACGGACAGCACGCAGAAGATCCACAGCACCACCGTGCGGCGCCGCATGCCGCGGCCGAACACGTCGCGCACACGGTGGCGCACCGCGGCCGGTTCCACCGGTCCGGCGGTGCCCGCGGCCACCGGGCGAACCGTCGCGGGACGGTCCGGGTAGGCCTGCTTCTCCATCTCGGCCACCAGCAGCTCGGCCTCCTCGGTGCGGCCCTGGGCGGCCAGCCACCTCGGCGACTCGATCAGCCGGCGGCGCAGCACCCACACCACGGCGGAGCCCAGCGACCCGATCACGAACAGCCAGCGCCAGCCGTCGATGCCCAGCGGGGACAGGGGCACCAGCCACAGTGCGGCGAAGCCGACGGCGGGCACCCCGCAGAAGGCGACGGTGTAGGCCCAGGCGATGTACCGGCCGCGCCGCTTGGCGGGCAGCACGTCGGCCAGGTAGCAGTCGGAGAGCACCTGTTCGGCACCGATGCCGATGCCGGCCATGAAGCGGGTGACGATCAGCCAGGCGGCGTTCGGCGAGAAGGCGCCCAGCAGGGAGAAGCCCGAGTAGATGGCGAGGTTGATCAGGAAGGCCCGGCGCCGGCCGAACCGGTCGGCGATCCGGCCGAGCACCAGCGAGCCGATGAACTGGCCGATGAACACCGAGGCCAGGACGAGTTTGAGCTCGGTCGCCCCGAAGGCGAAGTCGCTCTGGAGCACCTTGGCGATGGTGCCCGAGAGGTTGTTCTCGAACGTGTCGAAGAGCAGACCGATGCCGATGACCATGGTGAGTCTTCGGTGCATCGGGGTGATCGGCATGCGGTCCAGGCGGACCCCGATCGCGGCGGGGGCGGTGACACCGCCCGCCACCGTGGTGGTCTGGGACATGGGGAGGCTCTCCTTGGACTCCTGGTTCTCAGGGACTCCGGTGAGGGAACCGCCCGGGCCGACGGCGGGCCCGGGCGTGCGGCCCGGGGGCCGGGGCTGTGGACGCGTGGGGTGCGGGGCCGTGCAGGACCGGAGCGTGGGGGGGGTCCCGGACCGGCGGCGACCGAGGGGCGCGGGCCGGGTCAGGCCGCCTGGGCCGCCCGGCGCCTGATCTCCTCCTCCACGGTCCCGGCCCGCACCGGCTCACTGACCTCGTGCAGGTAGGAGGCGACCTCCCGGTAGGACGTCCAGAAGCCGACCTCGTGGTACGGCACCCCGCGCTCGGCGCAGTAGGCGCGGGTCAGTTCCCGGGCGCGCGGCAGGTGCTTCTGCGGCATGGCCGGGAACAGATGGTGCTCGACCTGGTAGTTGAGGCCGCCGTAGAGGAAGTCGACCACCGGGTTCGGGCGGATGTTGCGGGAGGTGAGGACCTGGCGCTCCAGCCAGTCCAGGGTCTCCTCCTCGCCGTCGCGGACGTCCATGCCCTTGTGGTTCGGGGCGAAGATCATGCCGAAGTAGACGCCCAGGGCGGCGTGCTGCACGAGGATGAACGCGACGGCGAGGACCGGCGAGAGAACCGTGAAGACCAGGGCGCAGTAGACCGCGGCGCGCAGCACGACCAGGAACGACTCCAGCACGGGCCGCTTGGTCTTGCCCTGCGCGATGGACACCACGGCCGTCCGGAGCATCTTGAAGCCCTCCAGGACGAGCAGCACGAAGAACAGCACGCTCTGGTGGCGCACGACGAACTTCTGCGTGCCCCGCCGGCTGGGGTACTGCTTGACGTCGAAGATGACAGTGCGCCGGCCGATGTCCGGGTCCTTGTCCAGGTGGTTGGGGTTGCTGTGGTGCCGGTTGTGGTGGTTGACCCACCAGCCGTAGCTGACCCCGTTGACGAGGTTGGCGTGGATGTAGCCGACGGCGGAGGCGGCCTTCTTGCTGCGGAACATGGCCTTGTGTCCGGCGTCGTGCCACATGAACGCCGACTGGCCGCCGCACAGCCCCATCCACAGGGCCGTCAGCAGCTGCCACCAGGAGTCGCCCAGGGCGAAGAACGCGGCGAATCCGATCAGCAGCAGGGTGGTGTTGAGCGCGAGACGGCCCACGTAGTAGCGCGGGTCGAGGTCGAGGAGACCTTCCGCCTTGACGCGTTTGAGAAGCTCGGCGAACGTCGCCGAGGCGCCGGTGCGCGGACCGGCCGCGGAGGCGGCTGCTGCCCCGGCTTCTTGTGTGTGCGGACGCTGCATGCGTTGCTCTCCTTGGGAGAAGTGCCCCGTTCGGGCGGCGGCGCCGCTGCCCCGCGGACCTGCGGGCGCCGCGAGTCGACAGTGCTCCCGCGGGCGGTCGGGAACGCGCGGGCGTGCCCGCCCGGCGGTCCGGGAACGCCGGAGCACAGTGCGGTACTCCGCCGGGGGACCACCGGACGAACACGTGTCCAGCGTGCTGCGCCGCGCTGATGTGCCACTGATGCCGGTCTGATCGGCGGTGGCCGTCAGGCGGCGGACTCGGCGCGCAGCCGTTCGTCGAGCGCCAGGACGGCGGCGTCCGCGTCGCGCGCCACTTCCTCGTCGTCGGGCGCGCCGATGACGGCCATCAGCCGCTCGACCACGGTGTGCTGGAGGACTTCGGTGCTGGTGTCGGGTCCGTTGTCGCTCATCGCTGGTTCTCCTGTTCCGGAAGACGGGTGGTGCGTGAGGGCGGTGCGGGGAGGGCGCCCCGCGGCGCGCCGCGACGCCGCGCCCCGCTGCGGGCACGGTCGGTCCGGAGTGCCCCGCTGCGGGCGTGGCGGATGACGGCTCGTCAGAACGCCTTGCAGGCACGGAAGACGTGGGCGAAGGACGCCAGCGAGGCCTGCGGGCCGTCGAAGGCGACGTACTCCGGGATGACCACGTCCGGAGCCCACTTCTGCTTGTACGACAGCTGGGTCTGCGCCGGGTACAGCGCGGCCCCCTCGGCCCACAGGGCGTGCATCAGCCACTGGAACGCCGGGCTGTGGCCGTCGATCTCGTGGCCGGCGTCGAGGCCGGTGAACGGGGTGAAGCCGAAGTGCAGCCACTCGACGCCCTCCGAACGGAACACCTCGGCGGCGGTCGCGTTGATGGCCTCCATCAGTCCCGGGGAGCTGTCCGGGACGCGCCGGCTCAGGTCGTGCATCCAGCCGGCCCGGCCGCCGTACACCGGCGAGTAGGAGATGTACGCCACGGGGCTGCCGTCGATGGTGCCGGTGAACAGCCGGCGGTGTGCCTGGGCCGGTCCCCCGATCTGGCCGACCAGGAACTCCAGTTGCTGGGCGCCGCCCTTGGAACCGAGCCAGGCCCGGTCGATGGCGGCGATCGCGTCCTGCCAGTCGTCGGCGGAGACCTCCTGGACGACCAGGCCGTTGCGGCGGGCCCGGGAGATCTTGTTGCGCAGCTGCATGAAGCGGGTGCCGCGCAGTGTGAAGTCCGGCAGGCCGACGGCCCAGGAGGCGCCGACCTGGTTGACGGTGAAGCCGCGTCGGGCGTAGTGCTCGGCGTCGGCGCGCTGGAGCTGGATGGCGACCAGGGTGCGGCCCTCGTCGCGGACGTGCCGGCGGAAGGCCTCCAGGAGAGGGTCGTAGTCGTCGGGGGCGGCGAAGGGGCCGCCGAACTGAACGGCGAACCGACCCGTGCGGCGGTATACGACGACGCCGTCGGCACCGGCCAGTGTGAAGACGTCGTTTCCGCTGTTGAGGCCCAGGAACGCGCTGGGGTTCTCGGTTGACGTATGGGTGCGTATCGCCTCGAGAACCGGGGTTTCCATGGCGGTCACGGTCATTGTTTTCCCCTTTCGGGAGCGTTTTCCGTCGTTCCGAGTAGAGCATCGAGGGCAGGTGCGGGAAAAGACCGGACGGGAATTCCCAGATCGAGTCAGAGAAACGTCAGCGCTTTGTCAGGCCTCCCTGCCAATGTTGTTCTCGTGAACGGCACGGGAGACCGGAAGCCGGGAACAAGGAGAGGTGCCCGGAGCGGCCTATCGGGGACCAGAGAGCAATCTCACGGTCGGGCCCACAAAGCCCACGCAGGTTCGAATCCTGCCCTCTCCGCGAAAACGGCCACGCACCAACGGCCACACAAGGAGAGGTGCCCGGAGCGGCCTATCGGGGACCAGAGAGCAATCTCACGGTCGGGCCCACAAAGCCCACGCAGGTTCGAATCCTGCCCTCTCCGCTCGTCGTATACGCCCCGGCACCCGGCTTCCGGCGCGGCCCCGCCCCACCGGCCGCGCGGCCCCGGTGCCGCACGCACCGTCGGCGACCCCCCGCGCCGACGGACACACGCGCCCCGGCGCACCGCCCGGCACTGGGCGGTGCGCCGGGGCGCAGACACGTCCGCATCCACCACCACTCCTTCCGCTTGACCTCCGTCGTCCGGCAACCGCACAGGTCAGCGCCCTTGTCGGCATGACTCGGACTCGTGCAGCAGAAAAATACCTTCCCAAAGGAATTATTCTGTGCCAGGATGGAGTCGGGAGGAAACCCCGTGACGGAGACCGGCCGGGAGACCGCCACGCGGCCTCGGCCGCAGAGACGGACCGCCGCGACCGGCCCCCCGACCACTCTCTGCCGCACTGATCGCCAAGGGGGAAACATGCTGAGGTTCTCGATCCTCGGGGCACTGCAGATCCGCACCGCGTCGGGACCGGCCGAGATCTCCGGCGATCTGCAACGGACCCTGGTCCAGACGCTGCTGGTCAGCGAGGGCCAGTCGGTCTCCGGTGAGGCGCTGGTCGAGGAGATGTGGGGCGAGGGCGCCCCGGACAACCAGGCCAACGCCCTGCAGGCCCATGTCAGCCGGCTGCGCCGTAAACTGCGCGGCCTGGAGCCCGACCGCAGCACCTCGCGCGTCACCATCCACCCCTCGGGCTACCGCCTGACGGTCAATGAGGGGGAGCTGGACGCCGCCGAGTTCGTCAGGGCGGTCCGCCAGGCCGAGACCCTCGGCTCTGGCTCACCGGAGGAGGCGGCCCGGTTACTGAGACAGGCCCTGGCCATGTGGCGGGGGCCGGTCTTCGGCGGCTTCACCGGCGGCACCCTGTGCCAACTCGCCGGCGCCCGCTACGAGGAATACCGCATGCGGGCCATGGAGCTCCGCTTCGACGCCGAGCTGCGGCTCGGCCGGCACGCCGCCGTCCTGGCCGAACTCGCCGAGACCCACACGAGCCACCCGCTCAGGGAACGCTTCTGCGAGCAGCTGATGATCGCCCTGTACTGCGCGGGCCGCCAGGCCGACGCCCTGGATGTGTTCCGCCGTATGCGCCGCCACCTCGCCGACGAACTCGGCATCGAGCCGTCCCCCGCGCTGCGGCAGGTCGAGAGCGCCATCCTGTCCCACGACCCGGCCCTGTCCGGTGACGTGCGCGCTCCCCTGCTCCAGCTCACCTGACGCCACCGGTCCCGACGCCGCGCGTAAGCGGCACGTCAGCCGCTGGTCAGCACTGCCTGTAACGATCCGGATCGGAAGTGGAAACCGCCCCTCGACCTTTGGAGAACCACATGACCACGAGCCAGTCGCCGGCCCGCGCCGTGACGACCCAAGGGCGCGCGGAGGCCGCGCGTCCGTTACGTCTCTTCCTCGGCCTCGACGCCGTCGTGACCGGCGGCAACGGCCTCATCTACCTGTTCGCCGCCGGCCCGGTGGGGGACCTGCTCGGCCTCGACACCGGCTTCCTCCGCGGCATCGGCGTGTTCCTCACCGTCTACGGCGCACTGGTCGCTGTGCTGGCCAGCCGTCCGGTGCCGTCCACCGCGGCCACCAAGGTGGTCATCGAGGCGAACCTGCTGTGGGCGGTCGCGAGCGTGACCGCCGTGGTCTTCGGCTGGCTGGACCCGAACACCGTCGGCACGGTGTGGACCCCGCTCCAAGCGGCCGTCGTCGCGGCCTTCGCCGTGCTCCAGATGAACGGTCTGCGTCGGCTCGGCAACTGACATCCCGTCCCATCAGGGGGAGACATGAGGTCCCACGTCGCGGAGCTGGCCGGGATACGCCGCCAGGTACTGGCCGGCCCTAGTGAGAAGGCGACGCGGGCGCAGCACGCCAAGGGCAAGCTGACCGCGCGCGAGCGCATCGGCCTGCTGTTGGACGAGGGCTCGTTCCGCGAGGTCGAGCAGCTGCGCCGACACCGGGCGACCGGATTCGGCCTGGAGGCCAGGAAGCCGTACACGGACGGTGTGATCACCGGCTGGGGCACGGTGGAGGGCCGCACGGTGTTCGTCTACGCCCACGACTTCCGGATCTTCGGCGGCGCGCTGGGCGAGGCCCACGCGACGAAGATCCACAAGATCATGGACATGGCCATCGCGGCGGGCGCACCGCTGGTCTCCCTCAACGACGGCACCGGCGCCCGCATCCAGGAGGGCGTCACCGCGCTCGCCGGCTACGGCGGCATCTTCCAGCGCAACACCCGGGCGTCCGGCGTCATCCCGCAGATCTCGGTGATGCTCGGCCCGTGCGCCGGAGGTGCCGCCTACTCCCCCGCACTCACCGACTTCGTGTTCATGGTCCGCGAGACGTCGCAGATGTTCATCACCGGACCGGACGTCGTCAAGGCGGTCACCGGTGAGGAGATCACCCAGAACGGCCTCGGCGGCGCGGACGTGCACGCCGAGACCAGCGGCGTCTGCCACTTCGCCCACGACGACGAGGAGACCTGCATCCAGGAGGTCCGCTACCTCCTGTCCCTGCTCCCGCGGAACAACCGGGAGAACCCGCCCGCGGTGCCGTGCGACGACCCGCACGACCGTCGCTGCGACACCCTCGCCGACCTGGTCCCGGCGGACGGCAACCGGCCCTACGACATGGCGGAGGTCATCGAGGAGATCGTCGACGACGGCGAGTACCTGGAGGTCCACGAGCGCTGGGCGCGCAACATCATCTGCGCGCTGGCCCGTCTCGGCGGGCAGGTGGTGGGCGTCGTCGCCAACCAGCCCAGAGTGCTCGCCGGCGTCCTGGACATTGAGGCCAGCGAGAAGACCGCCCGCTTCGTGCAGATGTGCGACGCCTTCAGCATCCCGATCGTCACCCTCCTGGACGTCCCCGGGTTCCTGCCCGGCGTCGACCAGGAGCACGGCGGCATCATCCGCCACGGCGCCAAACTGCTGTACGCGTACTGCAACGCCACGGTGCCGCGGATCTCCCTGATCCTGCGCAAGGCCTACGGCGGCGCCTACATCGTCATGGACAGCCAGTCCATCGGCGCCGACCTCACCTATGCCTGGCCCACCAACGAAATCGCCGTCATGGGCGCCGGGGGCGCGGCCAACGTCATCTTCCGCCGCCGGATCGCCGAGGCCGAGGACCCCGAAGCCATGCGGGCCGAGCTGGTCAAGGAGTACAAGGCGGAACTGATGCACCCCTACTACGCGGCCGAGCGCGGCCTCGTCGACGACGTCATCGACCCCGCCGACACCCGCGAGGTCCTCATCCGCTCACTGGCGATGCTGCACACCAAGCACGCCGACCACCCCGCCCGCAAGCACGGCAACCCCCCTCAGTGACGGCACGGCCGCCCCACAGTGACGGAGGTCCCATGCTCACTCCCCCGCTTCCCATCCGCGTCGAGAAGGGCCAAGCCACGGACGAGGAACTGGCCGCCCTCGCGGCTCTGCTGCTCAGCCGTGCCACCCGGGCCGACGTCGATGCGCAGGCGTCCACCCCCGGCACCACCTCCTGGCGCCCCCGCCCTTTCCACCCCCCGCACAGCTGGCAGACGCCCTGAGCGGTGACGCGCCGAAGCGCCGGAACTCGGGCGTCCCCATTCACCCGGTCCAGCCTGGGCGTTTCACTTGCCGCGGTGTCCGAGTCTTGGTCGGAAAAGCGAAAGTGCCTTCTGATGACGCTTGTCCAAGGCCTCTGTCATCACAGCGGGAAGGCACTTTCTGCGTGCGGCCTGTCCGGTCGCGTCCCAAGCTCGTCGTGTCGGCCGACGGTCACGGGGGGGTCAGCCACGCCGGATCCCGTCTGCTGGCCGATCACGCCGATGTCACTGGTCTGACCAGCGCCTTCATGAATGCATTGCGCCGGTTGCGGCCGCGTGGCACCGGGCACGATCCCGGCCGGATCGCGGTCGATTTCGCGGTCCTGCTCGCCGAGGGCGGCGGGGCGATAGCGGACCTGACCCTGCTGCGCGATCAGGCAGAGGTGGTCGGCCCCGTCGCCTCCGGCCCGACCGCCTGGCGCCTGCTGGCCGGCATCGACTCGGCAGGACGTTGGCGCCGGCGTTGCCGGGCCTGAGGACTCCGGCCAGGGCTTCGCCGGTGTTGTCCAAAAAGCACAGCAGCGGGTGGTAGCCGAAGCCGCGCTTGTAGGTCGTCGCTGCCTGCTCTTCCTCGGAGTGGCAGGTGACCAGGGTGGCGTCGAGGTCCAGGACCAGGCCGGGCAGGTCGCGTCCGCCCGCGCGGGCTGCGGGTATCCCTGCCCTGGTCTCGGCGGCCTGCAGCCAGGCGATCCCCCGGGCGGTGGCCCTGGCCGAGCGCAGGCGGGCGACGAGACCGAGCCGGTCCGGTTCTGGCTCTCCGACCTGCCCGCCGACACCCCACTGACCACCCCGGTCCAGCTCGCCAAGCTCCGCTGGCGCATCGAGCACGACTACCGGGAAATGAAGCAGGCCCTGTCACGCTCCGTCAGAAACAGCGTCGAACGAGCGTCAAGACATTTCCCGAACCCGTCCCTTACGGAGTTGAGGCCGAGCGTTCTCGCCTCACACCTCTGCTGCGGAACCGCAGGTGAGACGTGTGGCAGGAACCTACAGCATGCTCCACGCGGTGAACCTACGGAAACATGTCGGCACGACCCGCCCGCAACCTGGGGAATCAGAAAATCAGCAGGTCAGCTGCCCTTTGCTGCGAGCTCAAGAATCGCCACACACTCCACATGCGACGTCATCGGAAACAGATCGAACACCCGCAGCATCCGCACCCGGTACCCCCCGTCCCGGAAGTACCCCAGGTCCCGGGCCAGCGCCGCCGGGTCGCACGCCACGTAGGCGATCCGCCGCGCGCCCAGGGACGCGAGGTGCTGCACCGTCTTCCTGCCCGCTCCGGCGCGCGGCGGGTCGAGGACGATGAGGTCGGCCTCGTCGATGCCGGTCCGCGGAAGGACGGACTCCACCTTGCCCTGTTCGATGCGGACGCGGTCGAAGGCGGCGAGGTTGTGGCGGGCGTCCTCGACGGCGCGCTTGCCGGACTCGATGCCGAGAACCGCGCCCTTGTCGCCGACCCGGTCGGCCAGAGCGCCGGCGAAGAGACCGACGCCGCAGTAGAGGTCGAGGGCCATGTCGCCCTTGCGGGGCAGCAGGCCCTGCATGACCGCGCGGACCAGGGTGTCGGCGGCCTTGGGGTGGACCTGCCAGAAGCCGCCGGAGCCGACCCGGTAGGTGCGGTCGTCGGCGCGCTCGCGGACGAAGGCGCGGCCGTGGACGCGGTGGACGCCGCCGTCCTTCTCCTCCACCCGCATGACCGAGACGGGCTTGTCCAGTTCGACGAGCGGGAGACGGGCGCCGGGCCGCGGTTCCAGGATCACCATGCGGTCCTGCGATCCCGTCGCGGCGATCGCCTCCACCGAGGCCATGCCGATCCAGTCGCGCTGCTCGATGCCCAGTTCGCTGACGCCCTCGGCGGCGATCATGCAGTGGTCGATCGGTTCGACCTCGTGCGAGCGGTGCTTGCGCAGGCCCGCGTTGCCCTCGTCGTCCACGGCGTACTGCACGCGCGTGCGCCACGACGGGACCTGGCCGGCGGGCAGCTTGTCGCCCTCGGCCGGCATCACCGTGCCGTCCCAGCCGGCCTCCTCGGGGGTGAGGCCCGCGAGGCGTTTCAGCTGCTCGGCGACGACCTCGCCCTTCAGGCGGCGCTGGGCGCCCGGCTTGGCGTGCTGCCAGTCGCAGCCGCCGCAGCGGCCGGGGCCGGCGAAGGGGCACGGGGCCTCGATGCGGTCCTTGGACGCGTCCAGGATCTCCACCGCGTCCGCGCGGAGGAAGCGGGACCCCTCCTCGCCCTCCGTGACCCGGACCACGACGCGCTCACCGGGCAACGCGTGCCGGACGAACAGCACCTGTCCCTCGGACGTGCGGGCGATGCAGTGGCCGCCGTGGGCGACGGGGCCGATCTCCACCTCGTACTCCTGGCCCACCAGCGAGACCACCGGGGGCTCCGCCTGCGACTTCTTCGGTTCTGCCTGCATGGCGGGGTGACTCCAGAGAACGGGGACGGCAACGGAAAGGGTCGAACGACAACAGCCGTCCAGTCTACGTCTACAAGGAGGACTCCTTCGCCCGGTCGTCGTGGGCCGGACCGCGCCGGACCGCACCGGGCGCGTTCCAGTCCTGCCGTTTGCGGGCCCGGCGCTTGGCGGCCTCGGAGGACTGGAGCTGGTACGGGACGGAGGTGACCATGACGCCCGGGGTGAACAGGAGGCGGCCCTTGAGGCGCAGGGCGCTCTGGTTGTGCAGCAGGTGCTCGTACCAGTGGCCGACCACGTACTCGGGGATGATGACCGAGACCGCGTCGCGCGGGGACTCCTTGCGCAGGCTCTTGACGTACTCGATGACCGGGCGGGTGATCTCGCGGTACGGCGAGTCCAGCACCTTCAGCGGTACGGCGATGCCTCGCCGTTCCCACTCCTCGCGCAGCGCCTTGGTCTCGGCCGGGTCGACGTTGACGCTCAGCGCCTCCAGGGAGTCGGAGCGCATGAGCCTGGCGTAGGCGAGGGCCCGCAGGGTGGGGCGGTGGATCTTGGAGATGAGGACGACCGAGTGGACCCGGGACGGACGCACCATGTCGTCGCTCGGCGTCTCGTCGGGGTCCTCGGGGGCGGCGATCTCCTCGGCGACGCGGTCGTAGTGCTTGCGGATCGCCGTCATCGTCGCGAAGAAGATGCACATGCCGAGCAGCGCGACCCAGGCGCCGTGCGTGAACTTCGTGGCCAGCACGACGACCAGTACCAGTCCGGTGAAGAAGGCGCCGAAGGCGTTGATCGCGCGGGAGCGGTGCATGTGGCGGCGCTTGGCCTGATCCCGTTCGGTGCCCAGGTGGCGGTTCCAGTGGCGGACCATGCCGATCTGGCTGAGCGTGAAGGACACGAAGACGCCGACGATGTAGAGCTGGATCAGCCGGGTGGAGTCGGCGCCGTAGACGAAGACGAGGAACATGGCCGCGCCGGCGAGGAGCACGATGCCGTTCGAGAAGGCCAGGCGGTCACCCCGGGTGTGCAGTTGGCGCGGCAGGTAGCGGTCCTGGGCGAGGATCGAGCCGAGCAGCGGGAAGCCGTTGTACGCGGTGTTCGCGGCGAGGAAGAGCACCAGCGCGGTGGCCGCGGCCAGGACGATGAACAGGAGGCTGCCCTCACCGAACACGGCCTCGGCGACCTGCGAGATCACCGGGTGCTGGACGTAGTCCGCGCCGACCGCGACGCCGTTGTGGAAGAGGTCGGTGGCGGGGTTCTCCGACATGCGTACGTCGGTGGCGGCGGCCAGGGTGATGATGCCGCAGAACATGGTGACGGCGAGCAGGCCCATCAGGGCGAGCGTGTTCCCCGCGTTCTTCGACTTGGGCTTGCGGAAGGCCGGGACGCCGTTGGAGATCGCCTCCACGCCGGTGAGCGCGGCACAGCCGGAGGAGAAGGCCCGCA
Organism: Streptomyces sp. JK94; assembly: GCF_053613315.1. Lineage (NCBI taxonomy): Bacteria > Bacillati > Actinomycetota > Actinomycetes > Kitasatosporales > Streptomycetaceae > Streptomyces > Streptomyces sp. JK94. The sequence continues at coordinate 142,674 of NZ_JBSICH010000026.1, read as the reverse complement.
GGAGGAGGAAGACCAGCGCGAAGCCGGCCAGTCCCCCGTGCTCCGGTTTGATCTCGTAGTCCGCCGTCGGCGCGCGCATGGTGTCGTCGAGCACCAGCCCGCGGAACGCACCCCACGCGATCATGATGAAGACGCCCGCGACGAAGACGTACGTCGGGATCGCGAACAGGCTGCCCGACTCCTTGACGCCGCGCAGGTTCATCAGCGTCAGCAGCAGGATCACGGCGATCGCGCAGAGGACCTTGTGCTCGACGACGAAGGGGACCGCGGAGCCGAGGTTCTCGATGCCGGAGGAGATGGAGACCGCGACGGTCAGTACGTAGTCGACCAGCAGGGCGCTGGCCACCGTCAGGCCGGCCTTGGGACCGAGGTTGGTGTTCGCCACCTCGTAGTCGCCGCCGCCGCTCGGATAGGCGTGCACGTTCTGCCGGTAGGAGGCGACGACGGTGAACATCAGCACGACGACCGCGACCGCGATCCAGGGGCTGAAGTGGTACGCCGACACGCCCGCGATGGACAGGACCAGCAGCACCTCGCCGGGCGCGTACGCCACGGAGGAGAGCGGGTCGGAGGCGAACACGGGGAGGGCGATGCGCTTCGGCAGGAGGGTTTCCCCCAGCCGGTCGCTGCGCAGTGCGCGCCCGATGAGGATCCGTTTGGGCACGTCGGTCAGTTTGGACACAACAGAGGATCGTAAGCGTTCGAACGGGCGCCCGCCCAGCCGCCACCCCCGGTCGTCCCACCGTCTGCCCTACGGGTGAATTCGCAGGCGATGCGGCTGCGGATTCCGCAGGTTGTCCGGTTCGCGTGTCTATATGGCTGCCCATATGACAAACACCGCCCGATGCCGTCGATTTCGCGGGCGTCGCCGCCCCTGGGAGGTCTCATGCACCTGAGCGCAGAGCTGATCGGCGGCGCCGTCACGCTCGTCGGCCTCGGATTCCTGACTCTCGCCAGCATCCGCAGCATCGGTCGGCGGGGGTCCTCGGCCGGGGGCTGAGATCGCCCTGCGGGCCGTGGACGCTTGCCGCTACGTTGGGGTGCGGGCAGGAAGCCGGGGCGTTGCCGGAGCGGGAATCCGGTTTCTCCGGGCCCCGAGAGGGTCCGGGGCCGGTACTCACCGGCATGATGTTCCCCTGCGGCCCGCACACCGGCCGCGACGTGTCGCCAGGCGAGCCGAAAGAGAGACATGAGCAGGACATCCACAGAGGCCGGCGGGCAGCCCGCAGGAAGCGGGGTGTGAGGCGATGCACATCGTCATCATGGGCTGCGGGCGCGTCGGCTCCGCCCTCGCGCAGACCCTGGAGCAGCAGGGGCACACGGTCGCCGTGGTCGACCAGGACCCCACCTCCTTCCGTCGTCTCGGTTCCACGTTCGGCGGCCGCAGGGTCACCGGCATCGGCTTCGACCAGGACACCCTGCGCGAGGCCGGCATCGAGGAGGCCGGTGCCTTCGCCGCCGTCTCCAGCGGCGACAACTCGAACATCATCGCCGCCCGCGTGGCCCGCGAGATGTTCGGTGTGGAGAACGTCGCGGCCCGCATCTACGACCCCCGCCGCGCCGAGGTCTACCAGCGGCTGGGCATCCCCACGGTGGCCACCGTCCGCTGGACGGCCGACCAGATGCTGCGCCGGCTGCTGCCCTCGGGCGCCGAGCCGCTGTGGCGCGACCCCACGGGCGGCGTCCAGCTCGCGGAGGTGCACACCTCGGCGTCCTGGGTCGGCCACCGGATCAGCCGGCTCCAGGAGGAGACCGGGGTACGGGTGGCGTTCCTCACCCGGCTCGGGGAGGCCATCGTGCCCACCTCGCAGACGGTGTTGCAGGAGGGTGACCTGGTGCACGTGATGATGCGCACCGACGAGGTCCACAAGGTCGAGGCGGCGTTCGCCCAGGGTCCCGAAGAGGAGGGCGGTCACTGATGAGGGTCGCCATTGCCGGAGCCGGTGCGGTCGGCCGTTCGATCGCCGCCGAGCTGCTGGAGAACGGCCACGAGGTCCTGCTCGTCGACAAGGCACCGACCGCGATCTCGGTCGAACGCGTCCCGAGGGCGGAGTGGCTGCTCGCCGACGCGTGCGAGATCACGTCACTGGACGAGGCCGCGCTCCAGCGCTGCAACGTCGTCATCGCCGCGACGGGCGACGACAAGGTCAACCTGGTCGTCTCCCTGCTGGCCAAGACGGAGTACGGCGTTCCGCGCGTCGTCGCCCGGGTGAACAACCCGAAGAACGAGTGGCTGTTCAACGAGTCCTGGGGCGTGGACGTCGCCGTCTCCACGCCGCGGCTGATGTCGGCCCTGGTCGAGGAGGCGGTGAGCGTCGGCGACCTGGTCCGGCTGCTGCGCTTCAGCCACGGCGACGCCAACCTGGTGGAGCTGACGCTGCCGGAGGAGTCGGCGCTGGCCGGCACCCAGGTCGGCGACGTCGAATGGCCCGAGGACACCTCGCTGGTCACGATCATCCGCGGCACCCGGGTGCTGACCCCGTCCCGGGAGGACTCGCTGGAGGCGGGCGACGAGTTGCTCTTCGTGGCGGCGCAGGCCCGCGAGGAGCAGCTGGAGGACCTGCTGTCGGCACGGCGGAGCGACGCCGCGCGCTGACCGGCTCGCGGCGGCACGGGGCCGCGTACGACGGTGGGGCGCCCAGGGAATCCCGGGCGCCCCACCGTCGTACGACGTCAGTCCTTGCGGTGCCTGCCGCTGCTGACGGAGTCCACGGCTGCCTCGCCCAGGGCCTCGCGCTCCGCCTTCTCGCGCTCGGCCTTGGCCTCCTCGGCCTTCTCCGCCGCCTCCATCTCCGCGAACACGTCGATGGGCGCCGGTGCCTTCGCCAGGAACACCCAGGTCAGCCAGACGGCGAGCAGGAACGGCGGGATCTTCAGGGCGACCAGGACCCAGCCGAGCTGCTCGGTGTCCGCCCACCAGTACAGCGGGAAGAGGATCGCGCTCTTGCCGAGCAGGATCAGGCCCCAGGCGTAGCTGGCCTTCGTGTACGCCTTCTTGCGGCCCGGGTTGCGGGTGCGCCAGGAGAGGTTCTCCTTGAAGACCGGGCCGAGGATCAGGCCGATCAGGGGGACCCCGGCCAGCGAGGTGACGATGTAGGCCAGGGCCAGGCCCAGCGTGTAGAGCATGCCAGGCAGGTAGAAGTTCTTCGCGTTGTCGGTCATCATCGCGAAGACCACGCCGAAGGCGACGCCGAAGACCCCGCCGAAGGCGTGCTTGACGGTGTCCTTCCTCGCCAGCCGCACCACGACCAGCACCAGCGACACGGCGAGCGCGGCGATCGCCGACATGTGCAGGTCGTTGTTGAGCGTGAAGATCGTGACGAAGAGCAGGCCCGGCAGCACCGTCTCGACCAGGCCCCGCACGCCGCCGAACGCCTCGAACAGGGCGGCCTCCGTCACCGCCCGGGCGTCGTCCGCTTCCGTCTCTTCGGTCGGCTTGTCGAGCGACGTCACCGGCTACTCCCGTCCCAGGGGTCTCAGTTCGTACTTCGGGTTGAAGAGCACCCGGCGGCCCCGGCTCATGGAGATCCGGCCCGATGCGATGAGCTTGCGCCCCGGCTCTATGCCCACGATGGAGCGTCTGCCCAGCCACACCACGTCCAAGGGGGCGGAGCCGTCGAACAGCTCGGCCTCCAGGGCGGGGACGCCCGCGCGCGGGCGCAGGGTGACCGTGCGCAAGGTACCAGTTACCGAGACGATCTGCCGGTCCTGGCAGTCGCAGATACGGGTGCAGCCGGCCATGTCGGCGTCCTCGCGCAGTTCCTCGGACTCCAGGTCCTCCTGCGACGAGGAGAGCCGGTCGAACATGCGCCGGAACCGGCCCATCGGCTTGTCGGAACGCGGAGCAGCACTCATATCTGAAGCGTACCGGGGCACGCCGACGGCCAGACACCCTCTCCGGGCCGGTATCGCGAGGCTCACGTCCCGCCCACGTCGCGAAGCGGCACCCCGCGTCCGGTTCCGGAGCGACGTGCCGCGGGTGCCTCGCGCCGTCCCCCGATCACGCGCCGCCCGCAGACACGGGAAAGGGCCGCGTCCCGTCGGGGACGCGGCCCTTCCGCCGGTGTACGGAGCGCTTACCGGACCTCGGTGATCTCCGGTCCGCGCTGGAGCTGGCCCATGCCGCCGGAGAAGCGGGAGCCCTCCTCCTGCTGGACCCCCTCCGGGACCATCTGCGCGTCGTTCGGCAGCTTGAGGACGATCGGGTCGCGCGGGGCCATGGGGCCGTCACCGCGGACGACGACCGTGTCCCGGAAGATCTGCTCCAGCAGACCGGCGGCCTGCGGCTGCACCGCGCCCTGGCCCGAGATCACGCCGCGCAGGAACCAGCGGGGACCGTCCACACCGACGAACCGCACGACCTGGAAACCGCCCGTGCCGTCCGGCAGCTGCACCGGGACCTGGGCCCGCAGCTCCCAGCCCAGCGGGCCCTCGACCTCGTCGACGATGCCACCCTGCTGGGTGATGCCGGAGCCGATCTCCTCGCGCACCTCGCCCCAGATGCCCTCGCGCTTGGGAGCGGCGAAGCCCTGCAGCTGGATGGCGCTGTCGCGCAGCACGACGGTCGCGGCGACGATCGCGTCGCCCGCGACCTCCACCCGCAGCTCCATGCCGTCGACTCCGGGTACGAACAGTCCGCCCAGGTCCACCCGGCCCTCGGCAGGGTCGCGGACCTCGGTGCTGTCCCAGGGCCCGTCGGGCCGCGGTTCGGGCTCGAGCCGCACGCGCTCGCGCTCTTCGTCCGCCTCGGTCTCGACGCTGTCGACGACCTGCTCGGCCTCGCCGGCCGCGCCCTCGGCGGCATCCCTCTTCTTGCGACGTCCGAACACGTCACTGTCCTTCCCGGTCGGATACGACCGAAGCGTATCGATTCCCACCCGTCGGGCCGCCCTCGGCGACCTGACCGCTTGTGCCGCTTGCACGGTCCCACCCGGCGTGGCCGCCGGTGGACCCGAAGCCCCCCTCGGCCCGCGCCGAGTCGGGAAGCTCCGCGACCTGGCGGAAGCGGACCCTCTCGACCTGCTGGACGACCAGTTGGGCAATCCGGTCGAAACGCTCGAACCGCACCGTCTCGCGCGGGTCGAGATTCACCACGATCACCTTGATCTCCCCACGGTACCCGGCATCAATCGTCCCCGGGGCATTCACGAGGGCGACACCGCAGCGGGCGGCCAGCCCGGAGCGTGGGTGCACGAAGGCCGCGTACCCCTCCGGGAGCGCCACAGCCACGCCCGTCGGCAGTACGGCCCTTTCGCCGGGCCCGAGTTCGCGGCTCTCGGTGGTCCGCAGATCGGCCCCCGCGTCACCGGGCTGCGCGTACGCGGGAAGCGGTACGTCGGGGTCGACGCGGCGGATCAGGACGTCCAGGCCGGCACGGCTCACGGGTTCACCTCGAAGGCGCGGGCGCGGCGGAGCTGGTCGGGGTCGTCCATGGCGGCGCGGATCTCCTCCTCGCGGCCGTGGCTCACGAAGTGATCCACCTTGACCTCGATGAAGAGCGCGTCCGCGCGGACGGCCACGGGTCCGCCGGGGCCGCCGATCCGGCCGGTGGCGGTGGAGTAGATCTTCCGGCCGGCCACGGCGGTCACCTCGGCCTCCAGGTGCAGCGTCGTACCGACGGGCACCGGCCGCAGGAAGTCGGTCTCCAGCCTGCCGGTCACCGCGATGGTGCGCAGCAGCCAGTTCAGCGAGCCGAGGGTCTCGTCCAGGGCGGTGGCCAGCACGCCGCCGTGCGCCAGGCCGGGGGCTCCCTGGTGGGCGGGCCGCACGGTGAACTCGGCGGTGATCGACACGCCTTCACCGGCCCGCGCCTGGAGGTGCAGTCCGTGGGGCTGGTCGCCGCCGCAGCCGAAGCACTGGCCGTAGTGCGCGCCGAGCAGCTCGCCGGGGGCGGGCGCGTCGGGGTGCCGGTCGGGTTTCACGGCGTCGGCGGGGGGCTGGAGACCCGGGGAAGTACCACTCACAGGCGCAGACCTTACCCGCGCGTCGGCCGAACACCGATACCGTGCCAAGCTTGGTTCATGCAGCCCTCCCCCGCCCCGTACGAAGAACGCCTCACCGCGCCCCGCTCCTGGTGGCTGGTCTCCTTCCTGGTGGGGCTCGCGTTCGCCCTGATCCTGCTGCCCTTCGGCACGCTGCCGATGCTGGGCGGCCTGGCCGGCGGGACGGCGGTGGCCGCGGTGGCCGCCAGTTCGTACGGCGCGGTCCGCATCCGCGTCGTGGGCGGCTCGCTGATCGCGGGCGAGGCGAAGGTGCCGGTCTCGGCGCTGGGCGAGGCGGAGATCCTCGATCCGGAGGAGGCCCGCGCCTGGCGCACCTACAAGGCCGACACCCGGGCCTTCCTGCTGCTGCGCGCCTACATCCCGAGGGCCGTGCGCGTGATGGTCACGGATCCGGAGGACCCGACTCCATACCTGTACCTGTCGACCCGTGAGCCGGAGCGGCTGGTGGCGGCCCTGACGGCGGCGAAGGCGGCGGTGTAGCGCCTACGGAGGTTCAGTGCCCGTCGTCCCGGCGGCCGGGCCCTCCCGGGCCTAGCTCCTTCGCCAGGGCGCTCATGTCCAGGGCGTCCTGCGGCCCTTCGAGAGCCGGAAGGTCGTCGAGGGCGCTCCACGGCACCTGCTTCCTGCGCAGGTCCGCCCGGATTCTGGCGGCCAGCTTTCTGGTGTCGCGGCGGTTCATGACGGCTCCGACGGCCGCGCCCACCATGAACGGCATCAGGTTCGGCAGGTTGCGCACCATCCGCTTCATGATCTGCTGGCGCAGCTGGCGCTTCATGTGGCCGTTCATGGCCGAACCGAGGGTCGACGGCTTCGAGACGTCGACACCGCGCTCGTCCGACCAGGAGTTGAGGTACGCGGTGCTGCGCTGGGTGAGGCCGCCGGGCGGGCGGGCGCCGTAGACCTCGTGGAGTTCGGCGATCAGTTTGAGTTCGATCGCCGCGACGCCGGTGACCTCGGCGGCCAGCTCGGCGGGCATCGCGGGTGGTACGGGCATCATCGCCGCCGCGCCGATTCCCGCGCCCACCGTCGCCGTGCCCTTGGCCGCGCCGGCCACCAGCCGGTCGGCGAGCTCCTCGGGTCCCAGGCCGGGGAACTGCTTGCGGAGCGTCGCCAGGTCCCGCACCGGCACACGTGGGGCCAGCTCGATGATCCGGTCGGCCAGGTACGCCAGAGCGGCCCTGGCACGCTGGCCGCCGTTGCGGACTCCCTGTCCCGCCTTGTGCCGGAACGCCGCTGCCCGGCGCCGGGCAGCGGGTACCGGCGTCTCCGCGGTCGCCGGGAGGCTGCCCCGGTCGTCCACCGGTTCGAGCGAGGCCGTCCCGCTGCCGGTCGGGCCCCGCTCGTCATCACGCGCGCTGTACGGACCGTCCGACGGTCCTTGGTCCGCTTCCCGCCTGGAGAAGCGGCGCTTCCAGGGAGGGGTCGAGCCAGTCACGGCCGACCCCGCCTCAGTCGCAGTCGCGGCAGATGGGCTGGCCGTTCTTCTCCCGGGCCAGCTGGCTGCGGTGGTGCACCAGGAAGCAGCTCATGCAGGTGAACTCGTCCTGCTGCTTCGGCAGTACACGGACCGCCAGTTCCTCGTTCGAGAGGTCTGCGCCGGGAAGTTCGAGGCCTTCCGCGGCCTCGAACTCGTCGACGTCGACGGCCGAGGCGGACTTGTCGTTCCGCCTGGCCTTCAGCTCTTCGAGACTGTCCGAGTCGACGTCGTCGTCGGTCTTGCGTGGAGTGTCGTAATCGGTTGCCATGGTCGCTCTCCCCCTCTGGGTATCTGCGGTGTCTCCAGCGCACGTAACGCGTGAGAGGCCGGACTTGTGCCCGACCTGAGGCGGAGATTTTGCCTCACATCAAGGTCTGTTACTCAATCGACACCCAACCGGACTCCTCATGAGTGATCGGGTTGGATGGCGATGGGGACCGTACACGGTCCTAATACCGCACTACAAAGGCGCCTCATCGTGTACTTCCCGTGATCAAGACCCCTGAAAACCGGGATTTTCCCGGCTTTCCGACAGGGTGCATGATCACGGAGAGTAGGTGGCGAGAAAGCCTCCGCTGTGATCGATCACACAGGCGGCTTCCGGGCCGGTGGCCTGCAAATTCCGCTCAAAGCGAACGTCCTCGGAGCTCTGTGGAATGTCGGGGTCATGATCTCAGACGGGGAGCGTGACGCGCATGACGAGCCCCCCGCCCTCGCGCGGCTGCGCGTAGATGTGCCCGCCGTGCGCCCGGGCCACCGACCGCGCGATGGACAGGCCGAGGCCCACGCCCTTGTCGCTGCCGGTGCGCTCGGTGCGCAGCCGCCGGAACGGCTCGAAGAGGTTGTCGATCTCGTACGCCGGCACGACCGGACCCGTGTTGGTGACCACCAGGACCGCCTGTCCGTTCTCGACCGCGGTGGTGACCTCGACCCAGCCCTGTTCGGGCACGTTGTAGCGCACGGCGTTCTGCACCAGGTTCAGCGCGATCCGCTCCAGCAGGACCCCGTTGCCCTGGACCACCGCGGGTTCGCGCGCGCCGCGGATCTCCACGTCCTTGGCGTCCGCCTCGGCGTGCACCTGGTCGATGGCCTGACCGGCCACCTCGGCGAGGTCCACCGGTTTGCGTTCGACGATCTGGTTGTCGCTGCGGGCCAGGAGCAGCAGGCCCTCGACGAGCTGCTCGCTGCGTTCGTTGGTGGCCAGCAGCGTCTTGCCGAGCTGTTGGAGTTCCACCGGGGCGTTCGGGTCGGACAGGTGCACTTCCAGGAGGGTGCGGTTGATCGCCAGGGGCGTGCGCAGCTCGTGGGAGGCGTTGCCGACGAAGCGCTGCTGGGCGGTGAAGGCCCGCTGCAGCCGCTCCAGCATGTCGTCGAAGGTGTCCGCCAGCTCCTTCAGCTCGTCGTCCGGGCCGTCCAGCTCGATCCGGCGGGAGAGGTCGGAGCCCGCCACGGCGCGCGCCGTGCGGGTGATCCGGCCCAGCGGCGACAGGACGCGTCCGGCCATGGCGTAGCCGAAGGCGAAGGCGATCACGGCGAGGCCGAGCAGGGCCAGCAGCGAGCGGCTGAGCAGCCGGTCCAGGGCGACCTGGCGCTGGTGGTCGATGCAGTCGCTGATCGCGGCGTTGAACTGCGACAGCGAGAGGCCGCCGTTGGTGACGCCGGGGCAGTCGTTGCTCGCGACCTGGAGGTCCTGGAAGTCGACGATCTTGTAGAGCGGCTGGTTGCCGGTGCGGACCGCCTGGGCGGCGAGCAGGTAGATGATCGACAGCAGCAGGATGCCCGCGATCAGGAACATGCCGCCGTACAGCAGGGTGAGCCTTATCCGGATGGTGGGACGCAGCCACGGCATCGGGGCGGCCGACCGCGGGTCCCAGGTGGGTTTCGGGGGCGCCCCGGGGGGCGCGGGTGTCGTCGCCACGGTCGATCAGATCCGGTAGCCGGAGCCGGGGACGGTGACGATGACGGGCGGCTCGCCCAGCTTGCGGCGCAGGGTCATGACGGTCACGCGGACGACGTTGGTGAACGGGTCGGTGTTCTCGTCCCAGGCCTTCTCCAGCAGCTGCTCCGCCGAGACGACCGCGCCCTCGCTGCGCATCAGCACCTCCAGCACGGCGAACTCCTTGGGGGCTAGCTGCACCTCCTTGCCTTCGCGGAAGACCTCGCGGCGGTTGGGGTCGAGCTTGATCCCGGCCCGCTCCAGGACCGGGGGCAGGGGCACACTGGTACGCCGGCCCAGGGCGCGTACGCGCGCGATGAGCTCGCTGAACGCGAACGGCTTCGGGAGGTAGTCGTCGGCGCCGATCTCCAGGCCCTCCACCCGGTCGCTGACGTCGCCGGAGGCCGTCAGCATCAGCACGCGCGTGGGCATGCCCAGCTCGACGATCCTGCGGCACACGTCGTCGCCGTGCACGAGCGGGAGGTCGCGGTCGAGGACGACCACGTCGTAGTCGTTGACGCCGATGCGCTCCAGGGCGGCCGCACCGTCGTACACGACGTCGACGGCCATGGCCTCCCGGCGTAGTCCGGTGGCCACCGCATCGGCGAGCAGCTGCTCGTCCTCGACGACGAGTACGCGCACGTCGCTTGTCCTTCCTGTGTCCACCCGCGCAGCGCTTGTCGGGCGCACGAGGGCAGGGGGCTGGTGGGTGTGTTGCCTCCATCCTGCCCTTTTCGGCCATAAGTCGGCGGTAAGGCGGGTGAGGGGGCGGTGCGGTCCGCCGTGGGTCCCCACCGCGGAACCGGGAATGCGGGATTTTCTCGCGCGGTTGAGGTTTCCGCGAAAGGGAGCAGGGGGAGGACGGCTTTACACCCCGCGATCACGCTCTGCCTGTGCCGCGCCACCGCGCGGTACGCCGCGGTCCGCTTCCGCAGAGCGGGCGTGGGTGTCCGGCACCGTCGCCGCCCAGCGGGGTGGCGCTGGGCACTCCACCGGAGACGTGATCGCCCCTTCCCAACGGCACACCCCCGTGCCACCGACCCACGACCCAGGACGAGGGGGCGCAGCATGGACGCTTTCACCGCAGGACTTCTGCAGCGCATACAGACGACCGAGTCCGACCTGTCCCGGGCCCGCGACGAGGGGGACGAGTTCCTCGTCGAGGTGGAGCTGGGAGAACTCGACGACCTGCGCCGTCTCGCAGCCGAGCACGGTGTGGAGGTCGGCGCGACCAGCGTCTGATCGGCCCGTGAGCGACCAGGCCCCGGCGGGATCCAGCGCCGGGGCCTGGTCGTGCGGGTCGCCTCCGGCGGGGGCGCGGGCGGTGGTGGGGCGCGGTCCGGCGGGGCGGCCCGGAGTGGCCGGCACCGGCCGTGGGACGGACGTGACGGCGGCCGTTCGCCCCTCCCCGCGGTCCCCGGCCCCCGGGTCGGCGCGGACGCGGGTGCCGCCACCGCGCGGGGGACGGTGGCGCCGCCCCGTCGGTGTGGACGCGAGGGTGCCGCCGGACGTACGCGGGGCGGCCCGGTGTCCACGCCCACCCGGCGCCGCCGCCGCTCGTGGCCGGCCCTTCCGGGCGGGGCCTACGCGCCGAACTGCGTCAGCAGCCGCTGGAGGGGCTCGAACACCGCCGGGGTGGCCGCGACGGCCAGGTCTCCGGACGGGCGCTTACCGGGGCGTCCGCCGGTCACCGCGCCCGCCTCCCGTGCGATCAGGTCACCCGCCGCGAGGTCCCAGGGGTGCAGACCGCGCTCGTAGTAGCCGTCGAGGCGCCCGGCGGCCACGTCGCACAGGTCGATCGCGGCGGAGCCGCCGCGCCGGATGTCACGCACCAGCGGAATCAGCCGCCGTGCGATCTCGGCCTGTTCGGCGCGGACGTCGGCGACGTAGTTGAAGCCCGTGGAGACCAGGGCCTGGTCCAGCGGCGCCGGGGCCCGGCAGGTGAGCCTGCGCTCGCCGTCCCAGGCGCCCGTCGCCCAGGCCCCGCCGCCCAGCACCGCGTGGTACGACTCGCGCCGCATCGGCGCCACGACGACGCCGGCCACCCGCTCGCCGCCCTGCTCGGCGGCGATCGAGACCGCCCAGGTGGGCAGCCCGTACAGGTAGTTGACCGTGCCGTCGAGCGGATCGATCACCCAGCGGACGCCACTCGTGCCCTCCGTCGAGGAACCCTCCTCGCCGAGGACCCCGTCGTCGGGGCGCCGGTCGGCGATCAGGCCGGTGATCAGCTTCTCCGCCGCGATGTCCATCTCGGTGACCACGTCGATCGGGCTGGACTTGGTGGCGGCGACCGCCAGGTCGGCCGGGCGGCCGTCGCGCAGCAGCTCGCCCGCGCGGTGGGCGGCCTCCTGGGCGATCTCCAGCAGCTCGGCGTGCAACGGGTCGGGCGTCACGTCGGTCACGGGGTTCCTCACGCGTAGGGGCTGTCGGCGCCCGCGGCGGCGGGGCGGGGAGCGCGGGCGGGGCAGCAGCCGACCGGGCAGAGGTGGTGGCTCGCGCCGAGCGTGCCGAGGGCGCACGGCGCGACCTCCTGCCCGCGCTCGTCGGCGGCGCGCTCCAGGACCAGGTCGCGGACCGCGGCGGCGAACCGCGGGTCGGCGCCCACGGTGGCCGACCGCCGCACCGGCAGCCCCAGCTCCGAGGCCTTGTCCGTGGCCTCCGTGTCCAGGTCGTACAGGACCTCCATGTGGTCGGAGACGAAGCCGATCGGGGCCATCACCACGGCGGGGGCTCCGGCCGCGTGGCGCTCCTCCAGGTGGTCGCAGATGTCGGGCTCCAGCCACGGGATGTGCGGGGCGCCCGACCGCGACTGGTAGACGAGCTGCCAGGGACGGTCGACACCGGTGCGCTCGCGGACGGCGTCGGCGATCAGCTGCGCGACGTCCAGGTGCTGGCGCACGTACGCCCCGCCGTCCCCGTGCTCCTCGGCCGGACCGGAGGTGTCCGCCGCCGAGGTGGGGATCGAGTGGGTCGAGAAGGCGAGGTGCGCGCCGTCCCGGACCTCCTCGGGCAGCTCGGCCAGGGACCGGACGACCCCGTCGACCATGGGCTCGACGAAGCCCGGGTGGTTGAAGTAGTGCCGGAGCTTGTCGATCCTCGGCAGCTCCAGGCCCTCGGCCTCCAGGGTGGCGAGCGCGTCCGCGAGGTTCTCGCGGTACTGCCGGCAGCCCGAGTAGGAGGCGTAGGCGCTGGTGGCGAGGACGAGGATGCGGCGGCGGCCGTCGCGGACCATCTCGCGCAGGGTGTCCGTGAGGTACGGCGCCCAGTTGCGGTTGCCCCAGTAGACCGGCAGGTCCAGACCGTGCCCGGCGAAGTCCTCGCGGAGGGCGTCCAGCAGGGCGCGGTTCTGGTCGTTGATGGGGCTGACCCCGCCGAAGAGGAAGTAGTGACGGCCGACTTCCTTGAGGCGTTCCTTGGGGATACCGCGCCCGCGTGTCACGTTCTCCAGGAACGGGACCACGTCGTCCGGGCCCTCCGGGCCACCGAAAGAGAGCAGGAGCAGGGCGTCGTAGGGGCTGGCATCGAGCACGTCTGGCATGTCTCGATCCTGCCACCCGGCACTGACAGCGGGAAAACGGTGGGTGCCGACGGTGCGTCTCCCCCTCTCCGCGGGGGTGTTTCCGAACAAAGCGGCGAGTAATCTGTATCGACGGCGTTCGGACCTTACCGAACTCCACCGAACCGTTCCCGGAGACCTCGTTGCCCAGCCCCTACCGCGCCCTGTTCGCCGCCCCCGGCGCCAAGGCCTTCTCGACCGCGGGCTTCCTCGGCCGGATGCCGCTGTCGATGATGGGCATCGGCGTGGTGACGATGATCTCGCAGCTCACCGGACGGTACGGACTGGCCGGGGCCCTGTCGGCCACCATCGCGCTCGCCGCCGCCGTGGCCGGACCTCAGGTCTCCCGTCTGGTCGACCGGTACGGCCAGCGGCGGGTACTGCGGCCGGCGACCCTGGTGTCGCTCACCGCGGCGGCCGTGCTGTTGCCGGCCGCGCACTACGGGTGGCCGGACTGGGTGCTGTTCGCCGCCTGTGTCGGCATCGGCTGCGTGCCGAGCGTCGGCGCGATGGTCAGGGCCCGCTGGGCGGCCCTGTACCGGGGCACCCCGCACCTGCACACCGCGTACTCCTTCGAGTCCGTGGTGGACGAGATCTGCTTCATCTTCGGGCCGATCATCTCCATCGGCCTGTCCACGGCCTGGTTCCCGGAGGCCGGACCGCTGCTCGCGGCCTGCTTCCTCGCGACGGGCGTGTTCTGGCTGACCGCGCAGCGCGCCACCGAGCCCGAGCCGCACCCGCGCGAGCACACGGGCGGCGGCACCGCGCTGCGCTCCCGGGGCCTTCAGGTCCTGGTCGGCACGTTCGTGGCCACGGGCACGATCTTCGGGGCCGTAGACGTCGTCACCGTGGCCTTCGCCGAGGAGGAGGGGCACAAGGCCGCCGCCAGTCTCGTACTCGCCCTGTACGCGGCGGGGTCGTGCACGGCGGCCATGGTCTTCGGGCTGCTCCGCTTCGCCGGGCCGCCCGAACGCCGCTGGCTGCTGGGCGTCTGTGCGATGGCCGTGAGTATGATCCCCCTCCTACTGGTCGGAAACCTGCTGTTTCTGGCCGCGGCGCTGTTCGTTGCGGGTCTGTCCATCGCTCCCACGATGATCACGACCATGTCCCTCATCGAAGAGCACGTACCACGCACGCAGCTCACCGAGGGCATGACCTGGGTGAGCACCGGACTCGCGGTCGGGGTCGCGCTCGGCTCCGCCGGGGGCGGCTGGGTGATCGACACCTCCGGGGCCCGTGCCGGGTACGGGGTTCCGGCGGTGGCCGGTGCCGTCGCGGTCGCGGTCGGTTTCCTCGGGTACCGCCGGCTCAAGCGGCCGGCTCCGCGTCGGGGAGGGACCGTTGAGCAGCACACGCACGGCGAGCGGAAAGACGAGCGGGAAGAACCGCACATGGCGTAACTGGGGCGGCACCGTCCGCGCGCGCCCCGCGCGGGAGGTCGCCCCCGCCTCCGTCGACGAACTGGCCGCAGCCGTCCGCGGGGCCGCCGAGGACGGACTGCGGGTCAAGGCCGTCGGCAGCGGGCACTCCTTCACGTCCATCGCCGCGACGGACGGTGTGCTGATACGCCCCCACCTGCTGACCGGCATCCGCGGCATCGACCGCGACGCCATGACCGTCACGGTCGAGGCGGGCACCCCGCTCAGGAGGCTCAACCTGGCCCTGGCGCGAGAGGGCCTGTCGCTGACGAACATGGGCGACATCATGGAGCAGACCGTGTCCGGCGCCATCGCCACCGGCACCCACGGCACGGGCCGCGACTCGGCGTCGATCGCCGCCCAGGTCCGGGGCCTGGAAATGGTCACGGCGGACGGCTCGGTACTGACCTGTTCCGCGCACGAGAACGGTGAGGTGTTCGCCGCCGCCCGGATCGGCCTGGGCGCGCTGGGCGTCGTGACCGCGATCACCTTCGCCGTCGAGCCGGTCTTCCTGCTCACGGCCCGCGAGGAGCCGATGCCGCTCCAGCGGGTGCTGGCCGACTTCGACGAACTGTGGGCGGAGAACGAGCACTTCGAGTTCTACTGGTTCCCCCACACCGGCAGCACCAACACCAAGCGCAACAACCGCAGCGCCGGCCCCGCGCGGCCGGTGGGCCGGCTCCAGGGCTGGTTCGAGGACGAGTTCCTGTCCAACGGCGTCTTCCAGGCGGCCAACCAGGTCGGCCGCCTGGTGCCCGCCGCCACCCCCGCGATCGCCCGGATCTCGAGCAGGGCGCTCTCCGCGCGGACGTACACGGACACCCCCTACAAGGTCTTCACGTCTCCGCGCCGGGTGCGGTTCGTGGAGATGGAGTACGCCGTTCCGCGTGCGGCCGTCGTCGAGGCGCTGCGCGAACTGAAGGCGATGGTCGACCGGTCGCGGCTCAGGATCAGCTTCCCGGTCGAGGTGCGCACCGCCCCGGCCGACGACATCACGCTGTCCACCGCCTCCGGCCGGGACAGCGCGTACATCGCCGTCCACATGTTCCGGGGAACGCCCCACCAGGCGTACTTCACCGCCGCCGAGCGGATCTTCACGGCTCACGAGGGGCGGCCGCACTGGGGCAAGCTGCACACCCGGGACGCGGAGTACTTCTCCCGGGTGTATCCGCGCTTCGGCGAGTTCACGGCGCTGCGGGACCGTCTTGATCCGGAGCGGCTGTTCCTGAACGACTACGTGCGCCGGGTTCTGGGCTCGTAGCCGAGGCGTCGGGGGCCGGGCTCGTGGTCTCGCCGGCGTCCTCCTCGCCCGTGGCGTCGGGTGTGGGCGTCGGGCTGGACGCCGTACCGCCGTCGTCGGGGGTGGAGCCGTCCGAGGGCGTGCTGTCGCCGGTCCCGCCCGGGGACCCGGACGGAGTGGCCGCCGGAGTGCCGGCCCCGGAACCGGAGTCCTCCGTCTCGTCGGCCCCGCCGGAGTCCTGGTCGTCCTGCCCGTCGTCGGAGCTGCCCGACTCCCCCGAGTCCACCGCCGACTGGTTTCGGCCGGACAGCGCGTCGCCCACGGTGGTGCTGTGGCCACCGCCGAGGTTCTGGCCGGAGGCGAGTTCGTACGAGGTGATCCCGGTCATGGCGATGCCGAAGACGAGGGCCGCCGCGACCACCGGGCGCTTCCAGCCCGTGGTCCGCGCGCGATGGAGGGTGCCCTCGGTGAACTCGCCCGGGGCCGGGCCCGTAGGCACTGCCGCGGCCGGAGCCGTCCGCCCACCGGCCCGCACGGCTCCGACGGTGCGCTTCTCCCGGAACTGCTCGCCGGTGCGCTTGAAGAAGTGCTGGAGGACCGAACCACCACAGGTCGCGACGACGCTGATCAGGCCGGCCCCCAGGATCGTGCCGTACACGCCGAAGGAGGAGGCGAGTTTGGCGGCCACCACCGCCGCCAGGGCACTGCTCGCGACCTGGGGCACGCTCAGGTCGATCCGCTTGTGCGTCCCCTCCGTGTGCGCATCCGTGTCACCTGCGTTCTCGGGCTTTTGACGCATCCCCGGACCTTGCCTGCCTTTCCCGTACGCGATCGATCAACTGCATGAGAAAGGGACGTGCGGACGAAACCATTAGTTCCGTTTCTGGCGATTGCGTGAAGTACGCCACGCCAAGATCGCCGGAACCGCTCCGGGGAGGGCAGAGCGGCACCCTTGCCGGAAAACGGACGGCGCGCCCATCCACGCACGTGGCCCGAATGGAGTACTGTGGCGAGCCCTGGGTCAAGCCTCCCGACAGGGGGTGCGGGACCCCGAAGGACCGCCGGGAGGGGGCTAGTTACTCTGGGTGACGAAGTTGGTCACTTAGCGTTGCGAACAGGTAACCGTGCCATAACGGCGATCCAGGGCCCCTGCCCGACACGCCGGGCAACTCGGCAAGGTTGTGGCAGGCTGCACCCGGGCAGGCCACACTCGACAGAGCGGAAGCAGCGACGCACGTGACGTCGGCAGGCACCACCCGGGAGGTCCCCATGCCCGAACTGCGTGTCGTGGCCGTCTCGAATGACGGCACACGGCTGGTGCTGAAAGCTGCGGACAGCACGGAGTACACGCTTCCGATCGACGAGCGGCTCCGGGCCGCCGTGCGCGGCGACCGTCCCCGCCTCGGCCAGATCGAGATCGAGGTGGAGAGCCATCTCCGCCCCCGCGACATCCAGGCGCGCATACGAGCCGGCGCGACCGCGGAAGAGGTCGCCCAGATGGCCGGCATCCCCGTCGATCGCGTACGGCGCTTCGAGGGTCCGGTGCTGGCCGAGCGCGCCTTCATGGCGGAGCGGGCCCGCAAGACCCCCGTCCGCCGTCCCGGCGAGAACTCCGGTCCGCCCCTCGGCGAGGCCGTCCAGGAGCGGCTGCTGCTGCGCGGCGCCGACAAGGACACCGTCCAGTGGGACTCCTGGCGCCGCGACGACGGCACCTGGGAGGTCCTGCTGGTCTACCTGGTCGCGGGCGAACCGCACTCGGCGAGCTGGACGTACGACCCGCCCCGGCGGCTCGTCCAGGCGGTCGACTCGGAGGCACGCGCGCTGATCGGCGAGTCGGAGGATCTCGCCGCGGCCGAGCCCAGCTTCCCGTTCGTCCCGCGCATCGCACGGCTGCCGCGCGACCGGCCCCTGGACCGCACCCTCGACCGGGAGCAGCGGGAGCGGCCGAGCCTGCCCCCGCCGCCGTCCGAGCCTGCCGAGGAGACCGCCGTCACGGCCTCGGCCGAACGCGACTCGCTCACCAGCCTCCTGGAGGCGGTGCCGAGTTTCCGGGGCGACCTGGTGGTCCCCGAGCGCGCCGTGGAGCCGGCGGACGAGCCCGTCGAGGAGCCCGAGGTGGAGGAGGCTCCGGCGCCCGCGGCGTCGGCCGGTTCCGCCTACGCCGACGTGCTCATGCCCCGTTCGGTGGCCAGCCACCGCGACCGCCTGACCGGCTCCACCGACCGGCAGGCGGAGGCCGACGGCGTCCGGCCGGGCCGCCGGGCGGCGGTACCGAGCTGGGACGAGATCGTGTTCGGGACGCGGCGCAAGAAGCAGGAGTAAGAGGTCGCACAGATAGGCAGGTGGGGGAGTCCCTGGCGACAAGGCGGACACCGGTCCTGGTGATCACGAAGTTGCGACGCTCTGTGATCACTGGGCAGACCTGCGCACGTGTTGCCGCCATGCTCGAGTCTGAGCCCAGGTGGTGGCCGGTTTCAGCTGAGGGTTTCGCCGTCGTCGATGGTGATGTATCTGACCGGTGACGTAGTTGTTGACCATGGGGAAGAGGGCCGCGGCGGCGGCTTCCTCGGTGGTGCCGAAGGCGACCGAGGGGAGCGGTCGATCCGGGGTGGCGGCGATCGCGCGACCTCCTGGCAGAGCCGCACGCGCGAGGTCGCCGAGGTCAGTGGTGTGGTCGGCGTAGCCCTGCGATGAGCAGTTCGGTCATCCGGCGTGCGTCGTAGCGGGGATCGCTGTCCGCGCCGATGCAGAGGTTACCGACGCCACGCATGAGCTGATACGCGTCGATGTCGGGGCGGATCTCGCCGGCGACGGCTGCGGCTTCGAGCAGTTCGGTGCAGACGGGTAGGAGACGGTCGAGGAAGTAGGCATGCAGCGCCTCGAAGCCGGCGTTGTCGGCCTGTAGCACAGAGGCAAGTCCGTGTTTGGCCACCAGGAAATCGACGAAGAGGTTGATCCACTTCCCTAGGGCTGTGTGCGGAGAACTAGTCGCCAGGAGGGCCGGACCGGCATCGGCGCAGGCGTCGACTTGATGCCGGTAGACGCCGATGACGAGGTCCGCTCGCGTCGGGAAGTGGCGGTAGATCGTCCCCAGCCCGACGCCCGCCTTGGCCGCGATGTCGCGTACCGGCGCGTCCACTCCTGACGTGACGAAGACCGCGGCGGCCGCATCGAGCAGGGTTTCCTTGTTACGTCGGGCATCCTTCCGCCCAGACGGGGCCGCCAGTCCTGCGCCCTCGCAGCTGTCGCTCACCACGCGTTCCTTCCACTCACCGCTTGCAAAAACGGAACCATGTTCCGTATCATTCCGGAACGAGGTTCCGTTTTGCTCATACTGCCAGAGCAGGAACCCGGTAACCAAGCCATGTAATGCACCACGCTTCCCCCATGAGGAGACACGGTCATGCAGTACCGCACCTTGGGCCGCACCGGTGTGCAGGTCAGCACCCTCGCGCTCGGCGCGATGAACTTCGGAAAGATCGGGCGCACCACCCAGGACGAGGTCACCGCCATCGTCGACGCCGCGCTGGAGGCGGGGATCAACCTGATCGACACTGCCGACGTGTACAGCGGCGGCGAGTCGGAGGAGATGGTCGGCAAGGCCATCGCCGGGCGCCGCGACGACATCGTGCTGGCCACGAAAGCGACCATGCCGATGGGCGACGAGCGCAACCGCCAGGGCAGTTCGCGCCGCTGGCTGGTCACCGCGCTGGAGGACAGCCTGCGTCGGCTCGGCGTCGACCACGTCGACCTTTACCAGATCCACCGGTGGGATCCGAACACCAGCGACGAGGAGACCCTGTCAGCGTTGACCGACCTGCAGCGCGCGGGAAAGATCCGCTACTTCGGCTCCTCGACCTTTCCCGCCTACCGCATCGTGCAAGCCCAGTGGGCCGCCCGCGAGCACCACTTGAGCCGTTACGTCACCGAACAGCCCAGCTACTCGATCCTGCAACGCGGCGTCGAGACCCATGTGCTGCCCGTGACAGAGCAGTACGGGCTCGGCGTCCTGGTATGGAGCCCACTGGCCTCGGGCTGGCTGTCGGGCGCGATCCGCGAGGGCAGGGACATCACCACCAGCCGCTCAACGTTCATGCCGCAACGCTTCGACACCACCACCCCCTCCAACCGGGCCAGGCTCGACGCCGTCGAGCGGCTGGCCGGAGTCGCCGACGACGCCGGCCTGACGATGATCCAGCTCGCGCTCGGCTTCGTGACCGCGCACCCCGGCGTGACCAGCGCGCTCATCGGCCCCCGGACGCCGGACCACCTGCACTCGCAGCTCGCCGCCGCAGACACCAAGCTCCCCACCGACGTACTCGACGCGATCGACGCCATCGTCGCCCCCGGCGCCGACCTCGCCGCACACGAGAAGAACGACACCCCGCCCGCGCTGCTCGACCCGTCCCTGCGGCGACGCTGATCGTCCCAGCGACAGCCTCCATCCTCTGGCGCGACATCACGAAGCTGCAGCAGTAGACGGCGACAGCACATTCCGCTTCATAGTCTGCCTATGGGACTTCCATCACCTGGCGGCCCATCAATAATCCGCCGCGCTCACGCAGACAGACGGCGTGGGAAGTCCCCGGCGACAAGGCGGGCCCAGGACCCGGTGATCATGGAGTTGCGACGCTCTGTGATCACTGGGGGACCTGTGCCCGTGCTTCCATCATGGCTGACTGACCCGGTCTGGGACCAATTCGCGGCGTTCTTGCCTGAGCGCCCTACGGTCGATCCGTCCCACCCGCTGGGGTGCCACCGCCGCCGCATCAGCGACCGGATCGTGTTCGACAAGCTGTTGCAGCTTCTGCGCTTCGGCTGCTCCTACCAGGCGATCTCCGACACGACCTGCTCGGCGACCACCATCCGCAACCGCCGCGACGAGTGGATCCGGCTCGGCATCTTCGCCCGGCTCAAACAGATCATGCTGGAGTCCTACGACCGGATCGTCGGGCTCGTGCTCGACCAGATCGCCATCGACGGCTCCATCACCAAGGCCCCCGGCGGCGGCGAGGTCGCCGGGCCCTCACCGGTCGATCGCGGCAAGCAGGGCTTGAAACGCTCAGGCATGACAGATGGTTACGGGATCCCACTCGGCCGGGTCCTGGCCGGGGCGAACCGCCACGACTCACCGCTTCTCGCGCCGACCCTGGACCTGCTGGACGACCTCGGGCCGCTGCCCGACGACATCACAGTCCATCTGGACGCCGGCTACGACTCGGACATTAGCCGCACCGAACTCGCCGCCCGCAACCTGCACGGCCGCATCGCGCACAAGGGTGAGAAGGCGCCGATCCAGGCGAGCCAGCGGTGGCATGTCGAGCGCACGCACGCCTGGCAGAATGCCTTCCACCGCCTTGCCCGCTGCTACGAGCGCCGTGCGACCGTCATCAACGCCTTCTTCGACCTCGCGGACACGATCATCACCATCCGTAGCCTGATCCGCCGAGCCTGGACCACCCACCGCTGGGACGACCGCCCCAAGCGACGCCCATGAGCGCCCGCCGATCTGCGGGAGCTCCAAGGGGTTCTTTTCCGACCCGGGGGCCGGGCCGCACACACGGGTGGGGTGTGCGGCCCGGCCCCCGGGTCGTCCGGCCTCCGCGGGTGGGTCGGCTTCGCGGCGGGCTCGGGCCCTGCGCGTCCGGACTGCCGCCGGTCCGGACTGCCGCGGGTGCGGGCCACCGCGGTCCGGTCTCCTGTGCGCCCGAACTGCCGCGGGTCCGGTCTCCTGTACGTCCGGACTACTGCGGGTCCGGTCCCACGGCCACCGGTCGCGCCGGGTCCGACGACCACTCCGACCACGAACCCGCGTACAGCGCCGCCGGAATACCCGCCACCGCCAGCGCCAGCACCTCGTGGGCCGCCGACACGCCCGAGCCGCAGTAGACGCCGACCGCACCGTCCGCCGAGGCGCCGAGGGTCTCGAACCGTGCCCGGAGTTCCTCCGCGGGCCGGAGGCGGCCGTCCTGCCCCACGTTGTCCGTCGTCGGCGCCGACACGGCGCCCGGGATGTGCCCGCCGACCGGATCAATCGGTTCCACCTCGCCCCGGTACCGCTCCCCCGCCCGGGCGTCGAGCAGCAGCCCCGACCGGGCCAGCGCCGCGGCCCCGTCCGCGTCCAGCAGCCCGGCAGCACCCGGCTCCGGGGTGAAGTCGCCCTCCGCGAGAGCGGGAGCCTCCGTCGACAGCGGCCCCCGCCACGCCGGCAACCCGCCGTCGAGCACCCGCACGTTCGGGTGACCCGTCCAGCACAGCAGCCACCAGGCGCGGGCCGCCGCCCATCCCTGTCCACCGTCGTAGACGACGACCGGCCGGCCGGACGACACGCCCGCACGGCGCATCGCCGCGCCGAACTCCGCCACCTCGGGCAGCGGATGCCGGCCCCTGACGCCGGGCGCGGAGGCGAGTTCCCTGTCCAGGTCGACGAAGACGGCACCGGGCAGGTGCCCGGCCGCGTACGCGGCCCGGCCGTCGAACGGCGCGGCGCCGGCCGCCTTGGCCGTGCTCAACTGCCAGCGGACGTCGAGCAGGACCGGCGGGTCCTCGCCCGCCAGTGCCTCGCCGAGTTCGGATGCGGAGATGATGGCGTTCATGGCTTCCATCCTGGCGTACCGAGTGGCCGATGTGCCGATGTCGGGCTACTCTGCCCGCCGGACAGTACCGATCACGAGGCGTATGGGTTCGGGCACATGCTGTACTACCCGTACAGCCCGGGCCGCCCCACGGGCGCGCCGAAGCGCGCGGCACCGGATCCGGTGCCGGCATCGGCGCGAAGGTCCGTCAGAGCGGAATCCGTCAGGCGGAAGCGGACGCACGGCCCGCGCAGGGCCGAGAAGAGAGTGACGATGACCGACGCACGGGGGTCGGCAGGCCGGTACGACGAGACGAACGCCCGGCACACACCCGGCACACCCTGCTGGGTGAGTCTGATGGTGCACGGGCCGGCCACGACCCACGACTTCTACGGAGCCCTGTTCGGCTGGGAGTTCCAGCCCGGCCCGCAGCAACTGGGCCCCTACGCACGGGCCCTGATCGACGGACGCGAGGTGGCGGGCATCGGCCAACTGCCCCCGGACCGGCAGCTCCCCATCGCCTGGACGCCCTACTTCGCCTCCGCCGACGTCAACCGGACGGCCGAAACGGTACGCCTGTGCGGTGGCACGATCGGTGTGGGCCCACTGGACGCGGGCGAGGCCGGCCGCATGGCCATCGGCTCCGACCCGGCGGGCGCCGTCTTCGGCGTCTGGCAGGCCGCGGCGCACCTCGGCACGGCCGTGACGGGCGTGCCCGGCACCCCGGCGTGGAACGAGCTGGTGACCTACGAATCGGCGGGCGTCGCCAAGTTCTACGAGACCGTGTTCGGCTTCGATCCGGTGCCGGAGGTGTCCGCCGGCTCCGACCACGTGACGCTGCGCCTCGACGGCCGCCCCGTCGCCGGCATCCACGGCGTCGGCCAGGCACTGCCCCGCGACCGCGGGCCGCACTGGATCACGTACTTCGAGGTGGCCGACGTGGAGGAGTCCCTGGAGCGCCTCGCCGGGCTGGGCGGCCACGTCCTCGGGCCGGCCCGGGACACCGTCCACGGCCGGGTGGCGACGGTGGCCGACCCGGAGGGCGCCCGCTTCTCGCTGCTGCAGGGCCGGCGCGGTGACACCGGAGCCCCGTAGGAGGGCCGGTCCCCCGGCCGGGGCTCGGCCCGGCCGGTGGCGGGGCCCGGCGGGTGGCGGGCCCGATCGCGGTGAACGAGGGCGGGCTCGGTGATCGAAGGACGGGCGCGGTGGACGAGGGGCGGGCGGCGGGCGGATCAGGCGCGAGCGACCGGCAGAACGTCCGGCGAGAGGGCGCCGGCCCGCGCCGAGGCGCTGGTCATCCTGCGCCGGTGGTGCCGTCGGCACAGCACTTCGTAACCGATCTCGTCGGGGGACTGTGCCACGTCGCCGACCACGACCTGGGCGCCCTCGACGACCATGACGCCGCCCACGGTGCGGGCGTTGTGCGTGGCGCGGGCGCCGCACCAGCACAGGGCCTCGACCTGGAGCACCTCGACGCGGTCGGCGAGTTCGACCAGCCGCTGGGAGCCGGGGAACAGCTTGGAGCGGAAGTCGGTGGTGATGCCGAAGGCGTACACGTCGACGTCGAGGTCGTCGACCACGCGTGCGAGCTGGTCGATCTGGCCGGGCGCGAGGAACTGCGCCTCGTCCGCGATCACGTAGTCGACGCGTCCGCCCCGCGTGAGGTGGTCGACGACGTACGCGTACAGGTCCCGCCCGTCCTCGACCTCCACCGCGTCGGTGACGAGGCCGAGGCGGGAGGAGAGCTTGCCCTCGCCCGCACGGTCGTCGCGGGTGAAGATCATGCCGGCCAGGCCGCGTGCCGAGCGGTTGTGCTCGATCTGGAGAGCCAGCGTCGACTTCCCGCAGTCCATCGTTCCGGAGAAGAAGACCAGCTCGGACATGAGGGGTTGAGCACCTTTCGGCAGCGAGGCGGAGGTTCGCGGGGTGTCAGGAGCGTACTTCGAGCAGGGGGACGAGTTGTTCGGCAGGGGTCATCGACCCGTGGTTGCCGACCATCACCGACTCCTTCGGCTCCCGCTCCGAGGCGATGAGCAGGACGTCGTCCCGCGCGGCGGCGACCACGTCGCCGATGCGGTCGTACACCCGGTCGTCGACGCGGGGGCCGAACCAGCCCGCCGTGATCGCCTCGTCCCGCGAGGCCACCCAGAACTGCTCGCCGAGCACCTCGCGCCAGCAGGTCAGCACGTCGTCGTGCGCGCCGGGAACGGCGTACACGTGCCGGGCACGGCCCTCGCCGCCGAGGAGGGCGACACCCGCCTTGAGCTCCCAGTCCTCGTCGAAGTCGATGCGGTGGTCCTCGTCGAAGGGGACGTCGATCATGCCGTGGTCGGCCGTGACGTACAGGGCGCTGCGCGGCGGCAGCTGCTCGGCGAGACGCTGGACGAGGCGGTCGACGTGCGCGAGCTGGCCGCGCCAGGTGTCGGAGTCGACGCCGAAGCGGTGGCCGGCGCCGTCGACCTCGGCGTAGTACGTGTAGACGAGGGCACGGTCCGCGCCGGCCAGCTGCTCGGCGGCGAGGTCCATCCGGTCCTCGCCGGACAGCCGGCCGTGGAAGGTGCCGCCGCTGAGCGCGACCTTGGTCAGCGGGGTGTTCTCGAAGGTCGGCGAGGAGACCTGGGCGGCGTGCACGCCCGCCTCGTGGGCGAGGCGGAAGACGGTGGGGTACGGCTGCCAGGCGCCCGGCGCCGTCCACGGCCGCCAGCGCAGCTGGTTCATCAGCTCCCCGGTGGCGGGGTCGCGCACGGTGTAGCCGGGCAGGCCGTGGGCGCCCGGCGGCAGGCCTGTGCCGACGGAGGCGAGGGAGGTCGCGGTGGTCGCCGGGTACCCGGCGGTGATCGGGCGCCCCGTGCCGCCGCGTGAGCTGCTCAGCAGCGAACTCATGAAGGGGGCGTCCTCCGGGTGGGCGCGCAGTTGCTCCCAGCCGAGGCCGTCGATCAGGAAGACGCAGTTCCGGTCGGCGGGGGTCAGTTCGGTGATGCCGGCGGTCATACCGGGGACGCCGAGGCCGGCGGCCAGGGTGGGCAGCAGGTCGGCGAGCGAACCGGCACCGTACTCGGGCACGGGGGCGGAGTCGACGGGGAGCGGTTCCGGGGTGGTGTCCCAGGCTGCGGGCTGCGTCATCAGCGGGTGGAGTCCGCGGTCGCCTCGGAGAGGGCCTGGGCGAAGACGAGTGCCTGGCGCACCGTCTCCGGCCCGTCCCCTGCCTCGCTGACGCGCAGACTGAGATCGTCGGCGGTCGAGCTGCCGGTGTAACCGTGGTCGGCCTCGCAGTTGGGGTCGCCGCAGGCGGCGGGCTCCAGGTCGAGGCGGGAGACGGCGCCCCAGCCGATGGTCAGCACGATCTCGCGGGGCAGCGTGCCCGGCTTGTACTGCTCCGGGTTGGCGACCACGCGGCTCACGACGATGGACGAGATCCTGCCGAGCTTCACGGACTCCGTGGAGGTCGTGGCGTACGGCGTCGGGGAGGTGTCGTCGGCGGCCTGCTCGTCGGTGTGGCTGACGATGAAGCGGTTGCCGGTGAGCACGAGCACGGTGACGTGCCGGCGCACCTCGTTCTGGTCGAACGTCGTCTCCTGGTGGACCAGGTACGACCGGACGGGCTCGCCGCCCACAGCGGCCTCCACCGCCTCGGCCACGAGGGCCGGGTAGTAGCCGCTGCGCTCGATCGCCGCTCGCAGCCCCTGGGTCGTCGTACTGGTCTTGGCCATGCCGTCCATCCTACGGGGGCGCACTGACTGCGCGGCACGCTCGTGCGGCTCCCGTCCCGGACCGTGGGAGGTCAGTACGCCGGCAGGGTCCGCGGGCCCAGGTCGTCCCGGGCCGGAGGGGGCGCGAGGCGGACGGAGGCGCTGAGGGCACTCAGGCCGCGCGGGGCGACGACGACCGGTTCCAGGGTGACCGCGACGACCTCCGGATGGTCGTCGACCAGCCGGGACACCCGCAGCAGCAGCTCCTCCAGGGCGGCGGAGTCGACGGGGGCCGAACCGCGCCAGCCGAAGAGGAGGGGGGCCGTGCGGATCGAGCGGATGAGCGAGCCGGCCTCCCGGTCGGTGACCGGGATCAGCCGGTGCGCCATGTCGCCGAGGAGCTGGGTGGCGGCCCCGGCGAGCCCGAAGGAGAGCACCGCTCCGGCCGCCGGGTCGATGACCGCCCGTACGACGGTGTCGACACCGCGCGGGGCCATGCCCTGCACCACCGGACGCAGCTCCGCGGGCTTGCCGAACAGCTCGGCCAACTCGGCGTAGGCCCGTCGCAGCTGCTCCTCGTCCGCCAGGTCCAGGCGTACGCCGCCCAGGTCGGCGCGGTGGCGCAGGTGCGGGGCGGTGGCCTTGAGGGCGACGGGGTAGCCGATGGTCCGCGCGGCGGCCGCGGCGTCTTCGGGGGTGGGGGCGGGCAGCGCGTGGTGGACGTGGATGCCGTACCTGCCGAGCAGCTCGCAGGTCTCCTCGGTGCCGAGTGTGAGCCCCTGCCCGCGCGCGAGGTGCCCCGCTATCAGCTCGGCGGCGCCCTTCTCGTCGATGTCCTCGTACTCCGGCACCTTGCCGGGGTCGGCGGCGTCGCGGCGCCACTGGGCGTAGGCGACGGCCTGGGCGAGGGCGCGCACGGCGCGTTCGGCGGCGGGGTAGGCGGGGATGAGGCGGAGCCCCTCGGGGCCTTCACCGGGCTCGGCGGCGGCAACCGGCGCGGGGGGCGGGGGCGTCCGGGGACCGGTGGCCGGGTGCGTGCCCGGCCCGGAGGGCGGGGGTGTCCGCGGCTCGGTGGCGGCCTCGGGCGTGAGCGGCACGGAGGGCGGGGGTGTCCGCGGCTCGGTGGCGGCCTCGGGCGTGGTCGGATCGGTGGGGGCGGGCGCGTGGGACGCGGGAGAGGCGGCCTCTTGGTGCTCGGCGGTCGGCGAAGCCCCCTGAGGGGTGGGCGGCGGGGCAGCCCGGGGGCCGGCGGGCGGTGTGGTCTGCGGTGCCGTGCTCGCCGCCGCGGACAGGGCCTCCGCCAGGCCGCCCAGCTCCACGTGCACCACGAGGACCGGCTTGGCGGGCACCGTGGCCGCCGCCGAACGCAGGGCCTTGGCCAGCGCGGCGTCCCCGGCCGACCCCTCCCCCACCGCCGGGATGGCGGTCACCACCACCGCGTCGCAGGTGTCGTCGGCCAGCGCCCGGGCCAGGGCCGCGTGGAAGTCGTCGGCCGAGGCCGCCGTCGTCAGGTCCACCGGAGGATGCGGCCGCAGCCCTTCGGAGAGACACGCGTCGTACGTCAGCAGGCCCAGTGACTCGGAGTTCCCCAGGATCGCCACCCTCGGTCCGGCGGGCAGTGGCTGGCGGGCGAGCAGCAGTCCCGCGTCGACCAGGTCGGTGATCGTGTCGACCCGGATCACGCCGGCCTGCCTGAGCAGCGCGGAGACCGTCGCGTGCGGCAGCCGTGTCGCCCGTACGGCGTGTCCCTGCGGTGCCACCCCGCCGTGCCGGGCCCCCTGGACGACGACCAGCGGCTTGACGGCCGCCGTCCGCCGGGCCAGGCGGGTGAACTTGCGCGGGTTGCCGATGGACTCCAGGTACATCAGCGCGACGTCGGTCTCCGGGTCGTCGTACCAGTACTGCAGGACGTCGTTGCCGGAGACGTCGGCCCGGTTGCCGGACGAGACAAAAGTCGACACACCCGTCACACCCGTCACACCCGTCACACCGGTGACCCCGCCACCGCGCCGGTGCAGCCGGGACAGCAGGGCGATGCCGATGGCACCGGACTGGGCGAACAGGCCGATCCGGCCGGGGCGCGGCATCTCGGGGGCGAGGGAGGCGTTGAGCCGCACGTCCGAGGAGGTGTTGATGACCCCGAAGGCGTTGGGCCCGATGATCCGCATGCCGTACGTGCGCGCCTGCCGCACCAGCGCGCGCTGGCGTTCGCGTCCCTCGGGGCCGCTGTCGGCGTATCCGGCGGAGACCACCACCAGACCCTGTACACCGTGCTCCCCGCACTCGGTGACGACGTCGGGGACCTGCTCGGCGGGCACGGTGACGACGGCGAGGTCGACGGGTCCGTCGATGCCACGTACGCGGCGACGGGCCGGCACCCCGTCGAGATCCTGCCGGTCCTCGGAAAAGGCCCTGTTCACGGCGTAGAGCCGGCCGGTGTAGCCCGCGTCGCGGATGTTGCCGAGGATGCTGCGGCCGACGCCGCCCGGGGTGCGGCCGGCGCCGATGACCGCCACGGAGCCGGGTTGCAGCAGCCGCTGGACGGAGCGCGCCTCCGCGCGGTGCTCGCGCGCGTACTGCACGGCGAGCGAGCGGTCGGTGGGTTCGAGGTCGAACTCGAGGCGGACCACGCCGTCCTCGAAGCTGCGCTTCTGGGTGTACCCGGCGTCCATGAAGACCTTGATCATCTTGGTGTTGGCGGGCAGCACCTCGGCGGCGAAGCGGCGGATGCCGCGCTCGCGGGCGACGGCGGCGATGTGCTCCAGGAGCGCCGAGGCGACGCCGCGTCCCTGGTGGGCGTCCTGGACGAGGAAGGCGACCTCGGCCTCGTCCGCCGGTGCGGGAGCGGGTGTCCCGCCGGTGCCGATCCGGTCGTAGCGTACGGTGGCGACGAACTCGCCGCCGATGGTGGCCGCGAGTCCCACCCGGTCCACAAAGTCGTGGTGCGTGAAGCGGTGGACGTCCTTGGCGGACAGGCGAGGGTACGGCGCGAAGAAGCGGTAGTACTTCGACTCGTCGGAGACCTGCTCGTAGAAGCTGACCAGGCGCTCGGCGTCATCAACGGTGATGGGGCGGACGCGCGCGGTGCCGCCGTCGCGCAGCACCACGTCGGCTTCCCAGTGGGCGGGGTACTCGTGCCGGTCCGACGAGGTCTGCATGGGCCCCAGAGTACGGCTCGCGTACGACAGCGGCGCGGGGCAGTCTGTGGAGGACGGAAGGTCGGGCCGAGGCCGCGGTCCGACGGCCACACGGGGCGGCGCACAGCCGTCCCGGCACGCTTCACGATGTGGGAAACTGGTCTAGACAAGAGTGGTCTAGACAACATCAGACCCCCCTGAACACCTGAAGGGCAGCATCACATGGCTGAGCGCCGCGTCAACGTCGGCTGGGCCGAGGGTCTCCACGCCCGCCCCGCCTCCATCTTCGTCCGAGCCGCCACGGCCACAGGCGTCCCGGTCACGATCGCCAAGGCCGACGGTTCGCCCGTCAACGCGGCCTCCATGCTGGCCGTCCTGGGCCTCGGCGCCCAGGGTGGCGAGGAGATCGTGCTCGCCTCCGACGCCGAGGGCGCGGACGCCGCCCTGGACCGGCTGGCGAAGCTGGTCTCCGACGGTCTCGAGGAGCTTCCCGAGACCGTCTGACCGACGGCACCACCGGAAAGGCCCGCCCGGACACCGGGCGGGCCTTTCGTTTCACTTTTCCCCGGTAATCCATTCGCCTTTCACGGGCAGCGGAAAACAGCCCTCCCAATTCCCCTGTCCTTGTATACGGCGCACGTGTTAATGCCGCAGGCTCGGCATGTTTACGGCACGTTGCGGGTTCCTCACACGCTCCGCCCGTTCACCGCCGGAGGCGAAGCGCAGCCGGTGCGCCGGCGCCGACCGCTCGATGTGCAGCGTCATGAGCGCCCGCGCTCGCTCGCCGTCACCCCGGGCCACCGCGTCGACGATGGCGCCGTGCTCCGCCCAGCACCCCACCGGGTCGGCCGGAGCCTGCACGACGTACATCCAGGCGATCTTGTGCCGCAACTGGGTCAGCAGCGCCGCCAGGGAGGGACTGCCGGCGGTCTGGGCGAGGGTCTCGTGGAACCATCCGCCCAGCGAACGCAGGTCCTCGCCGCCCCCCTGCCTGGCGCGTTCCTGCCCCAGCCGCACCAGCCCGCGCAGGACCTTGAGGTGGGCCTCGGTGTGGCGCCGGGCGGCGCGGGAGGCACCGAGGGGTTCGAGGAGCATGCGGGTCTCCAGCAGGTCGGCCGCCTCCTGCTCGGTCGGTTCCGCGACGCACGCGCCCGCGTGCCGCCGGGTGACCACGAACCCCTCGGCCTCCAGTGTGCGCAGGGCCTCGCGGACGGGGACGCGGGAGACGCCGTAGCGGCGGGCCAGGAGTTCCTCGGTGAGGCGGCTGCCGCGCCCGTGGACACCGGAAACGATGTCGTCCCGGATCGCCGTGCACACCGAGTGCGCCGGAATACGCATGCCCGACCTCCGCCTTTATCCCCGTGAAACGTCGACGATTGACGTGTGTTCAGCGACTCTAGGCCAGTACAGCGGATATTCCGACGGGGAGGGGGATTTCATGGATACTTTTTGGACAGCGGCCCCGCCGGGACCGGTGGTGGAAATGCGAAAGCCCCGGCTCGGGGAGCCGGGGCTTTCGGATGCCGTACCGTCCGCCGTCAGACGTTCACGCCGTGGGAGCGGAGGTAGGCGACGGGGTCCATGTCCGAGCCGTACTCGGGGCTCGTACGGGCCTCGAAGTGCAGGTGCGGCCCGGTGACGTTGCCGGTGGCGCCGGAGAGGCCGATCTGCTGCCCGGGCTCGACCGCCTGACCGACCGAGACGCCGATGGACGACAGGTGGCCGTACTGCGTGTACGTGCCGTCGTGCATCCTGATCACGACCTGGTTGCCGTACGCCCCGCCCCAGCCGGCCTCGACGACGGTGCCGACGCCGACCGAGTGCACGGAGGTGCCGCTGGAGGCGTGGAAGTCGATGCCGGTGTGGCTGCCGGACGACCACAAGGAGCTGCCGGCCCGGTAGGCGGTGGAGACGTAGGAGGCGGTGATCGGCGACACGAAGGTGTTGAGGCGCTCGCGCTCCGCCTCGCGTGCGGCACGCTCCTTGGCCTCACGCGCCTCCTCGGCCGCCTCGGCAGCCCGCTCGCGTGCGGCTTCCTGGGCCGCCGCGCGGGCGGCGGCGTCCAGCGCGGCCTGCTTCTGCGCGGCGGCCTGGGCGTCGATCTCGTCCGCCACGGAGTCGCCGATGCTGATGACGGGGGTGAGCCCGGTCTGCTCGGCCTCGGGCTCGGCGGCGAGCGCCGGAGCCGCGAGGGTGCCGACGACGCCGGTGGTGGCGAGGGCGGCGACACCCGCCGCGCGGGTGGTGGTGCGGTGCATCCGGCCGGGGCGGCGGTGCTTCCCGGTGGCGCGC
This sequence comes from Streptomyces sp. JK94, assembly GCF_053613315.1. NCBI lineage: Bacteria > Bacillati > Actinomycetota > Actinomycetes > Kitasatosporales > Streptomycetaceae > Streptomyces > Streptomyces sp. JK94. The sequence continues at coordinate 111,352 of NZ_JBSICH010000026.1, read as the reverse complement.
GTGAACGCCATGTAGAGGCTGGTCCTTTCCTTCCCTCTCGCCTACCGGGTTAGCTGACGGGTTCGGAGGTGGAAGGTCTCCTACGGACCCCCTCGCTGCACGCGCGGGCGCCCGATTCACCCCAGGGACTACGGTGGGTCCCCGGCTCCCCTGGCTCGCGCCGTACGGGGACTCGGCGATGACTGTCCGGTGCCGCGGGTGCGGCGCACTGCCTGACGAACAGCCCGGAAGACGCTAAACGCGGTTGTCTTCGAAGCTCAAACGCAACCGGTCTTTTGTAGCGCATGCCACAGGGCAGACAGGTAGCCTCTCCCTCAATTCGGACAAAGAAGCGGCCCTGGTGACGCTGGTTCACCAGGACCGCCACGCGCGCGTGCCGCTATTCGGCCGCCACCACGGTGACTTCACCGATGCCGAGGGCCTCGACGGGCTCCCTGATCTGCGCCGCGTCGCCGACGAGGATCGTCACCAGACGGTCCACCGGGAAGGCGTTCACGACCGCCGCCGTCGCCTCCACGGTGCCCGTCGCGGCGAGTTGGCGGTAGAGCGCGGCCTGGTAGTCGTCGGGCAGGTGCTGTTCGACCTGGTCGGCCAGCGTGCTCGCGACGGCCGCCGCCGTCTCGTACTTCAGCGGCGCCACGCCGACCAGGTTCTGCACGGCGACATCGCGCTCGGCGTCGGTGAGTCCCCCCTCCGCGAGCTTGCGCAGCACCGTCCACAGGTCCTCCAGGGCGGGGCCGGTGTTGGGGGTGTCGACGGAGCCGCTGATGGCGAGCATGGCGGCGCCCGTACCGTCGGGCGCGGAGCGCAGGACCTGACCGAACGCCCGTACGCCGTAGGTGTAGCCCTTCTCCTCGCGCAGGACGCGGTCCAGACGCGAGGTGAGGGTGCCGCCGAGGCAGTAGGTGCCGAGCACCTGAGCGGGCCACACGCGGTCGTGCCGGTCGGAGCCGGTGCGGCCGATCAGCAGCTGGGTCTGGACGGCGCCGGGGCGGTCCACGATGACCACCCGTCCCCTGTCGTCGGCGGTCACCGGGGGCACGGGGCGCGGCTCGGCGGCGGAGCCGGTCCACGCGCCCAGCGTCTCGCCGAGCAGCGCGTCGAGGTCCACACCGGTGAGGTCCCCGACGACCACGGCGGTGGCCGTGGCGGGCCGGACGTGCTTCTCGTAGAAGGCGCGCACGGCCGCGGAGTCGATGTTCGCGACCGTCTCCTCGGTGCCCTGGCGGGGGCGCGACATGCGCGTCCCGGCCGGGAACAGCTCCTTGGAGAGCTCCTTGGCGGCACGACGGGCGGGGTTGGCCAGCTCGTGCGGGATCTCGTCGAGCCGGTTGCGGACCAGCCGTTCCACCTCGCCGTCCGCGAACGCGGGCGCCCTGAGGGCGTCGGCGACCAGGCCGAGGGCCTTGGCGAGACGCGAGACGGGCACCTCCAGGCTCAGCCGGACGCCGGGGTGGTCGGCATGCGCGTCCAACGTGGCGCCGCAGCGCTCCAGCTCGGCGGCGAAGTCCTCGGCGGAGTGCTTGTCGGTGCCCTCGGAGAAGGCCCTCGCCATGATCGTGGCGACACCGTCGAGACCGGCGGGCTCGGCGTCCAGGGGCGCGTCGAGCAGCACCTCTACGGCGACGACCTGCTGGCCGGGGCGGTGGCAGCGCAGCACGGTCAGGCCGTTGCCGAGGCTGCCGCGCTCCGGTGCCGGGAACGCCCACGGCCTGGGCTCGCCGGCCTGCGGCTGCTGGTGGAATTCCATGGTGGCGAGCTCGGTCACTTGGCCGCCTCCTCGTTCTCGTCGGTGGCGTCGTCCGGGCCGGCGGCGGTCGCGTCGGCGGGTGCGGTGGGCTCGTAGACGAGCACCGCGCGGTTGTCGGGGCGCAGGCGGGCCTTGGCGATCTCCTGGACCTCCTCGGCCGTCACCTCCAGCACCCGCTGCACGGCGGTGAGGGCGAGCTGCGGGTCGCCGAACAGGACGGCGTACCGGCACAGTTCGTCGGCGCGGCCCGCTACCGTGCCCAGGCGGTCCAGCCACTCGCGCTCCAGCTGGGCCTGGGCGCGCTCCATCTCCTCGGCCGTGGGGCCCTCCTCGGCGAACCGGGCGAGCTCCTCGTCGATGGCGGCCTCGATGACCGGCACCTCCACGTCACCGGACGTCTTCACGTCCAGCCAGCCCAGGGAGGGCGCTCCGGCGAGCCGCAGCAGACCGAAGCCGGCGGCGACGGCCGTGCGGTCGCGGCGCACCAGCCGGTTGTACAGGCGGGACGACTCGCCGCCGCCCAGGACGGTGAGGGCCAGGTCGGCCGCGTCACATGCGCGCGTGCCGTCCTCCGGCAGGCGGTAGGCCGCCATCAGGGCGCGGGCCGGCACCTCCTCCTCGACGACCTCGCGCAGCTGCTCGCCCATGACGTCGGGCAGCGAGCCGTCCCTGGGCGGCTGCTTGCCGTCGTGCGAGGCGATGGAACCGAAGTACTTCTCGATCCAGGCGAGCGTCTGCTCCGGATCGATGTCGCCGACGACCGACAGCACCGCGTTGTTCGGCGCGTAGTACGTGCGGAAGAACGCGCGCGCGTCCTCCAGGGTCGCCGCGTCCAGGTCGGCCATGGAGCCGATCGGCGTGTGGTGGTAGGGGTGGCCCTCCGGGTAGGCGAGGGCGGTCAGCTTCTCGAACGCCGTGCCGTAGGGGACGTTGTCGTAGCGCTGGCGGCGCTCGTTCTTGACGACGTCCCGCTGGTTCTCCATCGACTCGTCGTCCAGGGCGGCGAGCAGCGAACCCATGCGGTCGGCCTCCAGCCAGAGGGCGAGCTCCAGCTGGTGGGCGGGCATGGTCTCGAAGTAGTTGGTGCGCTCGAAGCTGGTGGTGCCGTTGAGCGAGCCGCCGGCGCCCTGCACCAGTTCGAAGTGACCGTTGCCCTTGACCTGGGCGGAGCCCTGGAACATCAGGTGCTCGAAAAGGTGAGCCAGGCCGGTGCGCCCCTTGACCTCGTGGCGCGAGCCGACGTCGTACCAGAGGCACACCGCCGCGACCGGGGTCAGGTGGTCCTCGGAGAGCACCACGCGCAGGCCGTTGGCCAGGCGGTGCTCGGTCGCTGTCAGGCCGCCGGAGTCTGCCTGGGCTGTGGCCGTGTGACCCATGGGCATGTACGTCCCTTCGATCGCGAAATCCTCAGTGGAATCGTCGGGCGGAACTGCGGAATTCCGCCGGTCCTGCCACTGTATGCAAGCGTGCGGGCCGCCGGTGGAGTTCCCGTGCCTCGTACGCCGAGAGCGAGAACGGGGTTGGCGGGCCTCCGGGTGCGAGGGCGTACCCTGCGGGCAGCGCCGGGCCGGGCAGCCCGTGACGGGTCCTGGTCGGTCGCTGTCAGTGCCGCGGTCCACAATGGACCGCGTCAGATCACCGTTCACGCTCAGCAAGGAGCCGGCAGCGATGGCCCGCCGTAGCACGAAGACCCCGCCGCCCGACGACTCGTTCGAGGAGAGGATCCTCGACATCGACGTCGTCGACGAGATGCAGGGCTCCTTCCTCGAGTACGCGTACTCGGTCATCTACTCCCGTGCGCTGCCGGACGCCCGCGACGGCCTCAAGCCGGTGCACCGCCGCATCGTGTACCAGATGAACGAGATGGGCCTGCGGCCCGAGCGCGGCTACGTGAAGTGCGCCCGTGTCGTCGGCGAGGTCATGGGCAAGCTGCACCCGCACGGCGACGCGTCGATCTACGACGCCCTGGTGCGCATGGCCCAGTCCTTCTCCATGCGCGTGCCCCTGGTGGACGGCCACGGCAACTTCGGCTCGCTGGGCAACGACGACCCGCCGGCCGCCATGCGGTACACCGAGTGCCGGATGGCCGAGGCGACCAGCCTCATGACGGAGTCCATCGACGAGGACACCGTCGACTTCGGTCCCAACTACGATGGCCAGGAGCAGGAGCCGGTGGCACTGCCCGCCGCCTTCCCGAACCTGCTGGTCAACGGCGCCTCGGGCATCGCGGTCGGTATGGCCACGAACATGCCGCCGCACAATCTGCGCGAGGTGATCGCGGCCGCCCGGCACCTGATCCGGTACCCGAACGCCGACCTCGAAGCCCTGATGAAGCACGTGCCGGGCCCCGACCTGCCCACCGGCGGCCGGATCGTCGGTCTGCCCGGCATCCGGGACGCCTACGAGAGGGGCCGCGGCACGTTCAGGATCCGCGCGACGGTGTCCGTGGAGACCGTGACGGCCCGCCGCAAGGGCCTGGTCGTCACCGAGCTGCCCTTCGCCGTCGGCCCCGAGAAGGTCATCGCGAAGATCAAGGACCTGGTCGGTTCGAAGAAGCTGCAGGGCATCGCCGACGTCAAGGACCTCACCGACCGCCAGCACGGGCTGCGCCTGGTCATCGAGATCAAGAACGGCTTCGTGCCCGAGGCGGTCCTGGAGCAGCTCTACAAGCTGACGCCGATGGAGGAGTCCTTCGGCATCAACAACGTCGCCCTGGTGGACGGCCAGCCCCTCACCCTGGGCCTCAAGGAGCTGCTGGAGGTCTATCTCGACCACCGCTTCAACGTCGTTCGGCGCCGCAGCGAGTTCCGCCGCAGCAAGCGCCGCGACCGCCTGCACCTGGTCGAGGGCCTGCTCACCGCCCTGGTCGACATCGACGAGGTCATCCGCCTCATCCGCTCCAGCGAGAACTCCGCACAGGCCAAGCAGCGCCTGGTGGAGCGGTTCTCGCTGAGCGACGTGCAGACCCAGTACATCCTGGACACGCCGCTGCGCCGGCTCACCAAGTTCGACCGCATCGAGCTGGAGTCCGAGAAGGACCGGCTGAACGCGGAGATCGAGGAGCTGACCCGGATCCTCGACTCGGACGCGGAGCTGCGCAAGCTGGTCTCCGCCGAACTGGCGGCGGTGGCGAAGAAGTTCGGCACCGACCGTCGTACGGTCCTGCTGGAGTCCTCCGGGGCTCCGGTGGCCGCGGTGCCGCTCCAGGTGGCGGACGACCCCTGCCGGGTGCTGATCTCGTCGACGGGGCTCATGGCCCGCACCGCGAACGACGCACCTCTGGTCGCGGAGGCCGGCGCCAAGCGCGTCAAGCACGACCTGATCGTCTCGGCGGTGCCGGCCACGGCCCGCGGCGAGGTGGGTGTGGTGACGTCCGCCGGCCGGCTGCTGCGGGTGAACGTCGTGGACCTCCCCCAGCTCCCGGAGTCCATGCCCACGCCGAACCTCTCCGGCGGTGCACCGCTGGCGGAGTTCGTCTCGCTGGAGGACGACGAGACGGTCATCTGCCTGACCACGCTGGACGAGTCGTCGCCGGGGCTCGCGCTCGGGACCGAGCAGGGCGTCGTCAAGCGCGTGGTGCCCGACTACCCGTCCCACAAGGACGAGTTGGAGGTCATCTCCCTCAAGGAGGGCGACCGGATCGTCGGCGGCGCCGAGCTGCGCTCCGGTGACGAGGACCTGGTCTTCATCACGGACGACGCGCAACTGCTGCGCTACCAGGCCGCGCAGGTCCGCCCGCAGGGCCGCCCGGCGGGCGGTGTGGCGGGCGTGAAGCTCGCCGACGGAGCCAAGGTCATCTCCTTCACGGCGGTGGACCCGGCCGCGGACGCGGTGGTCTTCACGGTCGCCGGTTCGCGCGGCACGCTGGACGACTCCGTGCAGACCACGGCCAAGCTCACCCCGTTCGACCAGTACCCGCGCAAGGGCCGTGCCACGGGTGGCGTGCGCTGCCAGCGGTTCCTGAAGGGCGAGGACTGCCTGGCCTTCGCCTGGGCGGGCGCCAACCCCGCGCTCGCCGCGCAGAAGAACGGCTCTCCTGCCCAGCTCCCGGACATCGACCCGCGCCGTGACGGCTCGGGCGTGTCCTTGCCGAAGACGGTGGCCGTGGTGACGGGTCCGGCTTAGACCGCACCCTGGGAGCCGGGCGGCGGCGCCTCGACGTAAGGTCCGGCGCCCGGGTCCCCGGCATCCGGGTCCGGTACGTAGCGCAGGACGCCCCACATGCCGTGTTCGTCGGCGGGCGGGGCGTCGGCGGGCCGTCGGCACGCGTCGAGTTCCTCGCGGAGGGCCGGCGCGTCGATGCCGGAACCGATGAGCACCACCTGGGTGCGGCGGTCGTCGTCGGGCGCCCACGGCTCCGGGTAGAAGCGCAGGAACCGGCCGACGGCGTGGACGGCGTACCGGTTCCGCGTGTCGTACGGGCCGAAGTCGACGTAGCCCTTGATCCGGTACAGGCCCTCGGGCCTGCCGTCGAGGAAGGCCATGAGCCGGCGCGGGTCGAGCGGAAGGCCGGAGACGAACGACAGGGTGTCGTAGGCGGCGTGCAGATGCCCGTCGTGCGCGCCTCCCCCGGAGTGGTCGTGCAGGTCGTCGAAGGACAGCTGTCCCACCCGCTCCTCACTGGGCCGGCAGTCGTAGAGGAACTCGGGGTCGACGCGACCGTAGGTCGCGGGCACGACGGCCGCGCGGTCACCGAGCGAGCGGACCAGAGCGAGCACGCGCTCGGGATCCGGGACCCGGTCGGTCTTGTTGACCACGATCAGGTCGGCGAGGGCCAGATGCCGGTCGATCTCGGGATGCCTGGCGCGCGTGGCGTCGAACTCGGCGGCGTCGACGACCTCGACGAGTCCGCCGTAGACGACGCCGGGCTGCTCGCTGGCGAGGAGCATGCGCACGAGTTCCTGCGGCTCGGCGAGACCGCTGGCCTCGATCACGATGACGTCGATGCCGGCGTCGGGACGGGCCAGGCGCTCCAGGTAGCCGTCCAGCTCGCCGGCGTCGACGGCACAGCACAGGCACCCGTTGCCGAGCGAGACGGTGGAGTCGCCGAGTGCGCCGGCGACGGCCATCGCGTCGATCTCGATCGAGCCGAAGTCGTTGACGATGGCGCCGATGCGGCTGCCTCCGCTGCGGTGGAGCAGGTGGTTGAGGAGTGTGGTCTTCCCGGAGCCGAGGAATCCGGCGAGTACGACGACCGGGATCTGCTGCGGAGTCGGGCGCTGCCCCACCGTGCGACCTCTCTCTCACCCACGTGTACGCCGACGCGTACACCCACGTACGGAATTGCCTGCTCAGGATACGAGCCGACGCGGCCGGCACGGAGTGAACGACGACCCGGCCCCCCCCGTCCTGCGGGCTCCACCCTGCCCCGGTGCCGCCCCATCCACGACCGGAGCAACGCTCAGGCGCGGCTGGAAGCGACCGGGAGGAAGTCAGGTTAGGCTCACCTCTGTGAGTACGTGCTCAACCGTCTCCCGGGACCTCGACGAACCCGTTTCGGGCACCGCGCCCGTCGCGAGGACCTGGTTGCTGCTCGAACAGCCCGGCCCCTGGGGTGCCAAGGCGCTCACGTCGAGTCACCTGGATCCGGTGCTGGGACGCGCTCTGGAGGCGGCCGCGAAGGGTACGGGCGTACGCGTCGCGCTCATCCGCCGCCCAGGGCGCCACGCCGACCGCGGCGCCCCCGACGAGCGCCGGGTGTACGCGGCCCACACCGTGCCGGGAAACGTGTGGCTGCACAGCGCCGCGCTCACGGACCCCCGTCGCCTGCTCGACCTCGATCTCGCCGCGCTCGGCAGAGGCGACGACCGTACCTTCGACTCGGCGCTCGAAGGCGGCCCCCACCTCGGTGATCCGCTGGCGCTGGTGTGCACCAACGGCAAGCGCGACCGGTGCTGCGCGCTCCTCGGCCGGCCGCTGGCCGCCGAGCTCGCCGCCTCCGGGGCGGGGGACGTCTGGGAGGTCACCCACCTGGGCGGTCACCGCTTCTCGCCGACGGTGCTCGTGCTGCCCGACGGATACGCGTACGGCCGGGTCCGGGCGCACACCGTCAAGGAGGTCCTCGGCGGTGCCCGGGAGGGGCGGGTCGTCACCGACGGCTGCCGCGGGAACTCCGCGTGGGAGCGCCCCGGACAGGCGGCCGAGCTGGCCGTGCGCGCGGCCGTCGGGGAGGATGCGGCCCAGGCCCTGCGCGTCGTGCGGACGGACGGAGCCGCACCGCGCTGGGAGGTGACCCTGGCCCACCGCGACGGCCGGCGCTGGCGGGTCAGCGTCGCGCAGGGCGCGTCCGCTCCCCCGCGTCCGGAGAGCTGCGGGGCGTCGGTGCTGGGCTCGCCGGCGCGGGTGCGGGTCACGGCGGTGCGCGAACTGTCGGTGACGGCGGCGCTCGCCGGCTGAGCGGCCCGTCGGCGCACGGCGCCCGCCGCCGGTGGCGATCACGAGATACGCGCCACACCCCTCCACGGCATGCCGCCTCCTCCTCCCACGTACCGTCTTGGGCATGAGCCCCACTCCCCCCGCGCGCCGCCTGCGCCTCGGCCTGCCGCGGCGGGTGTTCTCCCAGGTCCTGCTGATGCAGCTGGCGATCGCCGCGGGAGTCGCCGTACTCGCGACCGGGCTGTTCCTGGCTCCCCTCGGTGATCAGCTGGACGACCAGGCGATGCGCCGGGCGCTCGCGATCGCGCAGACCACCGCGCAGCAGCGGCAGGTGGTGCAGGAGCTGCGCACCACCCGGCCGGCTCCGAACGGCCCGGTGCAACGGGAGGCGGAGCGCATCAGGAAGGCCACCAGGGCGGAGTACGTCGTCGTGATGGACCGGCAGGGCGTGCGCTGGTCGCACACCGACCCGCAGCGGATCGGCCAGGTCGTCTCCACCGACCCCGGGCAGGCCCTGGCGGGCCGCGAGGTCATGGAGATCGACGACGGAACGCTCGGCCGCTCCGCGCGCGGCAAGGTGCCGTTGCGCGACGGCGACGGCGCCGTCGTCGGAGCGGTTTCGGTCGGCATCGCGTACGACAGCGTCCGGGCCAGGCTGGTCCACGCCATTCCCGGCCTGTTGGCGTACGCCGGGGGCGCGCTGGCCGTCGGCGCGCTGGCCGCCTGGCTCATCTCGCGCCGGGTGCAGCGGCAGACCCGGGACCTGGCCTTCTCGGACATCGCGGGGCTGCTCGCGGAGCGGGAGGCCATGCTGCACGGCATCCGGGAGGGTGTCGTCGCCCTGGACCGCGGCGGTCTGGTCCGTCTCCTCAACGACGAGGCGCAGCGCCTGCTGGGCATCGGCACCGAGGCCGTCGGCCGCTCCCCCGAGGAGGCACTCGGCGCGGGCCGCACGGCCGACGTCCTGGCCGGCCGGGTGACCGGCACCGACCTGCTCACCGTCCGCGGCCAGCGGGTGCTGGTCGCCAACCGGATGCCGACCGGCGACGGCGGTGCCGTGGCCACCCTGCGCGACCGCACCGAGCTGGAGCAGCTCGGCCGGGAGCTGGACTCGACGCGTGGCCTGATCGACGCCCTCCGCGCCCAGGACCACGAACACGCCAACCGCATGCACACCCTGCTCGGGCTGCTCGAACTGGAGATGTACGACGACGCCGTGGAGTTCGTCGGTGAGGTCGTGGGTGATCACAGGGTCACCGCGGAGCAGATCACCGAGAGGATCCGGGACCCGCTCCTGGCCGCCCTGCTGGTCGGCAAGGCGACCGTCGCGGCCGAACGGGGAGTCGCCCTGTGGGTGTCCGACCGGACGCGGCTGCCGGACCGTCTGGTCGACCCCGGAGGGCTGGTGACCATCGTCGGCAACCTGGTCGACAACGCGCTCGACGCCGCCGCGGGGACGCCGCACGCGCGCGTGGAGGCCGAACTGCGTGCCCAGGGGCGCGCCGTCACGCTCACGGTGCGCGACACGGGGCCCGGGGTCCCGGCGGAACACCGGGAGCTGGTGTTCACGGCGGGCTGGTCCACCAAGGAGCGGCCGGCGCACCGGCAGCGCGGCATCGGACTGTCGCTGGTGCGCAGACTGGCCGAGCGGCAGGGCGGCAGCGCCACCGTCGGCGCGGCGTACGGCGGGGGCGCGGAGTTCGTCGTCGTCCTGCCCGAGGCGCTGGCCGAGCCGGAGCCGGCGCCCGCCCTCACCGCCCCCGCGGACACCGTTCCCGCGAACACCGCCGTCGAGGAGGAGGCCCGATGATCGAGGTCCTGGTCGTGGACGACGACACGCGGGTCGCGCGGGTGAACGCCGCGTACGTCGGGAAGGTGCCGGGCTTCCACGTCGCCGGCCAGGCGCACAGCGCGATGGAGGCGCTGCGCGGTGTGGAGGTGCTGCCCCGCGTGGATCTGGTGCTGCTGGACCACTACCTGCCGGACGGAACCGGTCTGGAGGTGGTCCAGGAGATGCGGCGACGGGGCCACCAGACCGACGTGATCATGGTGACGGCGGCGCGGGACGTCTCGACCGTCCAGGCGGCGATGCGCCAGGGCGCCCTGCAGTACCTGGTCAAGCCGTTCGCCTTCGCGGGGCTCCGCGCCAAGCTGGAGGCGTACGCGGAGCTGCGGCGCACCCTCGACGGTGGCGGTGAGGCGGAGCAGGCGGAGGTCGACCGCATCTTCGGCGCCTTGTCGGCGCCGACGGAGCCCGGACTGCCCAAGGGGCACTCGCCCACCACCGCCGAGCTCGTGCGCCGGTGCCTGATGCAGGCCGACGGTGCGCTCTCCGCCCAGGAGATCGCCGACCGCACCGGGGTGAGCCGCCAGACGGCGCAGCGCTACCTGAAGCTGCTGGAGCGCACGGGGCGGGCCACGCTGACCCTCAGGTACGGGGACGCGGGCCGCCCGGAGCACCGCTACACGTGGGCGACCCGTACGTGAGGAACCGGGCCGGGCGCCGCCGTCCCCTACACGGCCCCCGCCCCGGTCAGTGACCGGACCTCCGTCTCGGCGTGCTTGGCCTCGTCCGCCACCTCGGGCGAGGTGACCGTGCCCAGCCAGCCCGCGAGAAAGCCCAGCGGGACCGAGACCAGGCCGGGGTTCTGCAGCGGGAAGTACTGGAAGTCGACGCCCGGGAGCAGCGACTGCGGGCTGCCCGACACCACCGGGGACAGCAGCACGAGAAGCACGGCCGGGACGAGGCCGCCGTAGACGGCCCACACAGCGCCGCGCGTGGTGAACCCGCGCCAGAACAGCGAGTAGAGCAGCACGGGCAGGTTCGCGGACGCCGCGACGGCGAAGGCGAGGCCCACCAGGAACGCGACGTTCAGGTCGCGGGCGAGCAGACCGAGTGCGATCGCGACGGCGCCGATCCCGACGGCGGCGACTCGCGCGACGGCGACCTCGCTGCGCGGCTCGGCGCGGCGGCGCCGCAGGGACGCGTACAGGTCGTGGGCCACGGAGGCCGAGGAGGCCAGGGTGATGCCCGCGACCACCGCCAGGATGGTGGCGAACGCGATGGCGGCGACGACCGCGAACAGCACCGTCCCCCCGGTGGAGCCCGCGCCGCCGCCCAGGTCCAGGGCCAGCAGCGGCACCGCCGTGTTCCCCGCGGCGTTCGACGCTCGTACGGCGTCCGGCCCGACCAGGGCGGCCGCGCCGAACCCGAGCACGATCGTCATCAGGTAGAAGCCGCCGATGAGCCCGATCGCCCAGACGACGGACCGCCGCGCCGCCCGGGCGGTGGGCACGGTGTAGAAGCGGGACAGGATGTGCGGCAGCCCGGCCGTGCCCAGCACCAGGGCGAGTCCCAGGCTGATGAAGTCGAAGCGTGAGGTCCAGTCCCCGCCGTACGCCAGCCCCGGCGCCAGGAACGCCTCACCGTGACCGCTGCGCTCGGCCGCCGTGCGCAGCAGCCGGTCGAAGTCGCCGTGGAAGCGCACCAGGACCAGTGAGGTCAGTGCCACGGTGCCGCCGAGCAGCAGCACCGCCTTCACGATCTGGATCCAGGTGGTGGCCCGCATCCCTCCCAGCGACACGTAGATCACCATGAGGGCGCCGACACCGATGACCGTCCAGGTCCGCGCCGCATCGGTCGTACCGCCGAGCAGCAGCGCGACCAGGCTGCCCGCGCCCACCATCTGCGCCACCAGGTACAGGACGGACACGGTGACCGACGAGGTCCCCGCCGCCATCCGTACCGGCCGCTCACGCATGCGTGCCGCCACGACGTCGGCGAGCGTGAACCTCCCGCAGTTGCGCACCAGTTCGGCGACGAGGAACAGGACGACGAGCCAGGCGACCAGGAAGCCCACCGAGTACAGCATGCCGTCGTAGCCGTGGAGCGCGATGAGCCCGGAGATGCCGAGGAAGGAGGCGGCGGACATGTAGTCACCGGCGATGGCAAAACCATTCTCCATGGGGGAGAACAGCCGGCCGCCCGCGTAGAACTCCTCCGCCGAGCCGTGCCGGTTGCGGCTCACCCAGGTGGTGATCGCCAGCGTGACGGCGACGAACGCGCTGAACAGGAAGAGCGCCAGGGTCTGGTGGTCTTCCGTCACGACGCCCCTCCTCGCACTCCGCGCGTCAGCTCCTGGGTGTCCCAGCGCAGTTCCAGCGCGGCCCGGTCCCTGCGCAGCCGCGCGTGCCGGGCGTAGGCCCAGGTGAGCAGGAACGTGGTGAGGAACTGCCCGAGCCCGGCGAGCATCGCCACGTTCACCGCCCCGGCCACGGGCCGGGCCATCAGCGCGGGCGCCGTCGTGGCGGCCACCACGTAGACGGCGTACCACCCGAGGAAGGCGGCGACCGCCGGCACCACGAACCGCCGGTAGCGGTTGCGGACCTCCTGGAAGGCCGCACTGCGCTGGACCTCCAGGTACACGTCGGCCGCGGCCCGGGGCGGCTCCTGCGCCGGTTCCCGGCGCATCGGAGGCAGCGCCCCCTCGGCATCCCGGGCGTCGGACGACTCACCCCAGCCGGAGGCGAGGGCGTCGTACCACGGGTCGTCGTACCCCGGACCCGGGAACCTTTCGCGGGCCGGCCGGTCCAGGGCGTCGCGGTGGTCCACCGCGCTCTCGGGACCACCCCCGGCACCGCGGAGGCGATCGTTGCTTGACTGCATGCCCAAGGATGGACAGAACGGGAAGAGCGCCGACTCTTCTTCCCCCGGCACTTCACCCCATCAGGTGACGCGCCCCCTGGTGGTCGCACGGTCCCCTTCGCCTGCGCGTAACGCGCCGCGGACGGAATCGGACCCGCACCAGGCGGCCGGGCACCGTACGGCGAACCCGGCCGCGTACCGCAAACCGGGCCCGGGTCCAGGTCACCGGTCACCGGCCACCGGCCACCGGCCACCGGCCACACACGGTCACGCGTCGATGCGCGACCGGTCCAGGGTCGCCGCCGAGCTGGAGATGAACTCCTTGCGGGGCGCGACGTCGTTGCCCATCAGCAGGTCGAAGACCTGCTCTGCGGAGTCCAGATCGGTCAGGTTGATCCGGCGCAGGGTGCGGCGCCGGGGGTCCATGGTCGTCTCCGCCAGCTGGTCGGCGTCCATCTCGCCCAGACCCTTGTAGCGCTGGATGGAGTCCTTGTACCGCACGCCCTTGCTCTGGAACTCCATGAGCGTGTCGCGCAGCTCCCGGTCCGAGTACGTGTAGACGTACTTGTCCTGGCCCTTCTTCGGCTGGACGAGCTCGACGCGGTGCAGCGGCGGCACCGCGGCGAAGACCCGGCCCGCCTCCACCATGGGCCGCATGTAGCGGTGGAACAGGGTCAGCAGCAGCGTGCGGATGTGGGAACCGTCCACATCGGCGTCGGTCATCATGATGATCTTGCCGTACCGGGCCGCGTCGATGTCGAAGGTACGGCCGGACCCCGCTCCTATGACCTGGATGATCGCGCCGCACTCGGCGTTCTTGAGCATGTCGGTCACGGACGACTTCTGTACGTTGAGGATCTTGCCCCGGATCGGCAGCAGCGCCTGGAACTCGGAGTTCCGCGCGAGCTTCGCCGTACCCAGCGCGGAGTCGCCCTCGACGATGAACAGCTCGCTGCGGTCGACGTCGTCGCTGCGGCAGTCGGCGAGCTTCGCGGGCAGCGAGGAGGACTCCAGGGCCGTCTTGCGGCGCTGGGCGTCCTTGTGCTGGCGGGCGGCGATGCGGGTCCGGGCCGCGGCGACGGCCTTCTCCATGACGACGCGGGCCTGCTGGGCGGCGTCACGCTTCGTGGAGGTCAGGAACGCCTTGAGTTCCTTGCTGATGACGTTGTTCACGATGCGGCGGGCCGCGGAGGTGCCGAGCACCTCCTTGGTCTGCCCCTCGAACTGCGGCTCGGCCAGGCGGACCGTCACGACCGCAGTGAGGCCCTCCAGGGCGTCGTCCTTGACGATGTCGTCCTCGGCGACGCGCAGCAGCTTCTTGGTCCGCAGCGCCTCGTTCATCGTCTTGGCCACCGCCTGCTCGAAGCCCGCGACATGCGTGCCGCCCTTGGGGGTGGCGATGATGTTGACGAACGACTTGAGGGTGGTGTCGTAACCGGTGCCCCAGCGCATCGCGACGTCGACGCCGAGGTCCCGGGTGACCTCGGTGGGGGTCATCTGCCCGTGCTCGTCCAGGACCGGGACCGTCTCCTTGAAGCTGCCCTGCCCGCTGAAGCGGAGGATGTCGCAGACGGGCCTGTCACTGGCCAGGAACTCGCAGAACTCGCTGATGCCGCCGTCGAAGCGGAAGGACTCCTCGCCCTTGCTGCCCCCGTCCCCCAGACCGAACTCGTCGCGCACGACGATGGTCAGCCCGGGCACCAGGAACGCGGTCTGACGGGCGCGCTGGTGCAGGTGGTCCAGGGAGAGCTTGGCGTCCTTGAGGAAGATCTGGCGGTCGGCCCAGTACCGCACGCGCGTGCCGCTGCGAGCCTTGGGGATCTTCCTGGCCTTGCGCAGTCCGCTCCCGGCCTCGAACCCGGCGTCCGAGCCCGCCCCCGTGAACGCGCCCGGCACTCCGCGCCGGAAGCTGATGGCGTGCGTGTGCCCCCCGCGGTCCACCTCGATGTCCAGCCGGCTGGACAGGGCGTTCACCACGGAGGCGCCCACTCCGTGCAGGCCGCCCGAGGCCGCGTACGAGCCGCCGCCGAACTTGCCGCCGGCGTGCAGCTTGGTCATGACGACCTCGACACCGGACAGGCCGGTCTTCGGTTCGACGTCGACCGGGATGCCCCGGCCGTTGTCCCGGACCTCCACCGAGGCGTCGTCGTGGAGGATCACCTCGATGTGGTCGCAGTAGCCTCCGAGGGCCTCGTCGACCGAGTTGTCGATGATCTCCCACAGGCAGTGCATCAGGCCACGGCTGTCGGTCGATCCGATGTACATGCCCGGACGCTTGCGCACGGCCTCGAGCCCCTCGAGGACGAGCAGGTGCCGCGCGGTGTAATTGGATCCGTCCCGGTCTGCTCCTGCCAGCAGCGCAGTGGACGGCACGGATGTCTCGGCGGTCACGCGGTTCGCTCCTCGCTGAATTTCAGATGGGGCCCCGCTGGGTAAGGGCGCGGCTCGGTTCACCGGTCAGAGGGTACCGAGGCCTGGTAGAGCCCTTGTAACGCCACCCTCGTCGCGAACACACCTTAGTCCAGCGTCGTATACCTGTTCGATCCCTCGATGGGGTGAAGTACACATCACGTTCCCTTCGAGGCATGAACCATTTAGGCTCCGGGCACGTCCTCATGAACAAACCGGCAACCCAGCCGGCGGGACCGACACTGACCGACTGCGCGAACCCGTACGACACACAGACACGCAATACGGCACATTCGCCGCCAACCGGCAACAGCCTGCCCCTCGGAAAGTTTTTTCGAGGAAAAGCCACGAGCGGGAACGTTTTGGGGCTGGTTGGATGTTGACCCTGGTACGACAGCTCGTCGAGCTAGAGAAGAGGCGACGTGACTACTGTTCTGACTTCCGCAAGCCCGCTGACGGCCGCTGATCGGTGCGACCGCTGCGGCGCTCAGGCATACCTGCGCGTCGTCCTGCTGAGCGGCGGAGAACTGCTCTTCTGCGCCCATCACGGGCGCAAGTTCGAGCCGGAACTCAAGAAGATCGCCGCTGAGATACAGGACGAGACGGAGCGGCTCACGGCCGTTCCGGAATCTTCCGCCGAGGAAGAGCGCTGACGCTACGCGCCCGACGACGAGCCGGCTCGGCCCAGGCCGAGAAACGGGCGGCCGCCTCTGCTGGACAGAGGCGGCCGCCCGTGCTCGTACCCGGCGGACCCCTCAGGGGCCGTCAGACGCCCTCGCGCTGCCGTGTGGCGGCGTCGTCCCATCCCAGCGCCCGCAGCACGGCGGAGACGCGCGTGTAGACCCCGGGGCTGCCCGGGCGTCCGCAGCCGTCCCCCCAGGACACGAGGCCGATGAGCCTCCCGCGGGCGACCAGCGGCCCGCCGCTGTCCCCCTGGCAGGCGTCGGGACCACCGATGTCCTCACCGGCGCAGAGCATGGTCCCGGCGACGTAGAGTCCGTCGCCGCTCCCCGGGTACGCCCGCGCGCACAGCGTGTCGGGGAGCACGCGCACCCGGGCCGCCCGGAGGCCGTTCGCGTAGTCACCCGCACCCGAGGTGTCCCCCCACCCGTAGACGAGCGCAGCCGTCTCCGGCTCGTACGCGGGGTCACCCTCGGCGGCCATCCCCAGGGCCGAGCCGGCGGGCAGGGCCTGGGAAAGGGTGATCACCGCGAAATCCCCTTCGTTGCTGACGTCGTCGTGCCCAGGATTCACCCAGACCTCGCGGACGGGGATCTCGTGCCCCTGGGCCGACAGCAGGTCGGTCCGGCCGGCGATGACTCTCAGGTCGCGCACCTGCTCGGGCGGTGAGCCCAGCACCTTCTCCTCCAGGCAGTGCGCCGCCGTGAGCACGGTGGTGCTGCCGACGGCCACTCCCCCGCAGAACTGTCCCGCCCGCGTACCTCCGAACCGGTCACGACTGGACAGGGCGACGGCCCACGGGCTGTCGGACGCTTCGACCGGAAAGCCCCCGACGACGATGCTGTCGGCGGACGCGGGGGCAGTGGACACCAGCGGTATCGCGGTGGCCGCGGCCGCCAGGACCAGCGGCCGGGCCAGCGCCCGGGCAAAGAGGCGTCGCATGCAGGCTCCTCACTCCTGGGTGGTCATGGGACACCCAGAGTGATCCAGCACGCCGTACCGCGCACCCGGACGCGAAGCACCCCGGTCAACGCGGAGGCCCGGTCCCCCACCTGTGGCGGAACCGGGCCTGGTCGCTCGTAGGGCCGCGATCGAGTCCTCGTAGGGCCGCGGTCTAGTCGAGGTAGTCGCGCAGCACCTGCGAGCGCGACGGGTGACGCAGCTTCGACATGGTCTTCGACTCGATCTGGCGAATGCGCTCGCGCGTGACGCCGTACACCTTGCCGATCTCGTCGAGGGTCTTCGGCTGACCGTCGGTGAGACCGAAACGCATGGAGACGACGCCCGCCTCACGCTCGGACAGGGTGTCGAGGACGGAGTGCAGCTGCTCCTGGAGCAGGGTGAAGCTGACCGCGTCGGCCGGGACGACCGCCTCGGAGTCCTCGATGAGGTCACCGAACTCGCTGTCGCCGTCCTCGCCCAGCGGCGTGTGCAGCGAGATGGGCTCGCGACCGTACTTCTGGACCTCGATGACCTTCTCCGGGGTCATGTCGAGTTCCTTGGCCAGCTCCTCCGGGGTGGGCTCGCGGCCCAGGTCCTGGAGCATCTGGCGCTGCACGCGCGCGAGCTTGTTGATGACCTCGACCATGTGCACCGGAATGCGGATGGTGCGGGCCTGGTCGGCCATCGCGCGGGTGATCGCCTGCCGGATCCACCAGGTGGCGTACGTGGAGAACTTGTAGCCCTTGGTGTAGTCGAACTTCTCCACCGCGCGGATCAGACCGAGGTTGCCCTCCTGGATGAGGTCCAGGAAGAGCATGCCGCGGCCGGTGTAGCGCTTGGCCAGGGAGACCACCAGGCGGAGGTTGGCCTCCAGGAGGTGGTTCTTGGCGCGGCGGCCGTCCTCGGCGATGATCTCCAGCTCGCGCTTGAGCTTGGGGGCGAGCTTGTCGGCGTTGGCGAGCTTGTCCTCGGCGAACAGGCCGGCCTCGATGCGCTTGGCGAGTTCGACCTCCTGCTCGGCGTTGAGCAGGGGAACCTTGCCGATCTGCTTGAGGTAGTCCTTGACCGGGTCGGCGGTGGCGCCGGCCGCGGCGACCTGCTGGGCCGGCGCGTCGTCCTCGTCGTCGTCGGACAGCACGAAGCCCGCGTTCTCGGTGCCCTCGGGCTCCTCGGTCGCGGCCTTCGGCTCCTCGATCGCCTCGTCCTCGAGGAGCTCGCCGTCCTCCTTCTTGGCAGTGGTCTTCTTCGCCGCCGTCTTCTTGGCGGTCGTCTTCTTGGCCACCGTCTTCTTGGCGGTGGCCTTCTTCGCCGCCGCCTTCTTGGCGGTCGTCTCTTCCTCGCCGGCCGGGTCGGGGGCGGGCGACGCCGGGACGGCGGGGGCGGCGGCCTTCCTGCTGGTCACCGGCTTCGCCGCGACCGCCTTGGTGGCGGTGCGCTTGGCGGGACTCTTCGCTGCGACGCTCTTACGGGTGCGCTTGGGCTCCGCGGCACTGACCATCAGCGTCACACCCTCTTCCTCGAGGATCTGGTTGAGGCTGCGCAGTACGTTCTTCCACTGAGTGGCCGGAATCTGGTCAGCTTCGAAGGCCCGACGCACGTCGTCGCCGGCGATCTGCCCCTCAGCCTTTCCCCGCTCAATGAGCGCCATGACAGAGACGGACTCGGCGATCTCCGGCGGGAGCGTACGGGATGTGCTGGCCGACACGAACAACCTCTCGGAACGTTGGAAAACGGCTTCCGGCCCCGTCCGTGACGGACAGGAGCCGACCACCGGCTTGGGAATGGGCCGACGGCGCGGGCGGGCCGGGAGATGCACAGCGCCGTGAACGGCGTCCGTATTCCCTCCGCGGCTGTCACCTCTTAGGTCATCGCGTTGTTCCCGCGAGCGTTACGCCCAATCCGCGTGGCCCGAGTCACACCCCGTAATCATCCAAAACCGGTCAGAAGCGGAGGAACAAGGTCAAGAGTGAACACAATCCGGCCATCCGAGGATGCCCAGCCTCTCATCACACCGTCGGACCCCGTGGAATCAGGAACGATTCCACGGGGTCCGCGGTGGCGGCGAGGCGGCCGGCCACTGCCGTAGGAGGGGTCCGGCGTGTCCGGTCCGCGCCGTTCCGGTGGAACGCGATCAGTGCTCGCGGGGGGCGGGCACCACGCGCTCCACCTCGGGGTGGACGGTCAGGAGCTGGCGCATGGCCGCCTCGGCCGCCGCCCCGTCCCCCGTGGCGAGGGCGTCGATGATCCTGCCGTGCTGCGCCAGCGTGACGTCGTTCGGGCGGTCGCAGGACGTGACCGGGCCGCCGGAGACGTGGAGGGCCGCGGAGACGATCCCGGAGAGGTGGTCCAGCATGCGGTTGCCCGCGACCTGGATGAGGAGCCCGTGGAACTCGGCGTCGGCACGCGAGAAGGTGAGCGCGTCGCCCTGTCCCATGGCGTGACCCATGATGCCGACCATGTCGGACAGACGCTGCTGGACCTCCTCGCGTCCGTGCCCGGCGGCGAGGCGTGCGGCGAGCGGCTCGATCGTCCAGCGCAGCTCACTGAGCTCGCGGCGCTGGTTGTCGCGCTGTGGGCCGAAGGCACGCCACTCGATGATGTCCGGGTCGAGGAGGTTCCAGTCACTGACGGGACGCACTCGCGTACCGACGTTCGGACGGGCGCTGACCAGCCCCTTGGCCTCCAGGACCCGGAGGGACTCGCGGACCACGGTGCGGGACACCTCGAAACGCTGGCCGATCTCCTCGGGCACCAGCGGGCGGTCGGCGCCCAGGTCGCCCGAAACGATCATCTGACCCAGCTGCTGAACGAGTTGCCCGTGCAGTCCGCGGCCCCGGCTGCCCCCGGCACGCCTGCCCATGCGGCCCAGCTCGGGCTCGGCTCCGTCCCAGGCGGACATCCCGACGCGGTCGACGGGGGGCGTCTCGGGGTACGGGTAGCGGTCGAGGTCGCCCGGGTTCGCGAGGCCGGAGTCGGCGGAACGGGCGGCGGTCATCATGGAGTGCGCAAGGGTAGTCACGCATCCTTTGTCGGCGCCCTCTCCAACTCCCTTGAGGTCTTTGGTGAAAAGCACACGAAAGGGTGATCGCTCACCCCGTCGCAATTGACGCCTTATCGGAAAGAAACGGGCGCACCCCGGGGAGTTGCGCACAGGGTCGGACCGGGCCGGGCGTGACGGACGTCAGCGGGCTCTGCTGCGGACGGTCATGAGCAGATAGGCGCAGAGCAGCGAGGTCAGCGACAACGTCAGGGCACTGCCCACGGGTTGGACGATCACGCTCAGCACCTCGGCCACGTACCGCTCACCGCCGAACGGCCACGTCGTCAGGAGGGACTCACGGATCCGCATCGGGAGGCCGGCAGCGGCCCGCACGGACGGTCCCTCCCAGACCTCTTGTACGAGCGGTACGACGAGGACGGGAACGGCGACCACCGCGGCGAGTCCGGCCGTGGTGGACCGGAAGACGCCCGCGGCGAGCAGGCCGGACCAGGCGCATCCGACGACGAGCCCGAGCCAACCCGCACCCAGTGCGGGCCAGTCGGCGGGGACCCGGCCGATCTCCTGTCCGTAGAGCAGGTGGAGGACCTCTGCGTCGCAGGCCACCGTCAGGACGGCCAGCACCAGCGCGGTGACCGCGGAGACGAGGAGTTTGGCGGCCAGCAGCCCCATCCGGCGGGGCACGGTGCCGCGGTCCGCCGCCAGAGCGGGGTGGCGGAACTCGTCACCGAAGGCGAGTGCCCCGAGCAGCCCCGCGCCGAGCGCCGCGGGCGGCAGGGGCAGCTCCCGGGGCCAGGCGGCCAGGAGACGCGGCTGCGGGGTGTGCCCGATGCGGGCCAGGACCACCGCGGTGACGGCGGACGCGACGAGCACGACGGCGGCGGTCACGAACGCCGTGCTGATGCCGACCGCACGCCGGAGTTCGTACCGGAGCGGGCGGAGCGGGCTGGGGGCGGAGCGGACGGAGATGGGGGGCGGCAGCGAGGACACCGCCTCGCGGGCGGTGACCGCGGCGGGGGTGAGGGTGGCCCTGGGGCGCGGTGCGGGCCACTGGGCGGCGCGTTCCGGTGGCGTGCGGTGGGGCCCGGGGGCGGAGGGGCGGTCCGGCGCGTCGGCGTCGCCGCCGGCGACCGGGGGCGTCTGCCCGGCACTGCCGGCGGGCTGGAGGCCGGTGACGGGAGGCTGCACGGCCCCGGCCGGCGGGTGCGAACCGGTGGAGGGCGGTCCGGGGGCTCGGCGCAGGGGCTCGGGAGCGGCGGGAGAGCGCCCGGCACCCGGGGTCACGGGCAGCGCCTCGGCGTCCGCCACCGGCCGTCCGTCGGCCGGCCGTGACCCGGGCGCGTCGGCACGGGGGGACGGCTCCTCGGCGGTGCCGCCGGGGCCGCCGGTCAGTGGCCGAGCGCGGCCGGCGAGAAGCCGGGCCTTCGGGGCGACCGGTGCCGTGCCCGCACCGGGTCCCATGTCTCCGACCTCGTCGGCCAGTTGGTGTACGAGGATGCCGTGACGGAACGCGGTGTCACCGATACCGGCACACGTACTGCCGTACACCGCGAGGCGGTTGCCGCCTTCTCGTACGACCTCGACGGAACGGCGGGACTCCCGCGCCTCCTTGGCCAGGACGGAGGCGAGACGGGCGGCGTGCGGGCTGCGGACGGCGACGCGGGGACGCAGACGCGTACGGGAGAAGTCCGCCGCCGTCTGGTCGGCGACGACCCGGCCCTGGTCCAGCGTGACGACGTGGTCTGCGACCCGCGCGGCCTCCTTGGTGTCCGCCGTGCCGAACAGCACGGTGCCGCCGTGGGCGGCGTGGGCGCGCAGCGTGTCGTGGAGCCAGTGGGCGTCGCGGGCGCAGAGCGCGCCGGCGGGGTCGTCGAGCACCAGGGTGTGCGGGTCGGGAAGGAGGGCGCAGGCCAGTCCGAGGCGTCGGTCCATGCCACGGGACAGGGTGCCGAGGCGTTCGTCGCGCAGGCTCGCGAGTCCGAACGCCTCCATCACGTCGTCGGCCCGCCGGGCGGGCTCACCGGCCGCCGCGCACAGCATGCGGAGATGGCCCCGGACCGTGCGGGCCGGGTGCCCCGGCACGTCTCCCAGCAGTACGCCGACCTCGCGTGCGGGGTGGGCGATGCGGTGCAGGGGGCGGCCTCTGAAATGGGTGAGGCCACGGCCGCGTTCGAGCTCCAGCATAAGTCTGAGCGCCGTCGTCTTGCCTGCGCCCGGCGCTCCGAGCAGTGCGGTGACACGTCCCGCGCGCGCCTCTAGGGAGACGTCGTCGACGGCGGGCGCAAGGTCCTTGCGGGGGGTGCTGGTCAGTCCGAAGGCCTGGATCACCCGCAGCAAGATAGCCTGTTATGACCTGTTTTTCGGGTATCGCTGGGCCTCCCGGTACGGGCGAGGGGTCTGCCGGCTTCCTGCTCGCCCTTCACCCCGGGGCCCCGTCCGGGCTCGGCCTCACACCTCGGGGCGCAGCATCGGAGGGTTGAGCAGGGTCGCGCCACCGGCCCGGAAAAGCTGGGCGGGACGGCCGCCCTGGCGGGTGGTCGTCCCGCCGGTGGGGACGAGAAAGCCCGGGGTGCCCGTCACCTTGCGGTGGAAGTTGCGCGGGTCGAGCGCCACACCCCACACCGCCTCGTAGACGCGGCGCAGCTCTCCGACGGTGAACTCGGGCGGGCAGAACGCGGTGGCCAGCGACGAGTACTCGATTTTGGACCGGGCTCGTTCCACCCCGTCCGCCAGGATCTGGGTGTGGTCGAAGGCGAGCGGCGCCACGGGCTCGCCGTCGCGACCGTACCCCGCCTGCTCCAGCAGCTCCTCGACCGGCGCCCAGCGCGCGTTGCTGGCGTCACCGCCCGCCCGCGGTGCGGGCAGGTCGGGAGCGAGCGCGAGGTGGGCGACACTGACCACGCGCATCCGGGGATCCCGCTCGGGGTCGCCGTACGTCGCGAGCTGCTCCAGGTGGGCACCGTTGTCCTGGGTGGGCGCGGCGGGGTCGTGGACGCACAGCCCCGTCTCCTCGGCCAGTTCCCTCGCCGCCGCCTGCGCCAGGTTCTCGTCGGCCCGCACGAAACCACCGGGCAGGGCCCAGCGGCCCTGAAACGGCGTTTCCCCCCTGCGCACCGCCAGCGCGCACAGGGAGTGGTGGCGCACGGTCAGCACGACCAGGTCCACAGTCACGGCGAAGGGCGGGAAGGCTGACGGGTCGTAGGGCATGCGGCGATCATAGTCGTCTGCCTGACGATAAACACGTCCTTCGCCGACCGCACCGGCGGCCGCTCCACTTCCGTCGGACGTGTGCCCCACCGCCCGCCCCCGCCGCTGTGCGGAAGCGCGTCGTGCCACGTCACGCTCCTAGCCGTAGGCCGTCGGCGGCCTCTTCGACCATGGCCATGCCGAGCCGGCTGACCCGTACCGAGAACGGCTCCCCGGCGACCCTCAGCCCCGTCAGCCCCAGCTCTCCCAGGGGAGCACAGCGCAGGGGACGCAGGGTGACGGTCGCGGCCGGGGCGTCGGGGCGGATGCCCACGAGCGTGGTCAGCAGCATCACTCCGGCGGCGGCCGCGGTGGCGGCGGGACGGCAGGCCGCTGGATGCGGCAGCGGAGCACTCGCGTCGGTGCGTTGCTCCCCCACGTACATCTCGGGCAACCGGTGCCCGAACGCGCCGGCAGCGGTCAGTACACCGCGCAGCAGCGAACTCGCCTCGTTCTCGTGACCGGCGGCGGCCAGCCCCGCCACCGCGATCGCCGTCTCCTGGACGCGTACCGCACCGGCACGGTGCCCGAAGGGGTTGTATCGGGTGTCGTTCACGGCCAGGCCGCGCAGTCCCCAACCGGAGTCCATGACCGGGCTGCCCAGCAGCCGGGCGAGCCGGCCGGTCCGCGTGGGGTCGAGCAGCCCCGGGGCCGTGGTGCCTGCACCGAGCAGTCCGGTGTCGAGGAGATGGACGGCGGCCGCGGTCAGCTGCGGCAAGGGCCGCCCGTCCGGGGTGCGGGCCGCCGCGGGCCTTCCGCCTGCCGGGTCGTCGATCCAGAAGTCCCGCCGGAACGCCTCGCGCAGCCGCTGGGCCCACTGCCGCAGCGCGTCGGCGCCCGGTCTGCCGAAGGCGTCGAGCAGCTCGGCGCCGAGCAGGGCGGCGCGGTGCGCGTGGGCCTGGGTCTCGCAGCGAGCGGGGCCGCCGGGGTACGGGTCGCGCACGTACGTGCCGTCCCCGGTGGTGGCCAGCAGCCAGGTCAGGCACCGTTCGGCCGCGGGCAGCAGTTGCCGTGCCTCCTGATCGCCGAGCCCCCAGCGGCGGGCCTCCGCGAGGAGCACGGGGAAGAGCAGGGTCGCCTCCGTGCCGGTACAGCCCGGTGGCAGGTGGGGGCCGGTGTCGCGTCTCGGTCCGGGGATCAGGCCGCACCCCGGACCGGAGCCGCGTCGCTGGGTGCGGGCCAGGATGCGCAGTGTGCCCGCGGCCAGGCGGGTGCCGAGAGGCAGCGTCATCCGGGCGGCCGAGAGCGCCTCGGCGGGGGCCGGGCCGCAGCGCCAGGGGACACCGGCCGCGAGATGGACGTCGGCGGGATGCGCGGGATCACGCAGCAGGAGGGCACGGAGGTCCTCGATGCTGGTGCGCAGCAGGGCGGTGGCCGCGGGGTCGTCACCGGTGGCGTGTGCGGGGGCCAGCGGATCGGCCGCCGTGCGCCCCACCGGCCGGACCGGACCCGCGCCGTCCGGCCGCACACGCAGTTCGATGGTCGTGCTGCCGCCCGGAGGCAGTACGCACTCCCACCGCAGCAGCCCGGCGGAGGCCAGCGCCTCGTCCGGCGGTGGGACGGCCGTGACCGATGCGGTGCCCGCCGGGCAGGACCAGCGCAGGCCGGAGCCGTGAACGCCGGCCGGCAGGTCGGGGCCCGCGCCGCCTGCGGCGATCGACCCCAGGTCGGCCATGTCCGTACCGAGAGCCACCTCGACGGGCAGGCGCAGCGGACGGGTGGCCCAACTGCGCAGGGTGATCCACTCGGTGCCGTCGGCGTGACGGGCCCGCTCGACCAGCACGTCCGGGTCCGGCCCCGGAGCGGACGACGTCCGGAGCGTGCCCGCGAACAGGACCCGGTCGGCTCCTGCCCTCCGGGCCCGCAACGGCAGTGGTTCTCGCCCGGCCACGCGGAGGCGGCAGCGGGAGAGCAGGCGTCGGCCCGCGCGGTAGAAGCCCTCCAGCCCCAGGCCGGTCAGCTGCCCTTGTTCCGTGGAAATCACGAGGCCCGGGAGGGCCACCGCGGTCATCGTCACGTGGTGGGAGGGCAGGTCTCCCAGGCGGTGGGGGGACATCGCAGGCGGTGCGCTCCGCGGAGCGGCCGGCTGCGCCCCGGGAGGCCATGACGACGGCAGGGCAGGCGCCGGTTCGGGCCGGGCCGTCGGCGGGTCCGGGTTCCGGCTCTGCCCCGGGCCGCTTCTTCCGGCGGACGCCGTGGGCTGGGCGGGAAGCGGCGGAGTGGTCCAGCGGCGGAGAGCAGCGGTGTGAGTGACTGCGGCGGACGGAGTCGGTCGGTGCACGGGAAGGCTCCCTCTGTACTCGGTGCGCCTCGGGCCCAACGGCGCCGTACGGCAGGTCGACCGGACGGACGGGGTGCGACGCGGTGCCCCGGCCGGCCCGGCCGTTCCGCCACTCAGGTGAACGGATCGGGTGTCCTCCGGGTCACGCCCGCGCCGTGACGGCCCGCCAGGTGACGGTGCGCAACGCGGACCGCCTTCCTGACGCCCCCTCCGGACTCGGCGCGGGCCGGCCGAACCGGTGGACGAATGCTGCTGCTCGAAGTGAACGGAACCGCCCGCCCTCGCCCGGTGAGTGCCGGGAGTCGCCGAGCGCCCCTTCACAGCCGCTCGCCGTTCCCTTCCGTCCCGCGCTCCCCTGAACGCGCTCCGCCCGGGCAGGCTTCCTTCCGGCCCGCTCCCTCCTTCCCCGAGGTGCGCGAAGGCGTGCGGCCCGTCCGCGCCCTTCCTGGGCGCTCACCAGCCGCCGAAGTACGCGGACGCGCCGGGTTCACGCCCGGCTCACGCCCCTGTGTCCCCGCACGGCGGCGGACTCCGTCGGCCGAAACGCCGGCGCGGGTGCGGCGCCGACGGCCGGGTGGGGCCGGCACGGTGGCCGGGGAACCGGTGCGTTCGCGGCGCACGGGCCCGTCGGCCTGTCCGTCGTCGTCCGGGGTCTCGCCTTCCGTGTCCCCGAGGTTCTCGCGCTCGGCACGCAGGCAGCGGCGGACCGATTCCGGGTCGAGGCCCTCGTTGCACGCCTGGTGCAGGAGCCGGGCGAAGAGGTAGTCGCGGTCTGCGCCGAGTGCCATGGCCAACGCCTCCCGGGCCTCCAGCTCGTCACCGGTGGACCAGGCGACCCACCCCGCGAGGGTGAGGGGCGCGGCCGCGTGCTCACCGTACGAACCGACACAGCGGCGGGCCAAGGCCCTCCAGAGGCGCAGTGCGGGGGCCGCCTCGCCGCCCTCCATCCACTGGGCCGCGCGGTCACGTGTCGTACGGTCCTGGAGGCCGAGGATGAGCGCCGCCGCCTCGTCGTTCCCCAGCAGCTGGTCGTCACGCAGGTCCTCGGCGGGAATGCCCGACACGGCCCGGGCCAGGTCGAGGCGTCGCATGACCCGACGCGCCAGGTCCAGCGTCTCCTCGGCCACCTCCGAGCGGCCGGTGTCGTCGAGGATCCGGGAGACCAGCGGCACGGCGGCCGCGTCCAGCGCGGCCTCCTGTTCGCCGGCCGCGGCGCTCTCCCGGGGGAGCAGCCTGGCCCGCAGGTCACTCAGCGAGCCGCGCACCTGGATGCCCGCGTAGGTGGCCGCCGCGGCCAGTACCGACGTACCCGGCAGTCCCATGGGGATGCCCGCGGACGGACAGCAGGCCTCGTCGTCGCAGCAGTACGACCAGAAGCGCCCCGCCGAGATGCACAGCGCCTCGACCACCGGCACGTCGAGGACGCCGCACTCGACGCGCAGCCGCTGGGCCAGGGGCCGCAGTCGCTCCATCACCTGCCGTCCGGTCTCGCCCGGCGCCGGTTCCTGGCAGAGGTAGGCGACCATCTGCTCGGGACGCACGCCTCGGCGCTCGCTGCCGGTCACCAGGCCTTGAGCCAGCTGACCGGCCGCGCCGGCCCAGTCCTCCGTGTTCGCGGGAATGCCGAGCCGGGCCCGGCCGCCGAAGCGGCCCTGCCCGTCCCTGTCGCGGAGGGCGGCCAGGACGATGCTGTCCTCGGGGCGGTACCCGAGCAGGTACGGCAGGGCATCGGCCAGTTCGGCGGGGGTGCGCAGGGTGACCTGGTGCTCGTCACCGGGACCGTCGAACCGGGTGCGGGCCGCCCGGCCCGGCTGCACGGGGCCCGGGAGGTCGCCGTTCTCGGAGGATCCAGTGGTCTCGCTGTGGTTCGTCATGGCCCGACGATCTCGCGGATCCGAATATTCCGCTTTGCCCTGTGGACAACTCCCATCAGGTCCACGTCATTCAAGCGCTCCGTTGACGGCATCGTCCCGCCCCGCCGCCCGTCTGTCGGTCCCGTCCTGTTGTATGGAACGCATGGAGCACACGAGCAACGCGGATCTCCGGGCAGCGGCCGACTCGGTCCTCGCCCGCCTCGTCGGGGACTCATCCGGGACCGCCCGGCTGCGGGAGGACCAGTGGCGGGCGATCGAGGCGCTGGTCGCCGACCGGCGCCGGGCCCTGGTCGTCCAGCGCACGGGGTGGGGCAAGTCCGCGGTCTACTTCGTGGCGACCGCCCTGCTGCGTGAACGCGGCGCCGGGCCCACCGTGATCGTCTCCCCGCTGCTCGCGCTGATGCGCAACCAGGTGGAGGCCGCGGCCCGGGCCGGTATCCGCGCCCGGACCATCAACTCCTCCAACACCGAGGAGTGGGACGCGGTGCAGGACGAGATCGCCGCGGGCGGGGTCGACGTGCTGCTGGTCAGCCCCGAGCGGCTCAACAATCCCGACTTCCGCGATCAGGTACTGCCCAGACTCTCCGCAGCGACCGGGCTGCTCGTGGTGGACGAGGCACACTGCATCTCCGACTGGGGCCACGACTTCCGCCCGGACTACCGACGGCTGCGCACGATGCTCACCGACCTCCCGCCCGGCGTGCCGGTCCTGGCCACCACGGCCACCGCCAACGCGCGCGTGACCGCCGACGTGGCGGAGCAGCTCGGCACCGGCGGCACGTCGGACGCGCTGGTGCTGCGCGGCCCGCTGGACCGGGAAAGCCTCAGCCTGGGCGTGCTGCGGCTGCCCGACGCCGCGCACCGGATGGGCTGGCTCGCCGACCACCTCCATCAGCTCCCGGGCTCCGGGATCATCTACACACTCACCGTGGCCGCCGCGGAGGAGGTCACCGCCTTCCTGCGCCGCCGTGGCCACACCGTCGCCTCCTACACCGGCAAGACCGAGAACGCGGAC
Organism: Streptomyces sp. JK94; assembly: GCF_053613315.1. NCBI lineage: Bacteria > Bacillati > Actinomycetota > Actinomycetes > Kitasatosporales > Streptomycetaceae > Streptomyces > Streptomyces sp. JK94. The sequence continues at coordinate 83,136 of NZ_JBSICH010000026.1, read as the reverse complement.
CGGCAGCAGGCCGAGGACGACCTGCTCGCCAACCGGGTCAAGGCACTGGTCGCCACGTCGGCGCTGGGCATGGGCTTCGACAAGCCCGACCTGGGCTTCGTGGTGCACCTCGGCTCGCCCTCCTCCCCCATCGCCTACTACCAGCAGGTCGGCCGTGCCGGGCGTGGTGTCGAGCACGCCGAGGTGCTCCTCCTGCCGGGCAAGGAGGACGAGGCGATCTGGGAGTACTTCGCCTCGCTGGCCTTCCCGCCGGAAGATCTGGTGCGCCGTACGCTCGACATCCTGGCGCGCGCGGAGCGGCCCCTCTCGCTGCCCGCCCTGGAGCCCCTGGTGGAGTTGCGCCGCTCCCGCCTGGAGACCATGCTCAAGGTCCTCGACGTGGACGGAGCGGTCAAGCGGGTCAAGGGCGGCTGGATCGCCACGGGGCGGCCGTGGACGTACGACGCGGAGCGCTACGACTGGGTCGCGCGGCAGCGGAGGGCCGAGCAGCAGGCGATGCGCGACTACGCCTCGACGACGGACTGCCGGATGGAGTTCCTGCAACGCCAGCTGGACGACGAGGGGGCCAAGCCCTGCGGCCACTGCGACAACTGCGCGGGGCCGCGCTTCACCGCGGACACCACGGCCGACGCCCTCGACGCCGCACGGGTCGACCTGGGCCGGGCCGGCGTGGAGGTGGAACCGCGCCGCATGTGGCCGACCGGACTGCCGGCGATCGGCGTCGATCTGAAGGGCCGCATCCCGGCCGGGGAACAGGCGGCGCCGGGACGGGCGCTGGGCCGGCTCTCGGACATCGGCTGGGGCAACCGGCTGCGACCGATGCTCTCGGCGCAGGCCCCGGACGGCCCGGTGCCGGACGATGTCGCCAAGGCCGTCGTGGGGGTGCTGGCCGACTGGGCGAAGGGGCCCGGCGGCTGGGCCTCGGGGGCGTCCGGCGCCCCGCCGCGCCCCGTCGGCGTGGTGACCGTCGCCTCACACACCCGACCCCAGCTGATCCGATCGCTCGGAGCACGCATCGCCGAGGTCGGCCGACTGCCGGTGCTCGGCTCCGTCGAGTACACGGGCGAGCCGCCCAGGGCTTCCCGCAGCAACAGCGCACAACGGCTCAAGGCACTCGACGGCGCCCTCACGGTGCCCCCCGCGCTCGCCGCCACGCTCACCGGCCTCGGGGGGCCGGTTCTCCTCGTGGACGACTGCACCGAGACCGGCTGGACCCTCGCGGTGGCGGCCAGACTGCTCCGGCGGGCGGGCGCGCAGGCGGTCTTCCCCATGGTCCTGGCCGTGCAGACATGATCGCCCGTGGCAGGCCCGTGCCCCCGCTCCGCGGCTCCGCGCGGTCGTGAGCGGTGCACCCCATGCGTCACCCTGCCGCACTCTGGGTAGGGATATAGGACGCCTATCATCCGATAACGGTCGTCGGTCCCATTTGCTCGTTGCCGCATCCAAGTTCGACAGGAAGAATCGAAGTCCGCTCCCCGCACGGCTCGTCCGTGATCCGGCAGGGCTTCACTGCGGTGCGCGCTCCCCCGAATCCGTCCCCGCCCGCAGTGTGGGCGCGCAGCCGAAGGGAGGAACGTGACCTTCGGATTCGCTCCGTCCTCGGCGGCGTCATTGTCATCGTCCGCCGCTTCCGCCACTCGCATGCTCGAACCGGCGGAGTGGGCCGCCGCCGGAATCCCTCTGCTGCGCAATCCGCGAGAGGTCGTCAGCGGGCTGCACGCGCGGCACCACCCCAAACCGGCGACCGCGGTCGTGGCCGTACTCGATCCGGACGAACGCCTGTGTGCGAGTGCCTCGTTCACCAGTCGCCGAGCCCCGGCCGACGGGTGGATGTTCCGCAACGCGCTCCTCGCCCAGTTGCGTCGCGTCATCCCGCACGACCTGCGGCGCCGCACTCCGGTGCGCACCGCCGTGTTGCTCTACTGCCGTGAGGGGGACGCGCGTTGGACCGAGGAGGACGGCGCGTGGATGTGGGGGCTGCGGGACGCGTGCACGTTGCACGGGCTGCGGTGCGGCGCGTACATCACGCTGACCGGTGACGGCTGGCAGGTCCTCGGCGAGGGTCGCGGCGGGCGCCGGCCCCACGCGGCGTCGGAGCGCGAGCCGTTCGCCACGTCCGAGACGCCGCCACCGCGCACCGGCGGCGTCGCCTCGGACGTGCTGCGCCGCGCGGCGGCGCGCTGAGCGACCTCGACACGGTCCGCCGGTCGCCGTACCGGCGGCGGAGCCTGGGCCGGACGGGCGGGGACCGCCTACGTTCCGAGGCCCCGCCGCGACGTCCCGGACCTGTGTCCGGGACGCCGAAGGCACCGCCGACGCCCATGCGCCGACTGGCCACTTCGGCTCCGGGACACACCGGGGCGACCACCGGGCGGCGGCCGGTTCAGCGGCCCCGGCGCCACAGCGACGACCGGTGCGGGTGCCGGGACGGACTCAGGCCGCCGTGCCCAGCACCGAGTTGACGCGCTGCGGGTCACCACAGACGATCAGCAGGGTGCCGGCCCGGGAGCGGGCCGTGGACAGGGCGGTGACAGCGGCTGCTTCGGGGCCACCGTTGAGCGCCACCACGACCACGGCCCGCGACACCGCACGGTCCGCGACGGCGGCGTCCGCGTAGAAGACGTCGTCGCCCGCGTCGTGCTGCGCCCAGTAGGCGGCGTCGCCGAAGGACAGTTCGTGGGCGGCCCACGGGTGGGGTTCGCCGGTAGTGATCACCAGCACGTCGCCGGGGGTACGCCCCGAGTCCAGCAACAGGTCCACGGCCTCTTCGGCGGCGTCGAGCGCGCCTTCGGGAGAGGCCGGGATCAGCTGGATCTGCGGGGCGGCCGGGGCGGCGGCCGGAGCAGCCGGACTCGACGGGCCTGGTGTGGCCGCGGCCGATTCGCGCGACGCACGCTGCGTCGGCGGTGCCGGCCGCACGGGGCCGGGGCGGCCGGGGCGCGGTGGAGCCGCGGGACGGGGGCCGGGTACGGGGCGGGGGGTCGGCGCGGTACGGCCGCTGGCCGGAGTGGCGCGGGGACCCTGGGCCTTCTCGTGAATCTGAGGCTCCTCGGGAATGAGAGGCATGAGCTGATGTTTATCAAACGTTGGTGCGGCTCGCGTCGGCGGGTGGCACATACCGACGTGGGGAACCGTCAGAAATCGAATCCGAGCTGACCCTCGATTTCCGGAGCGCTTCCGTCCACCGCACTGCGGACCTTCTTGAGGTGCCGCCACTGGGGCAGCGCATCAAGATACGCCCACGACAAACGGTGGTGCGGGGTGGGCCCCCGCTCCGCCAGTGCCGCCTTGTGCACGGGCGACGGATAGCCGGCGTTGTCCGCGAAAGCGAAGTCTGCATGGTTGACGCCCAGTTCGGCCATCATTTTGTCGCGCTGGACCTTGGCGAGCACCGAAGCGGCCGCGACGGCCACGCAGGACTGGTCGCCCTTGATCACCGTACGCACCCGCCAAGGCGCCCCGAGATAGTCGTGCTTGCCGTCGAGGATGACGGCGTCGGGACGGATCGGCAGGGACTCAAGAGCACGTACCGCCGCCAGCCTCAGCGCCGCGGTCATCCCCAGCGCGTCGATCTCCTCGGGAGAGGCATGCCCCAGGGCATGGGACGTCACCCATGTCCGCAGCTCCTCGGCGAGTTCGGTGCGTCGCTTGAGGGTGAGCAGCTTGGAGTCGGTGAGGCCGGCCGGGGCCCGGCGCAGTCCGGTGATCGCGGCGCAGACGGAAACGGGACCGGCCCATGCACCGCGCCCCACCTCGTCGACACCGGCAATGATCCTCGCTCCGGTCGTGGCGCGGAGAGAGCGCTCGACGGTGTGAGTAGGCGGTTCGTACGGCATGACGCCCTTAGCGTACGCCGCCCCGATCCTTCGGCGACACCCCGGTCCCCCCAACCCGTTCCGGACCCGCGCAGGCGGGGGCGGACGCCGTCGGACCGCGGCTGCGGCATCATCGGCCGGCCGATCGACTCCTCGACCACCGGCACGTCCATGGTCCCCCCTCGTGTCCGTCACGGCGCCGCGCGGTGCACACCGCTCGCGCAGCGGATGTCACGACAACGGACGGACGGTCACGTGGGGTTCCCTGCGGACACGGAGAGTCGCCGACACGGGCCCGTCGAGCCGGACGTACGGCACGGACCCGCTAGGCCGGCGTCGCCAGCCACCCGGGCAGCGCCTCGACCCGCCCCGCCCACTCGGCCGGCGGCGCTCCCGCCGTGTCGGCGGCGACCACCCCGCCGACGATGGCGCAGGTCGTGTCCACGTCCCCGCCGGCCTGAGCGGTCGTCCAGAAGGCACGCTCGTAGTTCCCGAGGGAGCGGGCGGCGGACCAGAGCGCGAAGGGCACGGTGTCGTGGGCGGTCGTACGCCTGCCACAGCCCAGCACGGCCGCGACCGTGGCGGTGTCGCCGTAGTCGAGCATGTCCCGGGCGCGTCGCAGTCCGGCGCCGACCGCGCTCCTCGGGACCAGGGCGATCACCCCGTCCAGGAGCGCGTGCGCGGTCGGCGGACCGCCGGGGCCCGCGGCCAGGGCTGCGGCAGCGGCGACCGCCATGGCACCGACCACCGCCTCACGGTGCTGATGGGTGGGGTAGGCCGAGATCTCCGCCTGGTGGGTCGCCTGCTCCGGGTCGTCCGCGTACCAGGCGCCCAGCGGCGCGATGCGCATCGCGGCCCCGTTGCCCCAGGAACCCTGGCCGTTGAACAGCGCGGCGGCCTGCTCGCGCCAGTCGCCGCCTTCCCGGACCAGACGCAGCAGCCGGTTGACCGCGGGACCGTAGCCGCGGTCGACGTCGTGGTGACGGGCGAAGGAGAGCGCCAGGGCGTCCTGGTCGACGCGGCGGTGGGCGGCGAGGACGGAGACCACGGAGCAGGCCATCTCCGTGTCGTCCGTCCACTGCCAGGTGCCGGGGGGCGGCTCGCGGCGTTTCAGCAGCGGGTGGTTCTGGGGCACGAAGAACTGTGATCCCAGCGCGTCCCCCACCGACAGGCCGCGCAGGCTGGACAGCGCCCGGTCCAGGCGCTCGTCGGGAGATGAATGAGCGGTCATCGCCCTGCCACTCTATCCGGTGCTTCCGTACGGTTCCGGATCCCGCCAGCGTTCGAAGGGCCGGTCGAGGGCGTACTTGCCGTCCGCACCGAGCACCAGCATCCGCACCTCGCCGTTCCCCGGGTTCGACAGCGACTCGAACTCCGCGACCGTCCAGTGGAACCACCGCATGCAGAACAGCCGCATGGCCAGGCCGTGCGTCACCAGGAGCACGTTCGGCGGATGGTCGGGATCCTCGAAACTGCGGAAGAGGCTTTCCAGGAAGCCGCCGACCCGGTCGTACACGTCGGCCCCGGACTCGCCCTGGGCGAAGCGGTAGAAGAAGTGCCCGTAGGCGTCCCGGTAGGCCTTCTGCAGGCGCACGTCGTCGCGGTCCTGCCAGTTCCCCCAGTCCTGCTCGCGCAGCCGGGGCTCCTCCCGTACCCGTATCAGCCCGGGATCGAGGTGGAAGGCGCGCAGCGTCTCGTGGGTCCGGCGGTACGGGGAGACGTACACGCTGACCCGCTCAGGGCCGAACACCTCGCGCAGCCCCTTGCCCGTCTCCTCGGCCTGGGCCCAGCCCTGCTCGGTGAGGGCGAGCGCATGGTCGGGTTCGCGTTCGTACACGGAGTCGTCCATGTTGCCGATCGACTCTCCGTGCCGGACCAGAACGATGCGCCGTGGTCGTGCCATGTCAGAACCCTAGATCGAGAGGGGCGCGACCAAGGACTCGAACAGGCACCGTACGGCGTACGTCACACAGGCCCCCTCGGGTCCGGCGCATGCCGGCACCGGGGAGGCGTCCGGCTCTCAGACCGTCCAGGTCGGTTCCAGTCGCACGATGTCCCCCGTCAGGGCCGCTATGTCGGCCTCCGTCTGGGCGCGCAGGGCGAGGCGCTCCACCCGCTCGGCGCGGTATTTTCCGTGCTCGGCGGCCGACCGCCACATGGACAGCACCAGGTACTCGTTCCCGGGCGCCTCGCCGAACAGCCCGCGGACCATGCCGGGAGAACCGGCCATCGCGGGGTTCCAGACCTTCTCCTGCATGAGCACGTAGTGCTCGGCCCGCTCCTCGTGCACGCGGCAGAGCGCCACCCGCAGGAGGTCGGCGTCCGTGAAGCGCGGCTCGAAGCCCGTCTTCACGTCGAACCGGTAGTCGAAGAGCCTGACCTGGGCGTTCTTGAAGGTGCCCGCCTGGGCCGAGGCGAGCCGGGTGTGGGAGCGAGCCATGAAGGAGTCGTAGAAGGCACGGCTCTCCCAGAAGGCGAAGACGTGCGCCACGTCCGGCCGTCCCCGGCTCCAGCCACCCCCCTGCCCCCGAAAACCCGGCTCCCCCGGAAGCCCCGCCCACTTTCGCTGCCCCCGCTCGAAACCGCGGCGGTCCACCACGGTGCAGCGAATCCACTTGACCAGCACCGCGCCATGGTAAGGCCAGGAACGTGGCACCGGTCACGGTCCGGAGGACCGCTCGTCCGCACCCGGCTCGCTGTGCGTGGCAGGATGGGCAACCGTCCGTCACCGTTCGGCAGTTGAGGTCGACGGAGGGGACGGGGACCTGGGAAGGGGAAGTCTGTGAACGGCCTCAGCAAGGGCATTGGCAAGGTCGAGGTCGCGCTGCGGTGGGACCCGAGCGCGGCGGGGCAGCCACCCGCCGACCTGGACGTGGTCGCCGGGACCTACCTGGCGGACGATCCGTACGGCGATCCCGCGTACGTGGTGCACTTCGACAGCCGCTCCCCCGACGGCACCATTTATCTGAACCGGGACAGTCAGGACGGCCAGGGTTTCGGGTTCGACGAGGTCATGACGCTGGAGCTGGAGCGGCTCGACGCACGGTACGGGCGCGTGGTGGTGGGCGTCGCCATACAGCAGCGCACCGAGGGGCGCACCTTCGGGGACGTGTCCCAGCCTGGTCTGCGCATCAGGGAGGGGTACACCGACCTGGCCACGGACGACTTCAGCGGCGTTTCCGGCGCCACGGCGGCCACGGTCGCCGAGTTCGTCCGGAGCGAGACGGGGGCGTGGCAGTTCCGGGCCGGTGTGCACGGCTTCGAGGGCGACCCCGCCGCCTTCGCCGCGACCATGGGCGCGGCACGCAGGCCCTGACGACACGGGCGTGAGCGCCGGACGTCATCCGATGGGTAAGGGGCGCCCACCAGAGTGGGCGCCCCTTACTCACTGGGACCTACCGATCACCACGCGTCAGCTGCAGCCGCTGGTCGAGCCGCAGCCCTCGCAGATGTAGCAGGATCCGGCGCGCTGCATCTTCGTGCCGCACGAGAAGCACAGCGGGGCGTCGGCCTGGATGCCCAGCTGCATCTCCACCAGCTCGGCGCTGGTGTGCGCCTGCTGCGGAGCGGGCTTGGCGGCCTCGACCTCGGCCTTCGGCGTGGCGACGGCCTTCAGTTCCTGGGCACGCGGCGCCGACTGGGCCAGGCCCTCGACGTCCAGCTCGTCGTCCGACGGCTCGTACGAACCGGTCTCCAGGTGGCGCTGACGCTCCTCGGCGGAGTGGATGCCGAGCGCGGAGCGCGTCTCGAAGGGCAGGAAGTCCAGCGCCAGGCGGCGGAAGATGTAGTCGACGATCGACTGGGCCATCCGCACGTCCGGGTCGTCCGTCATGCCGGCCGGCTCGAAGCGCATGTTGGTGAACTTCGAGACGTACGTCTCCAGGGGCACGCCGTACTGGAGGCCGACGGAGACCGCGATGGAGAAGGCGTCCATCATGCCCGCGAGGGTCGAACCCTGCTTGGACATCTTCAGGAAGACCTCGCCGAGACCGTCGTCCGGGTAGGAGTTCGCCGTCATGTAGCCCTCGGCGCCGCCGACCGTGAACGAGGTGGTGATGCCGGGCCGGCCCTTCGGGAGGCGCTTGCGGACCGGCCGGTACTCGACGACCTTCTCGACCGTCTCGCGGATGGCCGCCTCGGCCTTCTCGGCGACCTCGGTCTTCTCCTTCTCCTTGGTCTTCGCGGAGAGGGGCTGGCCGACCTTGCAGTTGTCGCGGTAGATGGCGAGCGCCTTGACGCCCATCTTCCAGGCCTCGAAGTAGACCTCCTCGACGTCCTCGACGGTGGCCGACTCCGGCAGGTTGACCGTCTTGGAGAGGGCCCCGGAGATCCACGGCTGGATCGCGGCCATCATGCGGACGTGGCCCATCGCGGAGATGGAGCGCTCACCCATGGCGCAGTCGAACACCTCGTAGTGCTCGTGCGCGAGACCGGGGGCGTCGATCACGTTGCCGTGCTCGGCGATGTGGGCGACGATCGCCTCGATCTGCTCCTCCTGGTAGCCCAGGCGGCGCAGGGCCTGCGGGACGGTGCCGTTGACGATCTGCATCGAGCCGCCGCCGACCAGCTTCTTGAACTTGACCAGGGCGAGGTCGGGCTCCAGGCCGGTGGTGTCGCAGGACATCGCCAGACCGATGGTGCCGGTCGGGGCGATGACGGACGCCTGGGCGTTACGGAAACCGTTCTTCTCGCCGAGGCGCAGCACGTCCTGCCAGGCCTCGGTGGCGGCGGCCCAGATCGGCGTGTCCAGGTCGTCGACACGGACGGCCTTGGCGTTCTCGTCGGAGTGCTGCCTCATGACCCGCAGGTGGGGCTGCTCGTTGCGGGCGTAGCCGTCGTACGGGCCGACGATCGCGGCGAGCTCGGCGGAGCGGCGGTACGACGTACCGGTCATCAGGGAGGTGATGGCACCGGCCAGGGCGCGGCCGCCGTCGGAGTCGTACGCGTGGCCGGTCGCCATCAGCAGGGCGCCGAGGTTGGCGTAGCCGATGCCGAGCTGGCGGAAGGCGCGGGTGTTCTCGCCGATCTTCTGGGTCGGGAAGTCGGCGAAGCAGATGGAGATGTCCATCGCGGTGATGACCAGCTCGACGACCTTGGCGAAGCGCTCGGCGTCGAAGGACTGGTTGCCCTTGCCGTCGTCCTCGAGGAACTTCATCAGGTTCAGCGAGGCGAGGTTGCAGGACGTGTTGTCCAGGTGCATGTACTCGCTGCAGGGGTTCGAGCCGTTGATGCGGCCGGACTCCGGGCAGGTGTGCCAGTGGTTGATGGTGTCGTCGTACTGGATGCCCGGGTCGGCGCAGGCCCAGGCGGCCTCGGCCATCTTGCGGAAGAGCGCCTTGGCGTCGACCTCCTCGATGACCTCGCCGGTCATGCGGGACGTCAGGCCGAACTTGCCGCCGTCCTGGACGGCCTTCATGAACGTGTCGTTCACGCGGACCGAGTTGTTGGCGTTCTGGTACTGGACGGACGTGATGTCGTCGCCGCCCAGGTCCATGTCGAAGCCCGCGTCACGCAGGGCGCGGATCTTCTCCTCCTCCTTGACCTTGGTCTCGATGAAACCCTCGATGTCGGGGTGGTCGACGTCGAGGATGACCATCTTGGCGGCCCGGCGGGTGGCGCCGCCGGACTTGATCGTGCCGGCGGAGGCGTCGGCACCGCGCATGAAGGAGACCGGGCCGGAGGCGTTGCCACCGGAGGACAGCAGTTCCTTGGAGGAACGGATCCGGGAGAGGTTCAGGCCGGCGCCCGAGCCGCCCTTGAAGATCATGCCCTCTTCCTTGTACCAGTCGAGGATCGACTCCATGGAGTCGTCGACGGACAGGATGAAGCAGGCGGAGACCTGCTGCGGCTGGGGCGTGCCGACGTTGAACCAGACGGGGCTGTTGAAGCTGAAGATCTGGTGCAGGAGGGCGTAGGCCAGCTCGTGCTCGAAGATCTCGGCGTCGGCGGGTGAGGCGAAGTACCTGTGGTCCTCACCGGCCTTCCGGTACGTCTTCACGATGCGGTCGATCAGCTGCTTGAGGCCGGTCTCGCGCTGCGGGGTGCCCACAGCACCGCGGAAGTACTTGCTGGTGACGATGTTGACCGCGTTCACCGACCAGAAGTCGGGGAACTCGACGCCGCGCTGCTCGAAGTTGACCGAGCCGTCGCGCCAGTTGGTCATGACGACGTCGCGACGCTCCCAGGCCACCTCGTCGTAGGGGTGGACTCCGGGGGTGGTGTGGACGCGCTCGACCCGGAGTCCCTTGCCCGCCTTCGGGCCCTTGGCGCGGGAACTCCGTGCCGGACCGCTCGCCGTCTCTGTCATGCCGCCTCCCTGTACGGGCTAAAACGCCCTGAAGTGCCCCGATTGTTCCTGGGGCACGGTGTTCTGTCTGGTATTGCGGGCGTCTCTCATTCCGCCCGCAACAGGTCCTTCTCACGTGCCGCCGTCCGGCCGGGCCCAGGCACCGGAGTCCGGGCCCGGCCCGCCGGTCAGTCGGCGGCGCCTGCGGGCTCGGGGACCTGTGCCGTCCCCGTGGGCCCGCGGTCGTTCTCCTGGCTCCCCGCGCCGGCCTCGCCGTCGTCCGGGCCGGGTCGCTCCGTCGCCTCCCTCAGCTCCGCGATCGCGGCCTCGAAGTCCTCGAGCGAGTCGAACGCCCGGTAGACGGAGGCGAATCGCAGATAGGCGACGAGGTCGAGTTCCTGCAGCGGGCCGAGTATGGCCAGACCCACGTCATGGGTGGTCAGCTCGGCGCTCCCGGTGGCCCGAACCGCCTCCTCGACCCGCTGGCCGAGCTGGGCGAGCGCGTCCTCGGTGACGGGCCGGCCCTGGCAGGCCTTGCGCACGCCGTTGATGATCTTGGTGCGGCTGAACGGTTCGGTGACCCCGGACCGCTTCACCACCATGAGCGAGCACGTCTCCACGGTCGTGAAACGACGGGAGCAGTCCGGACACTGGCGGCGCCGGCGGATCGACGTGCCGTCGTCCGTCGTACGACTGTCGACGACGCGGCTGTCGGGGTGCCTGCAGAAGGGGCAGTGCATGAACTCCGAACCCTCCTCACAGCAGACTCAATGACCCCAAAGGGCTCTTCAGGCCCCTCGAAGCAGCCCCCAGCATAGGCGATCGCAGCGGGCCCGAAGACCCGGGGGACCACAACTTGTGGGCTGCTGGTGCCATCCAACCACTACATGTAGGGATCGGCTCACACATACACACACTGCACGCGTGTCGCTCCCGTGCGTACCGGCGGCCACCCCGCTGTGGAGCGGCCGCCCCCGTACGGACGGACGCCCACCCGCATGCCCGCATCCTCCCGGGGCATGCGGAGATACCGTGGGCGCCTCGGGGAGGGGGCGTGGGACTGCCGCAGAGATGACGGGCCCGCCCCGTCGAACGGGATGCCGGATGGCAGACTGGAGCGACGCCCGCCGAGGTGGTCACCACGGCGGTGAAGAGTACAGCAATGATCCCTTTTGTCCGCCGGGCCTCGCGGTAGCCATACACCCCTACATGCGTTCCGGGTAAACGATTCGCGTTTTTTCACTCGAACGTGTGTTTGGCGCAACCTTTCGAAAGCTACTACCGTTGTGCAGCAGGGAGACCATCGAGAGGGGCCGACGTGACCACCACCGCCGACAGTGCCATCATCACTGCCCAGGACCGCCCCCAGGGCCGACCTGAGCCGGTGCACGCGATGAACGACGCCACCAATCCAGAGGGACACAAGCGCTCCCTACCGGGCCGACCTCCGGGCATCCGGGCGGACAGCTCGGGTCTCACCGACCGGCAGCGCAGGGTGATCGAGGTCATCCGCGACTCCGTGCAGCGGCGCGGGTACCCGCCGTCGATGCGGGAGATCGGCCAGGCCGTCGGCCTTTCCAGCACCTCCTCCGTCGCGCACCAGCTGATGGCACTGGAGCGCAAGGGCTTCCTGCGCCGCGACCCGCACCGTCCGCGCGCCTACGAAGTGCGCGGCTCCGACCAGGCCGCATCCGTCCAGCCCACGGACACCGCAGGCAAGCCGGCCGCGTCGTACGTGCCGCTCGTCGGGCGCATCGCCGCCGGTGGCCCGATCCTCGCCGAGGAGTCGGTCGAGGACGTTTTCCCCCTGCCCCGGCAGCTGGTCGGCGACGGCGAGCTGTTCGTCCTGAAGGTCGTCGGCGACTCGATGATCGAGGCCGCCATCTGCGACGGCGACTGGGTCACGGTCCGCCGCCAGCCGGTCGCCGAGAACGGCGACATCGTGGCCGCGATGCTCGACGGCGAGGCGACCGTGAAGCGCTTCAAGCGCGAGGACGGCCACGTCTGGCTCCTCCCGCACAACGCGGCCTACGAGCCGATCCCGGGTGACGACGCGACCATCCTCGGCAAGGTGGTGGCCGTACTGCGCCGCGTCTGAGCGCCACGGCGGGCGGGTGCGCGTCGACAGCGCCCCGCCGACCCGACCGGGCCCCGGAACCACTGCGCCGGTTCCGGGGCCCAGCGCTGTCCGGGCCGCCCCCGGGGCGGGCGCCAAGGCCCCGCGCTCAGCCGCCTTCCGCCTGCCGGGCCGCCGCGTCGATCGCGGCGAGTGACTTGCGGACCTGGTTGCGGTCCGTGGTGCACCAGAAATCGGGCAGGGACGCCTTCAGATAGCTCCCGTACCGGGCCGTGGCCAGTCGCTGGTCGAGTACGGCGACCACCCCGCGGTCCCCCGACGCCCGTACGAGGCGGCCGGCGCCCTGAGCCATCAGCAGCGCGGCGTGCGTTGCGGCGACCGCCATGAAGCCGTTGCCGCCGGCCTCCTCGACCGCCTTCTGGCGGGCGCTCATCAGCGGGTCGTCCGGGCGCGGGAACGGGATCTTGTCCATGACGACCAGCTGACAGCTCGGTCCCGGGACGTCGACGCCCTGCCAGAGCGACAGCGTGCCGAAGAGGCAGGTCTCCGGATCGGCGGCGAAGTTCTTGATCAGCTCGCCGAGGGTCTCCTCGCCCTGGAGCAGGATCGGGAACTCCGGAATGCGCGAGCGCAGCTCCTCGGCGGCGAGCTGGGCGGCCCGCATGGAGGAGAACAGCCCCAGCGTGCGACCGCCCGCCGCCTGGATCAGTTCCGTCAGCTCGTCGAGCATGTCACCGCGGTCGCCGTCACGAGCGGGACGCGCCAGGTGCTTGGCGACGTACAGGATGCCCTGCCTGGGGTAGTCGAAGGGCGATCCCACGTCGACGCCCTTCCAGCGCGGCACGTCGTCGCCCTCGGTGCCCTCCGGGGCGAGGCCCAGCGAGGCTCCGACGCCGTTGAAGTCGCCCCCCAGTTTCAGGGTCGCGGAGGTCAGGACGACCGAGCGGTCGCTGAAGAGCTTCTCGCGCAGCAGGCCCGCGACGGACATGGGGGCGACCCGCAGCGAGGCGCCGAAGCGGTCGTGCCGCTCGTACCAGACGACGTCCCACTCGGAGCCGTTCGTGATCCGCTCCGCCACGTCGTGCACGGACTCCACCGAGGCCAGCGCCTGCTTGCGGACCGCGTCCTCGTCCTGCACGGACTTGTCGCGGGTCGCGCCGATCGCCGAGATGACCGTACGGCAGGCGTCGCGCAGCGCCATCAGCGCGTAGCCGAGATCCTCCGGGATCTCCTCCAGGCGGCCCGGCAGCGCCAGCTCCATCAGCCGCTCGAAGCCCTCGGCGGCCGTCTGGAGCTGGTCGGCGGCCTTCTCGTTGACGAGCTTCGCGGCCCGCCGCACCGCACGGTTCACCTGGCCGGAGGTGAGTTCGCCGGTGGCCACCCCGGTGACCCGGGAGACCAGCTCGTGCGCCTCGTCCACGATCAGCACCTCGTGCTGCGGAAGCACCGGGGCGCCCTCGATGGCGTCGATCGCCAGCAGTGCGTGGTTCGTGACGACGACCTCGGAGAGCTTCGCCCGTTCGCGGGCCATCTCGGCGAAGCACTCGGCGCCGTAGGCGCACTTCGAGGCGCCCAGGCACTCCCGGGAGGACACCGACACCTGCGACCAGGCGCGGTCGGAGACGCCGGGCGTGAGGTCGTCGCGGTCGCCGGTCTCGGTCTCGTCCGCCCATTCACGCATCCGCAGCAGGTCCTGGCCCAGCCTGCTGGTGGGGGCGGCGGCCTCGAACTGGTCGAAGAGGCCTTCCTCCTCGTCCTGCGGCACCCCCTCGTGGAGCCGGTGCAGGCACAGGTAGTTCGACCTGCCCTTCAGCATGGCGAACTCCGGCCGCCGGCGGAGCTGGGGGTGGAGCGCGTCGACCGTCCGCGGCAGGTCCCGCTCCACCAGCTGGCGCTGGAGGGCCAGGGTCGCGGTCGCCACGACCACCCGCTCCCCGTGGGCCAGTGCGGGCACCAGGTACCCCAGCGACTTGCCGGTGCCGGTGCCGGCCTGGACCAGCAGATGGGAGCCGCCGTCGATGGCTTCCTCGACGGCTTCGGCCATGGCCACCTGGCCGGGACGCTCCGTGCCGCCGACAGCGGTGACGGCGGCGTGCAGAAGTTCAGGGAGTGAGGGCTTCGTCATAGCGCGACCACCCTACGGCCCAGGACTGACAAACGTGCGGGCAAGGCGGGCGCGAGGGACGGGCGGGGCTGGGGAGGCGACGGTGACACGGGGGCTCCTGGAGGGACGGGGCCGGTGGGCGGAGTGGCGGGGCCGCGGCCGGCGGTGCGGAGCTGCGGCCGACGGGGCGGGGCGGGGCGGGGCGAGTGGCGGTGCTGAGGCCGGGGCACGATGTTGAGGCCTGCGGTGCTGAGGCCGGTGCACGGCAGTGCGGCCAGCGGTACGGTGCCGCGCCGGGAGGACACGGCACCGTGGGCCGGGCGGGGGGGCGCTACGGCAGTTCGTGCGAGGAGCGTTCACGGATCATGAGGGCGGCACGTTTGGCCGGCAGGTCGACCTCGGCGGAGAACCGGTACCCGGCACCGAGGAACGCGGCGACGGAGGGCGTGTTCCGGACGTCCGGTTCGGCGAGCACGCGCGTGCAGGCGGGCCGCCTGGCGAGGACGAGGTCGGTGACGGTCCTGAGCAGCGTCGTACCGAGACCCTGCCCGCGGTCGGCGGAATCGCCGATCAGCAGGTGGAGGCCGGTGTCGTGCGGCCGGACGGGACAGTAGCGGGCCAGCGGGTCGAGGTCGGCCCGGTAGATCTCCCAGTAGCTCATCGGCACGCCCTCCAGCACGCCGACGCACGGCACGCTGCGCCCGTCACCCGCGAGCTGGTTCCGTACGTGGTCCCCGGTGCGACCCTCCGGGCCGGTCAGCTCCCAGAACGCGGCGACGGCGGGGTCGTTCATCCAGCGGGCGATCAGCGGAACGTCCCGTTCGACGTGGACGGGCACCAGGTGGAACTCACCCTCGGGGGTGGCGGCCGGCCCCCAGCCGGCGACACGGTCGAGCAGGTCGTCGTGGGGCGGTGGTGTCCGCGTCCCGGCCCGGCCGCCGCCTTCCTGCCTGAAGAGGGCGATGAACTCCTCGGGCAGGTGGAGGTCCAGGGTGTCGTCGGTGCTCGCATCGGTGGAGGCCACGGTGTCGCTCTTTCGGCGGAGGAGCAGAGGAAGAGGAGGTGCAGCGGGAGAGGAGCAGGAGGGGAGAGGGCAGGTGGATGGGGGAACCGGGGGGCCGGCGACCCGCTCAGGTGTGCAGCGGGTTGGTGATGGTGACGTAGACGGACTGGGTGTCCACCGGACCGACGAGTTCGTCGAGGCCGTGCAGCCGGGTCAGCAGGTTGGCCTTGCAGCGCAGTACGGGTGAGTCGAGGAGGTGCTCGGGCAGCGGACTGCGCAGCGGGCTCCGGCCCAGGGCGAGGCCCCGGAGGAAGCGCCGGAAGGCCGCCAGCAGCAGCCGTTCGTCGGCGAGGTGCTGGGAGCCGAAGGCTCCGACGAGGCCGAAGACGTTGTTGACGGCGAGGTAGTAGGCGAAGCGTTCGTCGGTGACCGCGTCGGGGACGAAGGTGTCGCTGTGCTCGCCGATGCCGGGCAGCCGGGCATCGAGTTCCGCGCGCCATGACTCGCGGAAGTAGTAGCCCTGGTTGTCCCGGTAGCGGCCCCCGGCGGGCCATCCGTCGGCGTCCAGCAGGACGAGTGTGTTCTGCTGGTGTGCCTCCAGGGCGATCCCGGCGTTCGCGTCCAGCCACAGCACGGGGTGGACGACCTGGTGCAGGTAGCGCAGGAACCACTCGGTGGCCACGGCTGCGCGGGGGCGGCCGGTGCGCCCGGCGAGCCGGGTGACGACCTCGGCCAGCCGGGATCGCGGGACGCGGGCGGGATCCCGGTCCGAGCCGTCCGCGCGCCCGTGCGGCCTCGGGGCGACGAGACCGGCGACGCAGGAGACGTCGTCCGAGGGCCGG
Source organism: Streptomyces sp. JK94 (assembly GCF_053613315.1). Lineage (NCBI taxonomy): Bacteria > Bacillati > Actinomycetota > Actinomycetes > Kitasatosporales > Streptomycetaceae > Streptomyces > Streptomyces sp. JK94. The sequence continues at coordinate 67,009 of NZ_JBSICH010000026.1, read as the reverse complement.
AACGGGTTGTGCCGGATGACGGCGTCGAGCCCTCGTACGGGTTCGCCGTCCGGCCCGTCCACGGCGAGCCAGGCCGGATCGCGCACGATGTCGAAGCCCGGGTGGACGGCCTGCCACTGGCGGGACAGACCACTGCGCAGCAGACGGTGGACCTCGACTCCGCGGTGGAGTTCCTTGCGGAGGTTCTCCCGGCGGGAGTTGGTGATGTGCAGGGCCAGCGAGAGCTTGAGCATGGCGGGGGCGCCGGTCTGGTGGACGGTCCGCAGGGAGGAGGTGGGGTGCCACGGGGCGCCCTGGGCGCCGAGGTCCCTGAGCAGTCCGGCGTCCAGCATGGCCGCGGTCTCCGGCCGGTGCCGCACCGCGCGCGACTGCCAGGGGTGCAGGGGCAGGAGTGCGTATCCGTCGGGCGGCGCCGGGCCGTCGCCGGCGAGGCGGGCGGTGAGCCGGGGAGCGGTGACCGGACGGCCGCGCTCGGTCCAGGCCGAGTCGGTGGCGAGTACGGACGGGGCGACCGCCAGCCAGTGCAGGGGGAAGGAGCCGCGCAGTTCGGGTGAGTACAGGCGCGCCTCCGCCTCGGTGAGGCCCTCCCTGCTCTTCGGGGTGGGGTGCAGCGGATGCCCCAGGAGGAGCGCCTGCTCGGCGGCGAGGAAGAGGTCGGAGCGGTCGCGGGGGCCGTGGGCGGGGCGTTCCCGGCGGTCGCGGAGGAACACGGCCGTGCGGCGGACGGAGTCGGCGACGCGTGCCACGAGGTCGGCGCCGTCGGACCCCCGATCGCCGGTCATCTCCCGTACGAACAGGGCGGCGAGCGTGACGGCGTCCACGGGGGGCGTCGAGGCGGGGGCGTCGGCCAGGCGGGGCGGGCCGAAGCGGTGGCAGCCCGTCGGCGACCAGTAGGCAACGGGAACGGTCAGGGAGGTGCCGCTGGCCGGGAGCGGCACACGGAGGCCGCCGTTGCCGGGAGCGGACGCGTCGGTCTCGCGTGCCCAGCAGCGCAGCAGGTTCTCCACGGCCGCGGCCCGGGCCTCGGTGCAGGGGCCGGGCCGGCCCCGGGGGTCGGCCGGCGGCGGCACGGGGACGGAGGCCGGCACAGGGGCGGAAGCCGGTACGGGAGCGGAGGCGGGGGCCGGCACGGACGCGGGGTCGGCGGCGGCACTGGCGTCTGCTTCAACTTCGGCGTCTGCTTCGGCTCCGGCTTCGGCTCCGGCTTCGGCTCCGGCTTCGGCTTCGGCTTCGGCTTCGGCTTCGGCTTCGGCTTCGGCGGTCGAGTCCGGCACAGGACCGGATGATGCGCGGTGCACCGCGGAAACCTGCCCGGGAAGCACGGGACCGGCGACGGAGGCCGGTGTGGAGCGGGCGGGTGCCCGCTCCGGCTCCGCGCGGGCGGTCGCGGGTGATCCGGTGGCGGTGGTGGTGGATGGCCCTTCGGGCGTGGGGTCGGTGTGCAAGGCGGGTCCTCGTGACGTGCTGGGCCTGGACGGCGGAGTTCAGCGCGCGGCGCGTGCCGTGCGTGGTGGGGCGTGGTCGCCGTGGCTGCGTTCCACCGCTCCCACGGCGTCGGCGAGGCGGTCCAGGACCGCCGAGGCCTGCTCCTCGGTGATGATCAGCGGCGGCAGCAGTCGTACGACGTTCCCGCTCGCGCCCGCGAGGTCCACGATCAGCCCGCGGCGCAGACACGCCCGCCGGACGGCTGCCGCCACTTCGGCGGCGGCAACGGACGCGGCGCCCGCGCCGCTGCCGGGGGTCGGGCGCGTACCGTCCGGGGCCATCAGCTCGACACCGATCAGCAGACCCCGCCCGCGCACGTCGCCGACACACCGGAACTCCTCGGCCAGGCCGCGCAGCCGGCTCAGCATCCGGGCCCCGAGCGCTGCGGCGTGTGCGGCGAGGCGGTGTTCGCGCACGTGGGCGAGGGTGGCCGCGCCCGCTGCCAGCGCGAGCTGGTTGCCGCGGAAGGCGTCGGCCCCGGGCCCTCCCGGGTGCAGCTCGTCGCGGTGCACCACCGCCGCGAGTGGCAGGCTGCCGCCGATCGCCTTGGAGAGGACGAGGACGTCGGGGACGACTCCAGCGTGCTCGACCGCCCAGAGGGCGCCGGTGCGGCCGACGCCGGTCTCGGTCTCGTCGGCGATCAGCGGGACGGACCGTTCGGCCGTGACGCGGCGCAGCTCCCGCATCCAGGCATCGGGGGCGGCCAGCACTCCGGCGTCACTGCGGACCGGTTCCAGGATCACGCCCGCCGGTCGTCGCGCGGGGCCGGCCGCGCAGCAGGTCCCGGTGCTCGAACCGTGGTCGGACTCGGTGAGGGTGACGATCCGGGTGCGCCCGGTGACGGCGCGGACCAGAGCCGCGGCGGCGGCGACCGGCTCGGTACCGGCCGGTCCGCAGAACCGTACGCGCGCGTGGTCGGCCAGCCCGGCCGGCAGGGTGCGCAGCAGCTCGGTGACGAAGGCGTCCTCGACGGGGGTGGCGAGGCCCATGGCCTGCAGGGGTGCGCCGGAGTCGAGGACTCTGCGGATCGCCTCCAGCACGACCGGGTGGTTGTGTCCGAGGGCCAGTGTCCCCGCACCCGACCCGCAGTCCAGGTAGCGACGGCCGTCGGCGCCCTCGATGGTGAGCCCCCGGGCCCGGACGGGCACGACCGGGAGGGCGTGCGCGTAGGTACGTGCCGCTGATTCACGCGCCGACTGACGCTTCGGGGCGCTCCCCAGCCTGGCGTGCGCCCCCGCGGGCGCCTCACCCGCGGAGCCCGTTCCCGTGACCGGCCCGGCGTTCCCACCCTCGGACGCCAACCCCCCGTACGCGGATCCCGCCACGGCTTCCGACCTCCCGCTGTCCGCACGTGCGCCGACGTGTCGGGGGCGCCCTCGGCACGGGGGACCGCGCCCGGACAGCCGGACCCCACCGCTAACAACAGCGGCCCGTTCGCCGGGTTACGGGTGGACCGGAGATCAGTGACGTGGCCGGAGGCAGCCCTCACCGCACGGGGCGTACACGCTCCCGGCCGGCCCACCGGACGAACGCGCCCGGCGAGCGCCGGCGGTCCCGGAGTGCTCTCGTGCAGGCCGCCCGTACGTCCTCGGCCGAGCGGAGGCCGACGGCCCGGGTCTCGGAGGCGCACGGCCCGAGGACGGGTCCCGGAAGCGCACGGCCCGAGGACGGGTCCCGGAGGCGCCACGCCCGGGGAGGCGCTCCGCCCAGGGGTGCCCGGGCCGATGGTCCGAGGCGGCGGGCCGACGGACCGTGCGGTGCCGGGCGAGGGCGCCGCCGGTCCGCCGGTCGCCCTCGCACGGAGCGTCAGCCCGTTGATGCGACGGGCCAGGTCAGACGGCTTGTATCCGAACCGTTGCCGTTCCGTCGGAACTCCCCCACAGCCGGCCCATAGTGTGTGGTGCCGTTCCAGTGCAGTTCACAGTAGGGGGAGTCACCACCATGCGATCCATACGGCCGTCGTTCACCACGCGCGGAGGCAGCCGCGGGCGGCGCACCGCCTCCCCCGTGCCGGTCACCCTGGCGCTCGTCTCGGCGCTCGCGCTCACCGCCACCGCCTGTGGGTCCGGCGACGCCGAGGCCGGCGGTGGCACCTCGGCATCCGCGACCGCCGCGGACGGCGGCAACGGCGAGATCCGCATCCCGGACCACATCAAGGACAAGCTCAAGGAACACGGGATCGACGTCGACGAGTGGAAGAACGGCGCCTGGAAGAACTGGAACAGGGACGACTGGCTGCGTGAGGCGCAGGACTTCGTCAACCCGATCATCGAGGGCCTGTGGGACCCGGACCGGATGCGGGACGCCGAGGAGCCGGACCAGCAGGTCGACGACAGCGACCTCTCGGGCGACCAGGGCGTGACCGACCCGGAGCCGGCGCCGGTCGAGGCGCAGGCCGTGCCGCCCAAGTACCACGACAGCGCCGCCACGGCCGGGAAGCTGCTCTTCGACTCCCCCGAGGGCTCGATGGTCTGCTCGGCGACCGTCGTGGAGGACCCCGCCCACCCGGGCGAGTCCAACCTGGTGTGGACGGCGGGCCACTGCGTGCACGCCGGCAAGAAGGGCGGCTGGTACCGCAACATCGCCTTCGTGCCGTCGTACAACGACGCGGGCCGCTCGAACGAGGAACTGCAGAACGCCACCAAGGAGGAGGTCGCTCCCTACGGCGTCTGGTGGGGCGACTGGGCGCAGACCTCGGACCAGTGGATCGAGCAGGGTGGTGCGACGGGAGGTGACGGCGCCCCGCACGACTATGCCGTCATCCACGTGACACCGGAGAAGGGCAGCGACGGGAGGTCCCTGGAGGAGACGGTGGGAGCGGCGCTTCCGGTGGACTTCGCCGCCCCCGCCGTGCCGCAGGTCGAAAGCATCAAGGCGATCGGCTACCCGGCCGCGCCGCCCTACGACGGCCAGAAGCTGTTCCAGTGCGAGGACAAGCCCGGGAGGCTGTCGCTCAGCGCCTCCGACCCGACGATGTACCGCATCGGCTGCACCATGACCGGCGGGTCGTCCGGTGGCGGCTGGGTCGCGGCCGGTTCCGGCGGCAAGCCGGCGCTCGTGTCCAACACCTCGATCGGCCCGGTGACGTCCGGCTGGCTGGCCGGTCCGCGGCTGGGCGAGGAGGCCAAGGGCGTGTTCGACGCGGTGAGCGGCAAGTTCGCCGGCCGGTGATCGTGCGCCGAGGGCCGGGCACCGGACACGGGGGGCGGTGGCGTCGACCGGTCCGGCCGGCGGTCGCCGAGCCCGGCGTACGGCGGTCAGTGCCCCGCACGTGCTGAGGGCCCGCTCCCCTGTCGGTGGGGGAGCGGGCCCTCGTCGCCGCCGGGCGTGCGTCAGCCGAGCGGAGCCGGGACGTACGGCGTCAGTTCCGCCGCCAGCTCCTCGTGCACGCGCACCTTGAGCAGGGTGCCCTCCGCGGTGTGCTCCTCGGAGAGCACCTCGCCCTCGTCGTGGGCGCGGGCGACCAGCTTGCCGTGGGTGTACGGCACGAGCGCCTCGACCTCGACCGACGGGTGCGGCAGCTCGTTGTCGATCAGCGCGAGCAGCTCGTCGATGCCCTGGCCGGTGCGCGCCGAGACGGCGATGGACCGCTTCTCGACCCGCATCAGCCGCTGGAGCACCAGCGGGTCCGCCATGTCGGCCTTGTTGATCACCACGATCTCCGACACGTCGGTGGCGCCGACGTCCCTGAGTACCTCGCGCACGGCGGCCAGCTGCTCCTCGGGGACCGGGTGCGAACCGTCGACCACGTGCAGGATCAGGTCGGAGTCGCCGACCTCCTCCATCGTGGAGCGGAACGCCTCGACCAGGTGGTGCGGCAGGTGCCGGACGAAGCCGACGGTGTCGGCCAGGGTGTACAGGCGGCCGCTCGGCGTCTCGGCGCGGCGCACGGTCGGGTCGAGGGTCGCGAACAGCGCGTTCTCGACCAGCACGCCCGCGCCCGTGAGCCGGTTGAGCAGCGAGGACTTGCCCGCGTTCGTGTAGCCCGCGATGGCGACGGACGGCACCTTGTGGCGCTTGCGCTCCTGGCGCTTGATGTCGCGGCCGGTCTTCATCTCCGCGATCTCCCGGCGCATCTTCGCCATCTTCTCGCGGATGCGGCGCCGGTCCGTCTCGATCTTGGTCTCGCCGGGGCCACGGGTGGCGAGGCCGCCGCCCTTGCCGCCGCCCATCTGCCGGGACAGCGACTGTCCCCAGCCGCGGAGCCTCGGCAGCATGTACTGCATCTGCGCGAGTGCGACCTGCGCCTTGCCCTCTCGGGACTTGGCGTGCTGGGCGAAGATGTCCAGGATCAGGGCCGTACGGTCGATGACCTTGACCTTGACGACGTCCTCGAGGTGGATGAGCTGACCCGGGCTGAGCTCACCGTCGCAGATGACGGTGTCCGCGCCCGTGTCGAGGACGACCTCGCGCAGCTCCTCGGCCTTGCCGGAGCCGATGTAGGTGGCGGCGTCGGGCTTGTCGCGGCGCTGGACGACGCCGTCGAGCACGAGCGCGCCCGCGGTCTCCGCGAGGGCGGCCAGCTCGGCGAGGCTGTTCTCCGCGTCCCGCACCGTGCCCGAGGTCCACACGCCGACGAGGACGACCCGCTCCAGACGGAGCTGGCGGTACTCGACCTCGGTGACGTCCTCGAGCTCGGTGGAGAGGCCCGCGACCCGGCGCAGGGCCGCGCGGTCGGCGCGGTCGAGCTGCTCGCCGTCCCACTCCGATGCGATGTCGTGGCTCCAGGCGACGTCCTCTTCCATCAGGGCATCGGCCCGAAAGCCCTCGGGGTAGGTCTGCGCGAGACGCTTGGTGTCCTGGGAGGGGGAAGAAGAGGAGGTCATTGGATCCTTACGTAGCTGGGAAACGTGTCGTGCGGCACGGGTACCGCATCACCGTTCACAACGCGCGAGCCGCCGGGGAGATTCCCGCGGCCCGTACCGCGTCGTTGCGAAGATGGTCGCACGGGACGGGCCGTCTCGTCACCGGTTTATCCGCCGTGCGCCCCGGCGGTGGCGGCGGCCGGGGTCTGGTCGGCCGCCGTCGGCTTCCAGTCGGGGTGGCCGGGCATCGGTGGGGTCTGCTGACCGTACAGCCAGGCCTGGAGGAAGGCGCCCAGGTCACGGCTGGAGATCTCGGAGGCGAGCCGGACGAAGTCGGCGGTCGTCGCCGTGCCGTCCCGGTGACGGGTGACCCAGGCCCGTTCGAGGCGCTCGAAGGCGGGGCGGCCGATCTCCTGGCGCAGGGCGTAGAGCACGAGGGCCGCGCCGTCGTAGACGTTGGAGCGGAAGATCCCGGTCTTGCTGCCGGAGGTGGGCGGCTTCGGGGCGGCCGGCGGTCCGCCCTTGGCCCGCCAGCGGTCGGAGGCGCCGTAGGCGGCCTTCATGCGTGCCTCCACGGGCCTGTCCGCCGTCTCCTCCGCGTACATCGCCTCGTACCAGGTGGCGTGCCCCTCGTTGAGCCAGAGGTCGGACCAGGTGGCGGGGCTGACGCTGTTGCCGAACCACTGGTGGGCCAGCTCGTGCACCATGATCGACTCGACGTACCACCGGGGGTAGCCGGGTTCGGTGAACAGCTCTCGTTCGAAGAGGGAGAGCGTCTGGGTCTCCAGCTCGAACCCGGTGGTGGCGTCGGCCATGAGCAGGCCGTACGTCTCGAAGGGGTAGCCCCCGACCTTGTTCTCCATCCAGGTGATCTGGTCGGGGGTCTTCTCCAGCCACGGTTCGAGCGCCGCGCGGTGCTCGGTCGGCACGACGTCCCGGACGGGCAGTCCGTGCGGGCCTCTGCGGTGCAGCACCGTGGAGCGGCCGATGGACACCTGGGCCAGTTCGGTGGCCATGGGGTGTGCGGTCCGGTAGGTCCAGGTGGTCGTCCCGCCCGTCCTCTCCACCCCCGTCGGCAGACCGTTCGCGACGGCCGTGAGCCCGTCGGGGGCGGTGACGCGGATGGTGAACCGCGCCTTGTCGGAGGGGTGGTCGTTGCAGGGGAACACCAGGTGGGCGACGTCGGCCTGGTTCGCCATGGCGAGGCCGTCGGCGGTGCGCACCCAGCCGCCCTCGCGGTCCTCGGGGTGGACGGGGTCGCTGCTGTGCCGGACGGTGATCCGGGTCCACTCGCCCTCGTCGAGCGCGAAGTCGGGGGTGACGACCAGGTCCTCGCCGGCCGTGGCGAAGGCGGCGGGTTCGCCGTCGACCTCGACGGAGTCGACCTCGCCGTGGGCGAAGTCGAGGTTGACCCGGTCCAGGTCGGCCGTCGTCCGGGCGTCGATGGTGGTGACGGCCTTCAGTGGCTCGCTGTTGCTGCCGGAGTAGGTGAAGGACAGGTCGTACGCCGCCACGTCGTAGCCCGGGTTGCCCAGGTACGGGAAGAGGCGGTCACCGACGCCCAGGGGGGCCGGCGGGGCGCTCGCGGCGACCATGCAGACGGAGACGGCCGAGGCGAGCAGCGCGGCGATCCTCAGCCGGCGGCGGGAGCGGCCACGGGGTCGCGGAGTCGGTGTGTGAGGGGTGTGCGGCATACCCCACGGCTATCAACGCGCGCGTGCGCGGCGGCGACGACGCGCGCCCGGGACACCCGAACGGGTACGTCCGGCGGGCCGGTGCGGCTCAGACGCCCGTGGTCTGCGGCTGGGCCCGGCTCACGTCGTACACACCGGCCACGTCGCGCATCGCGCGCATGAGGGCGGGCAGCCGGGCCGCGTCCGGGAGCAGGACGGTGTAGGAGTGGCGGACCCGCTGCCGGTCGGGGGGCTCGACGGTGGCGGAGATGATCTCGGCGCCTTCGAGGGCCATGGCCTCGGTGAGGTCGGCCAGGAGGTGCGGGCGGCCGAACGATTCGGCGAGCAGGGTGACCCGGCACTGGGTGCTCTCGCCCCAACGCACGCCGACCTCCGGACGCCCCGCGCCCTTCATGCGCGCCACCACGGCGCACTGCGCGCGGTGCACGGTCACCACTCCCCCGCGCACGGCGAAGCCGGTGATCTCGTCGGGCGGTACGGGGGTGCAGCAGCCGGCCAGCCGTACGGTCGCCCCCGGCGGGTCGACGAGGACGTCGGCGGCGGGGCGGGAGGAGGGCCCGTCGGCCGTGGGGCGCGGGGCGGGGGCGTCGCCGGGGGCGGAGGCTCGGGGCGTCCGCTCGGCCTCGGCGGGCGCGGGTTCCGGGTGGGCGGCGAGCCGGCGCTGGATGGCGATGCGCGCGGCGGGCGTGTGGGCGTGCTCCAGCCACTGCCTGGAGGGCTCGGAGGCGGGGTCCTGGCCCATCAGGAGCTGCACGGTGTCACCGTCCCGGAGCACCGTGCTCATGGTGGCCAGGCGGCCGTTGACCCGGGCACCCATGGACGCGTGCGCGTCCTCTCCGTACTGGGCGTACGCGGCGTCCACGCAGGTCGCGCCCTCGGGAAGGCCGAGGGTTCCGCCGTCGGGCCGGAAGACGGTGATCTCCCGGTCCTGGGCGAGGTCCTCGCGGAGGGTGGACCAGAAGGTGTCGGGGTCGGGGGCCCCCCGCTGCCAGTCGAGCAGCCGGGACAGCCAGCCGGGCCGGGTCGGGTCGGCCCGTTCGCCGTCGCCCGGGCTCTGCTCCTCGGACGGCTGGGCGTAGGGATTGCCGAGCGCGACGACGCCGGCCTCGGCGACCTTGTGCATCTGGTGGGTGCGGATGAGGACTTCGACGACCTGCCCGTCCTGCGCGCGGGCCACGGCGGTGTGCAGCGACTGGTACAGGTTGAACTTGGGTACGGCGATGAAGTCCTTGAACTCCGACACGACGGGCGTCATGCAGGTGTGCAGCTCGCCGAGGACGGCGTAGCAGTCGGCGTCCTCCTGCACGAGCACCAGGAGGCGGCCGAAGTCGGCGCCGCCGAGCGGGCCGCGCTTGCGGGAGACACGGTGCACGGAGACGAAGTGGCGGGGCCGGATGAGGACTTCGGCGGTGATGTCGGCCTCGCGCAGCACCTTGCGCACCTCGTCGGCGACCGCGGCCAGCGGATCGTCCGCGCGGGCGGTGTTCTCGTCGACCAGCTCCCGCGTGCGCTCGTACTCCTCGGGGTGCATGACCGCGAAGACGAGGTCCTCCAGCTCGGACTTGAGCGCCTGTACGCCGAGCCGTTCGGCGAGCGGGATGAGCACGTCCCGGGTGACCTTGGCGATGCGCTCCTGCTTCTCGCGGCGCATGACGCCGAGGGTGCGCATGTTGTGGAGCCGGTCGGCGAGTTTGATCGACATCACGCGGACGTCGTTGCCGGTGGCGAGGAGCATCTTGCGGAAGGTCTCGGGCTCGGCTGCGGCGCCGTAGTCGACCTTCTCCAGCTTGGTGACGCCGTCGACGAGGAAGCGGACCTCGGCGCCGAACTGCTCGCCCACCTGGTCGAGGGTCACCTCCGTGTCCTCGACGGTGTCGTGGAGGAGGGAGGCGGTCAGCGTCGTGGTCTCCGCACCCAGTTCGGCGAGGATCAGGGTCACGGCGAGGGGGTGGGTGATGTACGGCTCGCCGCTCTTGCGCATCTGGCCGCGGTGGGAGGACTCGGCGAGGACGTAGGCGCGGCGGAGCGGGTCGAGGTCGGCGTCGGGATGGTGGGCCCGGTGGGCCTCGACGACGTGGCCGATGGCGTCGGGCAGCCGGCCGCGGGCGGTGGAGCCGAGCAGTGCGGCGCGGCCCAGGCGGCGCAGGTCGATCCGGGAGCGGGCCTTCCTGCGGGGTGCCGCCGGCGCGACGGCGCCGGTGGTCGCGGGCGTCACAGGGCCTGGGCTCGCTGGATTCACGGCCTCCGCGTTCATGGGCACCTCCGGCTGCGCGGACCGGCGGACGGGGTATCCCAGGGCGGACACGGCTCAGGGGATGGTGTAGGTCCCCCGTCCGGGCCGGTGCTTGATGCTATCGAGCCCATCACGTGCGGCCGACCGCCTCTCGCCAAGCGTGAAACGGATCACCCATTCGAGCGATGGACCGAGGGTTTACGTTTTCGCACTGAGTGTCATGGACCGGGCTCTGGTTCAGGTGAGGACCCCTTCCAGCCAGGCGGCGTCGATCTCGCCCTCGGCGACGATCACCGCGGGACCCGTCATCTCGATCTCGCCGTCGGGGTGCTCGGTGATCACCAGGGTGCCGCCGGGGACGTCGACGGTGTACGTCGACGGGGTGCCGGTGACGGCCGGGTCCGCGCCGTCCCTGCGGGCGGTGGCGACGGCGACGGCGCACGCGCCCGTGCCGCACGAGCGGGTCTCCCCGGAGCCGCGCTCGTGCACGCGCATCGCGACGTGGCGGGGGCCGCGGTCGACGACGAACTCGATGTTCACCCCGTCCGGGTAGGCGGCCGCCGGCTCGAAAGGCGGCTGGATGTGCAGGTCGCCCGCGTGGTCGAGATCGGTGACGAAGGCCACCGCGTGCGGGTTGCCCATGTTGACGTTCCGCGCGGGCCAGCCGCGCTCGCCGACGCGTACCGAGACGTCGCCCTCGGGGAGCAGCGCGCGGCCCATGCCGACGGTCACCTCACCGTTCTTGGCGAGGTGCACGGTCTTCACGCCACCGCGCGTGGCGATGGCGAGGTCGCCCTCGGCGGTGTGCCCGGCACGCTGGAGGTAGCGCGCGAAGACCCGGACGCCGTTGCCGCACATCTCCGCGACCGAGCCGTCGCCGTTGCGGTAGTCCATGAACCACTCCGCCTCGGCCGCCATGGCCGCGGCCTCGGGGTGCGCCGCGGACCGCACCACGTGCAGCAGCCCGTCACCACCGATGCCCGCGCGGCGGTCGCACAGGGCCGCGACGGCGGAGGCGGGCAGGTCGATGGCGTTCTCGGGGTCCGGGACGATCACGAAGTCGTTCTCGGTGCCGTGCCCCTTGAGGAAGGCGATCCGCGTGCTCATTCCTCGATCGTACGGGGTGGGTGCGACAGAGCGACGCGGGACGCCATCGCCGGGGCCCCGCACAGGCGGACGGCGCGACGAGCGCGGGGCCGGCACCCGGACGGGGGCGACGGGCGCGGAGAGGGCACCCGGACGCGGCACACGTCACGCGCGTGCCCGCAGGTCCCCCGGCAGCGGTCCGGGTCAACCGCGCAGGCGGGCCACCCGCCACACGGCCAGCACGACGACGGCGGCGACCGTCAGGACGTACACGAGGATCATCCGCCAGTCGGCACGGCCTCCCGTGCCGCGCTGCGGCAGGCCCGGCCAGGTGTGACCGACCCGGCGGGCGGCCATCATGCCCCAGCCGGCCGCGCAGGAGCAGATCAGCAGGCCCAGCATCGCGATCACGGCACCGCTGTCGCCGAAGTCGAAGGCGAGCGGGAACGCGAACATCAGGGAACCGACCGCGGCCAGGCACACGATGGGCGCGAGCTGCCAGATCCGCAGCCGCCGCTGCGGACGCAGCTCGACCTCGACCTCGTCCCCGTACATCTCCTCGGGCTGCGGGCCGTCGGCCGCCACGCCCTCCGGAGCCTCGTCGGGTCCGTCGGGGCTCAAAGCGGCTCCGTCCAACTCCGGTCCACCGTGGTCGGCGGCGCCGTGCTCGGCATTCGGTGCGGTGTCGCGAGGGCCGGCCTCCATCGCCACGCGCCCTCCCAACTAGGATTCACTCGGTCGATCGAAGCTCGATGATGGCACGCCGCCCGTGGCCGCGATGACGGCCGGAGCGTCCCGATGCCATCACGTGATCAGGCTGTGACCGGTCGTTCGACCAACGACAGTGACCGCTGCGGAAGTTCCGTGCGGTCGGCCGCAGCCCCACTCAACCAGTGCACCCGCGGGTCGCGCCTGAACCACGAATCCTGACGGCGCGCGAAGCGTTTGGTGGCACGGACGGTCTCGGCCCGCGCCTCGTCCAGCGTGCACTCGCCGGCGAGAGCGGTGAGCACCTGCTGGTAGCCCAGCGCGCGCGACGCCGTACGCCCCCCGCGCAACCCCCGGGCTTCGAGTGCGCGCACTTCCTCCACCAGGCCGGCCTCCCACATCCGGTCGACCCGGTCGGCGATGCGCTCGTCCAGCTCGGGGCGGGCCACATCGACGCCGATCTGCACGGTGTCGTAGACCGAGTCGTGGCCGGGGAGGTTGGCGGTGAAGGGCCTGCCGGTGATCTCGATCACCTCCAGGGCGCGCACGATCCGGCGTCCGTTGCCCGGCAGGATGGCCCGACCGGCCTCCGGGTCGGCTTCGGCCAGACGGGCGTGCAGCGCTCCCGGCCCCCGGAGTGCGAGTTCTTCCTCCAGCCGGGCCCTGACCTCGGGGTCGGTGCCGGGGAACTCCAGGTTGTCGACGGCCCCGCGGACGTAGAGGCCGGAGCCGCCGACCAGGATCGGCCAGCGCCCCTCGGCGAGCAGTGCGTCGATCCGTTCCCGGGCCAGGCGCTGGTACTCGGCGACGGAGGCCGTGACCGTGACGTCCCAGACGTCCAGCAGGTGGTGGGGAATGCCACCGCGCTCCGCGGGCGTCAGCTTGGCGGTGCCGATGTCCATCCCACGGTAGAGCTGCATGGAGTCGGCGTTGACGACCTCGCCGCCGAGCCGCTGGGCCAGGAAGACGCCCAGATCGGACTTTCCGGCCGCGGTGGGTCCGACTACGGCGATGACGCGGGGGGCGGGGGGTGCGCTGCTCACCGCACCAGTCTCGCAAACCTCTCACCGCGGCCTCGAACGAGTTACGTGACGGTGCGGGGCCGGGGTCGTTGCCCGTTGCGAGGTTCCCGCTCCCCGGATCACCGGGACCATGGCCCCGGCCACGCAGTCGGACGCACCGGATGCCGCGGGATTTCGCCCTCACGAGTAACCTATGGAGTTGAAATGGGCGTTTTTGCACGGCTTTTCCAGCGGTCGAAGACCACCTCGGAGGCCTCGGCCGCCGAGACGCGGACCGAAACCCCGGACACCGGGCGCGCGGCGGAGGCCGTCGCGGCGGAGGCCGCGGAGACGGCCGAAGCCGGACCTCGCGACACGGCACAGCCCGTGGAGGCCGGCGAGGCCGCCGACTCGGAGGGCGTCGGCATCCCGAAGCAGCAGTCCGCCGGGGAGGCCGTCGACAACGAGGCCGACAAGGGCGCCCGCACCTGACCGCCCCGTGAGGGAAGGCGAACCATGGGTCTCCTGGACAACCTGAAAGCCAAGCTGGTACCGGCGAAGAGCAGGGTCACCGACCTCGCGCAGCAGCACGGGGACAAGGTCGACCGCGGCCTCGACAAGGTGGCGAGGACCGTCGACGAGAAGACCAAGGGCAAGTACAGCGACCGGATCCGGACGGGCTCGGACAAGGCCAAGGGCGCCATGGACCGCCTCGCCCACAAGGACGCCGACGGCGCGTCCGGAGACGGAGGCGCCCCGGGCAGCACGCCGGGCGGCCCTCCGCCCGCCGGACCGCCGCCGGCCTCCTGACCCGCCCACCGGCACGCGGGTGGGTCACCACCGCCTCGACGGCGGACGGTCACGAGCGTCCCAGCTCCCGGCCGTCCGCCCCTCGCGCACGACCGCGCTCCCCTGGGTCTCCCACGGCCTTCAGGGGCGCGACGGCTCTTCGGCGGGTCCCGCGCCTGTCCGGTGCGCGACCGCTCCCGCGGGGGTCTCCGGCACCGCTTCGGCGGCCTCCCCCGCGACCAGGCTGCCGCAACACCTTCACGACCAGGCCGCCGCGATGTACCCCACCCCGTACGGCGCGTCCTCGTACAGCAGGGCGCCGGCGAGACCCGCGCCCTCGGCCGCGCCCGCGAGGACCTGCCAGGGCGCCCGGCCGGACGCCTTCAGCTCGCGGGCCAGTACCGCGTCCAGCGCGGCGAGGGCAGCCACGTCCGCCGCGCCCAGCGCACGCCCCACCTCCGCGTCGAAGGGTGCCGCCCGCTCGTCGAGGTAGCCGGGCGCCTTGAGGGTGCGGCACGCGCTCGCGTCGCCCAGCACCAGCAGCGCGGTCCGCCCGGCCCGTGCGGCGACCTCCCGTCCGAGGGCGGCACAGCGCTCGGCGGGGAGGGCCTGCCCCACGCCGATGCCCTCGACAGGGCCGTCGGCCCAGCCGGCCCGCCCGAGCAGCCAGGCGCCCACAGCGAGCCCGTACGGCAGCTCGCGCCCCGTCCCCGGCGTCCTCGCCCCGCGGTCCGGGCCCAGGCATACGTCCAGGTCCACGCCGAAACCGCGGAACGAGCCCCGTGTGCCCTGGGGGTGGATCCCGGGCCCGGTGCCGTCCGCGGGGCCGACGACCACGAGGCGGTCGGGCCGGGCGGCGGCGAGCACCCCCAGCGCGTCCGTGCACGCGGCACGTGCGGCGTCCAGCTCGGGCGCGGCACCTGCGGCGACCTCCGGCACGAGGAGCGGTGGGCAGGGACAGACGGCGGCGGCGACAAGCATGATCGGCAGCGTAGTCCCGTGCCACCCGTCCACGGCCGCAGCCCCCGCGACCGGTCGTCGTACTCCGTGCTCCGGACGCCGTGCTCCGGGCCGTCAGTCGCAGCCGCAGCCGCCGGCCACGGCAGGCTGGGGCTCGGGAGCGCCGATCTTCGGCAGGCCCAGCATCACGCCCACGGGCTTGGTCTTCTCGGCCGCGTTGCGCTTCTCCCAGGCGTCGCCCGCGCGGGTGCGGCGCACGCCGAGCACCTCGCCCTCGGCGAGCAGGTGGTGCGGAGCGGCGTAGGTGATCTCCACCGTCACGACGTCTCCCGGGCGGACCTCCTGGCCGGGCTTGGTGAAGTGCACCAGGCGGTTGTCGGGGGCGCGGCCGGAGAGGCGGTGGGTGGCGCCGTCCTTGCGGCCCTCGCCCTCGGCGACCATCAGCTCCAGGGTGCGGCCGACCTGTTTCCTGTTCTCCTCCCAGGAGATCTCCTCCTGGAGGGCGACGAGTCGTTCGTAGCGCTCCTGGACGACGGCCTTGGGAATCTGGTTCTCCATGTCGGCGGCCGGGGTGCCGGGCCGCTTGGAGTACTGGAAGGTGAAGGCCTGGGCGAACCGGGCCTCGCGCACCACGTGCAGGGTCTGCTCGAAGTCCTCCTCGGTCTCGCCGGGGAAGCCCACGATGATGTCGGTGGTGAGGGCCGCGTGCGGGATGGCGGCCCGCACCTTCTCGATGATGCCCAGGTAGCGGTCCTGCCGGTAGGAGCGGCGCATCGCCTTCAGGACCGGGTCGGAGCCGGACTGGAGCGGCATGTGGAGCTGCGGCATGACGTTCGGCGTTTCGGCCATGGCGGCGATGACGTCGTCGGTGAAGTCGCGCGGGTGCGGGGAGGTGAAGCGGACGCGCTCCAGTCCCTCGATCGCCCCGCAGGCGCGCAGCAGCTTGCTGAACGCCTCCCGGTCGCCGATGTCGGAGCCGTAGGCGTTGACGTTCTGCCCGAGGAGGGTGATCTCGGAGACTCCCTCGGCGACCAGGGCCTCGACCTCGGCGAGGATGTCGCCGGGACGGCGGTCCTTCTCCTTGCCGCGCAGCGCCGGGACGATGCAGAAGGTGCAGGTGTTGTTGCAGCCGACGGAGATGGAGACCCAGGCGGCGTAGGCGCTCTCGCGCCGGGTCGGCAGCGTCGACGGGAACGCCTCCAGGGACTCGGCGATCTCGACCTGCGCCTCCTCCTGCACGCGGGCGCGCTCCAGCAGCACCGGCAGCTTGCCGATGTTGTGCGTGCCGAAGACGACGTCCACCCAGGGCGCCCGCTTCACGATGGTGTCGCGGTCCTTCTGGGCCAGGCAGCCGCCGACCGCGATCTGCATCCCGGGCCGGGCCGCCTTCTTCGGGGCGAGGTGGCCGAGGTTGCCGTACAGCTTGTTGTCGGCGTTCTCCCGCACGGCGCAGGTGTTGAAGACGACGACGTCCGCGTCGCCGTCGGCGCTCTCGGGGGCGCGGACGTAACCCGCGTCCTCCAGCAGACCGGACAACCGCTCGGAGTCGTGGACGTTCATCTGGCACCCGTAGGTGCGGACTTCATAGGTGCGCGTGCCGCCCGCTGACTGGCTCCGGTCGATGCTGCTCATGGCAATAAGGGTAGGCGGTCCGCGGGGATGGCCCGGGCCGCCTGTGGACAACCGGGGTCACGGCTGGTCAGGGCCGTTCGAGGCGGGTGACGGGGCGAAGGCGGCGGGCGATGCGGCGGACCTCGTCCAGGGGCCGACCTCGTCGTGGAGTTGGCGCGCGACGCGGTGGCGCTCGCGCATCCGTCGTGACACCCGTATCGCCACCGTACGTGCGGATGACAGCATGACGAGGCCGCGGGCACGCCCCGTACGTGCGGGAAGCGCGGTCAGGGAAGCAAGACGAATGAGGGGAAAACTCGTGTCAGCTCCACGTCTGAGGGCGACGCCGCTGCCGGGTATCGGAGTCCAATACGACCTGGTGACCCGCGATCACCGGCACCTGTCGGTGGTGGCACACCGCGACGGCGCCCGCACGGTGAACGTGTACCGGGCCGACGACCCCGATTCCTGCGCCCACTCACTGCGGCTGGCCGCGGCCGAGGCGGGCGCGCTGATCGACGCGCTGAAGCCGTCCCACCACAGCGCCAGCCTGCTCTACACGACGGACCTCGGTCTGGTCGCCGAGCGGATCGAGGTCTCCGCGACGTCCCGCTGGAACGGGCGGGTGCTGGGCGACACACGGATGCGGACCGAAACCGGCGCCTGCGTCGTGGCGGTGCTGCGGCGGGCCGAGGCGATTCCCTCGCCCGCGCCGGACTTCCGGCTGGTGGGCGGGGACACCCTGATCGTCATCGGCACCCGTGAGGGCGTCGACGCGGCCGCGGCGATCCTCGGGCAGGAGTGAACCAGTGCACTCCGCGGTTCTGCTGATCGAGTTCGGTTCGATCATCCTGGGGCTCGGCCTGCTGGGCCGGTTCGCCGGCAGGTTCCGGCTCTCCCCCATCCCGCTGTACCTGCTGGCCGGTCTGGCGTTCGGCGAGGGCGGACTGCTGCCACTGGGCGCCAGCGAGGAGTTCGTCGCCGCCGGCGCCGAGATCGGCGTCATCCTGCTCCTGCTGATGCTGGGCCTGGAGTACACGGCAGGCGACCTGGTCACCAATCTCAAGTCCCACTATCCGGCCGGTCTCGTCGACTGCGCGCTCAACGCCGTGCCGGGCGCGCTGGCCGCGCTCCTGCTGGGCTGGAGCCCGGTGGCCGCCGTGGTCCTCGCCGGAGTGACGTGGATCTCGTCGTCCGGTGTCATCGCCAAGGTGCTCGGCGACCTCGGCCGGGTCGGCAACCGGGAGACTCCGGTGATCCTGAGCGTGCTGGTGCTGGAGGACCTGGCGATGGCGGTGTACCTGCCCATCGTCACGGCGCTGGTCGCCGGTGCCGGGCTGATGGCCGGGAGCATCACGCTGGCGGTCGCGCTGGCCGCGGCGGGGCTGGTGCTCTTCGTGGCGGTGCGCTATGGCCGTGTCATCTCGCGCTTCGTCTCCAGCGACGACCCGGAGAAACTGCTGCTGGTGGTGCTGGGCCTGACGATCCTGGTCGCGGGTGTCGCCCAGCAGCTGCAGGTGTCGGCCGCGGTGGGCGCGTTCCTGGTGGGCATCGCGCTGTCCGGAGAGGTCGCCGAGGGGGCGCACACGCTGCTGAGCCCGCTGCGCGACCTGTTCGCCGCGGTCTTCTTCGTCTTCTTCGGGCTGCACACCGACCCGGCCAGCATCCCGCCGGTCCTGCTGCCCGCTCTCGCCCTGGCCCTGCTCACCGCCGTGACGAAGATCGCCACCGGGTACTGGGCCGCGCGGCGTTCCGGGATCTCCGTCAAGGGCCGCTGGCGGGCGGGGGGCGCGCTGGTGGCGCGCGGCGAGTTCTCGATCGTCATCGCGGGGCTCGCGGTGTCGGCCGGTATCGAACCCTCCCTGGGCCCGCTGGCCACGGCCTACGTGCTCATCCTGGTCGTCCTCGGCCCCCTCACCGCGCGGTTCACGGAGCCACTGGCGTCCCGCCTGTTCAGCAGCCGCGGCAAACCCGACGCCCCCGTCCCTCCCGGGGGTCTCCCCGACGGGACGGACGGCACGCCTCGCACGGCGGGGGCGGAGGCTTCGGTGGGCGACTGACTACGGCACGACCCGGCACCCGGCCCCGGTCGACAGGCGGCACCGGCCCCCGCACACGGTGCCGGTGCCGACCGGGCGCCGGCGCCCGGAGCCGGGGGCGTCGTGCGGGTGCCGGCGGCGTAGGGTCGCGCTCGGTCAGGTCCGGCTCACCCTCGCCTCGGGGTGAGCCGAGGGCCGCGGGGTGAGCCACGGGCCCGCGGGGGTGAGCCACGGGCCTCACACCGCACGGCCGCGTCAGGCGCCCGGCGTCCGCGGTGCCGACGGCGTCCACCCCTGCCCGCGCAGTACGCCCGACACGTCCGGTGCCCGGTAGTGGTCGCCCTTGAGGACCTTGCCGTCGGCTCTGCGGCTCACCTGGCCGTCGGGGCCCACCTTCGTCATGTTGGAGCGGTGGATCTCGGCGATCACCTCGTCCAGGTCGATGCCGTGGACGAGGGCCGTGCCGTAGGCGACGTAGACCACGTCGGCCAGTTCGTGCGCGAGCCGGTCGAGCGGACCCCGCACCGACACCTCGGCGACCTCGGCGGCCTCCTCGGCCAGCAGCTCGCCTCTCTGGGCGGCCAGGTCGGGGGCGACCTCGGTCGGAGTGCTGCGGACGTCCAGCCCGAAGGCGCGGTGGAAGGCGCGGACCAGGCCGGCGGGCGAAGAACTCATGCCGACGACTGTATCGATCACCACTGACAGCAGGCCCGCGCCACCGCACGGCCGACGTGTGACCCCGGCCCTGGTCAGCGGGGTTGCGGACTGGCAGGATCGCGCCCATGTCCACGCTGCTCTCCCGTATCGGCAGGCGCCGGGCCGCCCAGGGCGCGGTCGCCGGTGCCGTCGCCCTCGGGCTGCTGCTGTGGTGGCTGGTGCCGCTGGGCGAGGAGCCGCCGGGCGGCACGATCACGTTCAGTACCGGCACCCGCGCGGGGGTCTACCAGAAGTACGGCGAGCTGCTCCGCGCCGAGCTGCGCAAGGACATGCCGGAACTGAAGGTACGGCTGATGACCAGCGCGGGTTCGCAGGAGAACGTCGAGCGGGTGGCGTCCGGGAAGGCCGACTTCACGATCGCGGCGGCCGACGCGGTGGAGACGTTCAAGATCGCCGGCCGGCCCGGTGCCGAGGGGCTGCGCGGGGTCACCCGCCTCTACGACGACTACGTGCAGCTCGTGGTGCCGAGCGACTCGGACATCCAGTCCGTCGCCGACCTGCGCGGCAAGCGGGTGGCCATCGGCCTGCCGGACTCGGGGGTCCGGCTGATCGCCACCCGGCTGCTGGAGGCCGTCGGCATCGACCCGGAGAAGGACATCACGCCGCGTGCGGACGGTATCGACACCGGTCCCGGGCGGCTGGGCGACGAACTCGACGCGTTCTTCTGGTCCGGCGGGGTGCCGACGGACGGGCTCCGGCAGATCGCCGAGACCTCCGCCTTCCGCTTCGTGCCGATCGGCGACGATCTCGTCACCGAGCTGCACGAATCCGGGGGCGCGACGCGCTACTACCGGACCACCAACATGCCGGAGTCGGCCTATCCCACCGTGCAGAACGGCGCCGTGGTGCCCACGATGGCGGTCTCGAACCTGCTCGTGACGCGTGCGGACATGGATCCGCGGCTCACCGAGTGGCTGACCAGGACGGTGCTCGACAGCCGCGACGGCATCGGGGCACACGTCCACTCCGCGCAGCTGGTGGACCTGCGCACGGCGATCTACACGGCCCCCCTGGAACTGCACGAGGGTGCCCGGCGCTACTACCGGTCGGTCAAGCCGTAGGGACACTGGCGCTCCTACCAGTCGGTCGAACCGCTGGGGCACGCGACTCGCCAACCGGTGAATTGAACCGTAAGAGCACGCGGCACCCCAGCCGCTCGGTCAGCCTCAGACCTGCTCCGGCCCCTTCCGCGGGCCCGACCTCGGTACGGTGACCGTCACCTCCAAGCCGTGCGGTTCGTGGTGGCCGAAGGAGATCGAGCCGTCGCCCGCCGCGAGCAGCGCCCGGCAGATGGACAGGCCGAGGCCCGACCCCTTGACGTTCTGGTGCCGGCCGCTGCGCCAGAAACGGTCGCCCACGCGCGCGAGCTCGTCGTCGGTCAGTCCGGGACCGTTGTCGGTGACGACGACGGTGGCCGCGTTCCCGGTGGAGGCGACCACGACCCGGACGGTCTCGTCACCCGGCGTGAACTTCACCGCGTTGTCGATGACCGCGTCCAGGGCGCTGGAGAGCGTCACCGGGTCGGCCCAGCCCGTGGTCGGCGGGCAGTCGCCCACCAGTCGCACCCCCTTGGCCTCGGCCGTCGGCGACCAGGCCGCCACCCGCTCGGCCGCCAGCGCACCGATGTCGGTGACTTTCAGGTCCGCCGCGCTGTGCTCGGCCAGAGCCAGGTCGAGCAGGTCGTCCAGGACCCGCGCCAGGCGCTTGCCCTCGGCCTGCACGGAGGCGATCTCCTCGTTCCCCTCGGGCATCTCCAGGGCGAGCAGTTCGATGCGCAGCAGGAGCGCCGCGAGGGGGTTGCGCAGTTGGTGCGAGGCGTCGGCGACGAAGGCACGCTGCTGTTCCAGCACGTCCTCGACGTGGTCGGCCATCTCGTTGAAGGAACCGGCCAGGCGTCTCAGCTCCGGCGGTCCTCCGGCCGGAGCGACCCGGGACTTGAGCCGCCCGGTGGCGATGTCGTGGGTGGTGGCGTCGAGCACCCGTACCGGCTTGAGCACCCAGCCGGTCAGCCGGAGCGCGGCACCCACGGCGAGCAGCATCGCGGCGATCTCCCCGGCGCCGATGACCAGCCAGCCGTGCAGGGTGCGCGACCGCGCGGAGTCGGTGGGCGACTCGGTGACCACGACCGCGACCACGTCCCCGTCGCGGATCACCGGTGAGGCGACCACGAGCCGCCCGTCCTCCCAGGGCCACACCTGTCGCGGGTCGTGGCTGCGCCGGCTGAGCAACGCCTCGTCGAACGAGTCGCGGACCTCGCCGGTCTGCGGGAGGAACCAGGTCGTCGGCGCGTTGGCCATCGGAATGTGGTTGCGGTAGAAGACGCCCGCCTTGATGCCGTAGACCTCGTAGTAGCTGGTCAGCTCGGTCTGGAGGGTCTCCAGGCGCTCGTCCGTGGTCGTCCGGCGCGAGCCGCCCGGCGCGTGCTCGGTGACGAACTGGGCGAGCGCGGCGAAGCGTGCCGTGTCGTCTATGCGGTCGATGACGACCTTCTGCTGCTCCGCGCGGGCGACGCTCACGCCGAGGGGCACGCCGAGCGCGAGCAGGACGGCCGCCATCAGGACGATGAGCAACGGAAGCAGGCGTGTGCTCACCAGGCCCCGCTACGCGGTGGGGACGACGAGGCGGTAGCCGACGCCGCGGACGGTCTCGATGAGCGTGGGCATGCGCAGCTTGGCGCGCAGCGAGGCGACGTGCACCTCCAGCGTGCGCCCGGTCCCCTCCCAGCTGGTGCGCCAGACCTCGCTGATGATCTGCTCCCGGCGGAAGACCACCCCGGGGCGCTGCGCTAGCAGGGCGAGGAGGTCGAACTCCTTGCGAGTGAGCTGGACGGCGGCACCGTCGACGCTGACCTGGCGCGTCGGCAGTTCGATGCGCACCGCTCCGAGGCGCACCACGGTCTCGGTGCCGCCCGTGGCGTCCTCGTGGGCGGTGCGCCGGCTGACGGCGTGGATACGGGCGAGCAGCTCCCCGGTGTCGTACGGCTTGACCACGTAGTCGTCGGCGCCGAGGTTCAGGCCGTGGATGCGGGAGCGGACGTCGGAGCGGGCGGTGACCATGATGACGGGGGTGCTGGTGCGCTTGCGGATCTTGCCGCAGACCTCGTAACCGTCCTGGTCGGGCAGCCCGAGGTCCAGCAGGACGACGCCGAAGCAGTCGCTCTCGGGCACGAGCGCCTGGAGTGCCTCTTCGCCGCTGCGCGCGTGGGTGACGTCGAAACCGTGCCGTGCCAGGATCGCGGACAGGGCGGCGGCCACGTGGTTGTCGTCCTCGACGAGCAGCAGTCTCATCCGGGCCCCCTTCGGTTCATCGGCCATACGCTCGGGATGGATACAAAGACACGTGCACGCGCGCGGGCACCCCGTGCAGTGACGCCGATGGATGGGGACGGCGTCAAGAGGGTTCCGGTTGCGGCCGCCCGAAGTTATCCGGCCGATATGCGCCCTGCTCGCCGGTGCTACGACTCGTGTCCGATTGCTATCGGATCGTGATGCTCAGATTCCCCTCAGATGTAGAGACGCAGGTCGTGCGCCGTTATTACTGTCCTCCGAAACCGAGGAGGACGGAGCCCGAGAGCGATGACCGAAGTATCGGTGGCCAAGGAAGATGCGGCCGCGACCGACGAACTGGTCGTCCTGAAGAGTGTCAACAAGCACTTCGGCGCGTTGCACGTGCTCCAGGACATCGACCTGACGATCACCCGCGGCGAGGTTGTCGTGGTCATCGGACCCTCCGGGTCCGGCAAGTCCACCCTGTGCCGCACCATCAACCGCCTGGAGACCGTCGACTCAGGATCGATCGCGATCGACGGCAAACCCCTCCCCGCCGAGGGTAAGGAGCTCGCGAGGCTGCGGGCCGACGTCGGCATGGTCTTCCAGTCGTTCAACCTCTTCGCGCACAAGACCGTGCTCGAGAACGTGACCCTGGGCCAGATCAAGGTCCGTAAGGCCAACTCCAAGAAGGCCGAGGAGAAGGCGCGCGCCCTGCTCGACCGGGTCGGCGTGGCCGCCCAGGCCGACAAGTACCCCGCGCAGCTCTCCGGAGGCCAGCAGCAGCGTGTCGCCATCGCGCGGGCGCTGGCCATGGACCCGAAGGTCATGCTCTTCGACGAGCCGACGTCGGCTCTCGACCCGGAGATGATCAACGAGGTGCTGGAGGTCATGAAGCAGCTCGCCCAGGAAGGCATGACCATGGTCGTGGTCACGCACGAGATGGGCTTCGCCCGGTCGGCGGCCAACCGCGTGGTGTTCATGGCGGACGGCCGCATCGTCGAAGAGGCCACCCCGGACCAGTTCTTCAGCAACCCGCGCAGCGACCGTGCCAAGGACTTCCTGTCGAAGATCCTGCACCACTGACACCTACGGCTCCGGCGTTCCGCACGGCCCGCCCTCGCCGGCCCGCCTCTCGTCTCTGATCGTCCGATCACAGTCAAAGGATGTTCACCATGAAGCTCCGCAAGGTCCCCGCCGCCTCGGCCACCGTGCTCGCCCTCGCCCTGACCGCCACCGCGTGCGGCGGTGACAGCGACGGCGGTTCCTCCGGCGGTGACGACAAGAAGATCACCATCGGCATCAAGTTCGACCAGCCGGGCCTCGGCCAGAAGACCCCGGACGGCTACGAGGGTTTCGACGTGGACGTCGCCACGTACGTCGCCGAGAAGCTCGGTTACGCCGAGGACCAGATCGAGTGGAAGGAGTCGAAGAGCGCCGACCGCGAGACCATGCTGCAGCGCGGCGACGTCGACTTCATCGCCGCCACCTACTCGATCACCCCGCAGCGTCAGGAGAAGGTCGACTTCGCCGGCCCGTACCTGCTGGCCCACCAGGACGTGCTGATCCGCGCCGACGACGACAAGATCAAGACGCCGGAGGACCTGAACGACGCGAAGCTCTGCTCGGTCACCGGTTCGACGTCCGCCCAGAACGTCAAGGAGAAGCTGGCGCCCAAGGCCCAGCTGCAGCCGTACCCGGCGTACTCGGCCTGCCTGCCCGGCCTGCAGAACGGTGCCGTCGACGCGCTGACCACCGACGACTCGATCCTCGCCGGTTACGCCGCCCAGTCGCAGTTCAAGGGCAAGTTCAAGCTCGGCGGCTTCAAGCTGACGAACGAGAACTACGGCATCGGCGTCAAGAAGGGCAGCGACCTCAAGGACAAGATCAACAAGGCGCTGGAAGAGATGGTCGCCGACAAGTCCTGGGACAAGGCCGTGAAGGACAACTTCGGTCCGGCCAACTACCAGAACGAGCCGGCGCCCGAGATCGGCGACATCAAGAGCTGAGGCAGCGCCTGACAGGGTGCTCCGCTCTCCGGAAGGGGCGGCGCACTGGGGCGGGCATCCCTACACGCGGAAGCGCGGGAGATCGTGTTCGACTTTCTTAAGGATTACGACCTGCTGGGAGCCTTCTGGACGACGGTGCAGCTCGCTGTGCTGTCGGCCGTCGGCTCCCTGGTCTGGGGCACCGCACTGGCCGCCATGCGGGTCGGCCCGGTGCCGCTGATGCGCGGCTTCGGGACCGCTTACGTCAACACCGTGCGGAACATCCCGCTGACCGTCATCATCCTGTTCACGTCACTGGGCCTGAACCAGACGCTGGGAGTGTCCCTCGGCGCGAACGATGTCGAGACGATCAACTTCCGGCTCGCCGTCCTCGGTCTGATCCTCTACACCTCCTCCTTCGTCTGCGAGGCGCTGCGCTCGGGCATCAACACGGTGCCGGTCGGGCAGGCGGAGGCGGCCCGCGCCATCGGCCTCGGCTTCAGCCAGGTGCTGAGCCTGGTCGTGCTGCCGCAGGCGTTCCGCTCGGCCGTCGTCCCGATGGCGAACGTACTGATCGCTCTCATCAAGAACACCACGGTGGCCGCGGCCATCGGTGTCGCCGAGGCGGCACTGCTGATGAAGGAGATGATCGAGAACGAGGCACAGCTGCTGCTGATCGCCGCGGTCGTCGCCTTCGGTTTCGTGGTTCTGACGCTGCCGACCGGCCTGGTCCTGGGCTGGGTGGGCAAGAAGGTGGCGGTGAAGCGATGAGTTCCGTTCTCTACGACGCCCAGGGTCCCCGCGCCAAGCGCCGCAACATCGTCTTCACCGCGGTCTTCGTGGTGGCCCTCGGGGCCCTGCTCTGGTGGGTGTTCAACACCCTCAAGGACAAGGGCCAGCTGGAATGGGCCCTGTGGGAGCCGTTCTTCTCCGGGACCGAGGCGTGGAGCACCTACATCTGGCCGGGCCTGGAGAACACGCTGAAGGCCGCCGCCCTGGCGGTGGTCATCGCCCTGCCGCTCGGCGCCGTCCTCGGCATCGCCCGCCTGTCGGACCACGTGTGGGTACGGGGCCCGGCCGCGGTGGTGGTCGAGTTCTTCCGGTCCATCCCCGTGCTGGTCCTGATGATCTTCGGTCTCGCCCTGTTCGCCAGGTACACCGACGTCGGCGCGGACGTCCGCCCGCTGTACGCGGTGGTCACGGGTCTGGTGCTGTACAACGCCTCCGTTCTCGCCGAGATCGTCCGGGCGGGCATCCTGGCCCTGCCCAAGGGCCAGTCCGAGGCGGCCATGGCGATCGGCCTGCGCAAGGGCCAGGTGATGCGGACCATCCTGCTGCCGCAGGCGGTCACCACGATGCTGCCGGCCATCGTCAGCCAGCTCGTCGTCATCCTGAAGGACACCGCGCTCGGCGGCGCCGTCCTCACCTTCCCCGAGCTGCTCGCGTCGGCCAACACCATGAGCGGCTACTACGGCGCCAACGTCATCGCCAGCTTCACGGTGGTCGCCGTGATCTACATCGCGCTGAACTTCCTGCTCACGACCTTCGCCGCCTGGCTGGAGCGGCGGCTGCGGCGGGCCAAGAAGTCGACCGGCACGGTGCTCAAGACGGACGACACCGGAGTGCCCGGGGCGTCCACGACCGGCACCGGCGGCGGAGCCGCCTGACACCCGGTCAGTCCGTACGGGCATCACGGAGGCAGTGGCATGATCGCCACTGCCTCCGTCGCTTGACGCAAGCACCGGCAATAGGTTGCATACGTTCTGTGACCGTGCACCCTGCTCCAATGTCCTGTTCACCCACGTCTCCCGGGACGCCGCCACGGGCAGGGGGCGCCGCGCCGTGGACCCGGTGATCATCACCGGAGCGGGGCCCGTCGGGCTCACGCTCGCCCTGGCGCTGGCGCGGCAGGAGGTGCCCTGCGTCGTCCTCGACGAGGGGCCGGGCAAGGACGAGCCGCGCCCCTCGCGCACCGTCGTCCTGGGCGAGGACACCGTCGCCCTCGTCGAACGGCTCACCGGCACCCGCCTGACGGGGCTGGGTACCCATTGGGCCGGATGGCGGTCGGTGCGGCGCAAGCAGGTGATCCGTCGGGTCGAGTTCGGGGAGACCGATCCGGCGCCGCTGCACCTCGCCCAGCACGAGCTGACCGGTGTCCTGCGTACCGCGATCGCCCACGATCCGCTCGTCGAGACGGCGGTGGACAGCCGTCTCGACGGCATCGAGCAGGAGACCTCCGGCGTCACGGCTCACACCCGGGGCCCCGGCGGAACCTGGTGGCGGGGCAGCTACCTGGTCGGCTGCGACGGCTCCCGCTCGACCGTCCGCAAGCTTCAGGACATCCGCTTCCCCGGCCGTACGGCGGTGGAACGGTACGCCGTCGCCGCGCTGCGCACCGAACTCCCCTGGACGGACGAGGCGCTGCTCCACCGGTCGCCGCCATGGCGCACGTCCGGTCCGTCGGCCGGTGAGATCGTCGCCCGCCCCCTGCCCGACGGCGTGTGGCGCCTGGACTGGCTGCTGCCTCCCGGAAAGGACCTCGTCACACCGGAACTCCTGGTGAACCGGGTCCGTGAGACTCTCACCGGCTGGGCCGACGGGTCGATGCCCTCGTACGAACTCCTCGACACCGGGGTCCACACGGTCCACCACCGGCTGGCCCGCCGCTGGCGGGTGGACCGCGTGCTCCTCGCCGGGGACGCGGCCCACCTGCTGGGCACGCTGGGCACCCAGGGCCTTGAGGAAGGGCTGCGGGACGCCGACAACCTCGCCTGGAAACTGGCCCTGGTCTGGCACCACGGGCCGCACGAGGCACTGCTCGACAGCTACCAGGAGGAGCGGCGCACGGCGATCGCCGCCCGGCTGCGCGCCGCCGACCAGGTGCTGCCGTTGCTGCGTGGCGGCGGCGGCCTGCGTTCCTACGTCCCGGGCGCGGCGCGAGGCAACGACGCGCTGCTCGCGGACGGTCATCTGGGGCGCGGAGCGCTCGGTGCGCCGGGGACGTACGCCGCGTCGCCGCTGGCGCCTGCCGGCCTCGCCGGGGAAGTGGCCGTCGGCACCCCGCCCGGGGAGCCCGTCACCGATGTGCGGGTCACGGCGGAGGACGGCACCTTCGTCGGACTGCGCGACCGGCTCGGGCGCGGGGCACTGCTGGTGGTGCTGGTCGCGCCGGGCACGGGTGTGTGGGACCGCAAGCACTGGGTGACCGCCGGGATCATGCCCCGGCTGGCGGCGGCGGTGACGGCCCTGCCGTGCCGGGCCGAGTTGCTGGTCGCCGAGGCCTATCCGGGCGCCGCGGCGCACACGGTGCTGCTGGTACGGCCCGACGGTCACCTGGTCACGGCGTTGAGCGGGGTGCGTCCGGCCGACCTGTACGCGGCGGCCGAGGCGACGCTGGGCGGGGCGAGGACGGCCACGGAGACGGCGTCGGAGGCGGGAGCCACGGCCGGGTCCCGCTGACCGGCCTGCGGCGCCAGCGGCCGGCGGCCGCTGGCCGGGAGGACGCTTTGTTGTCGGCGCCCGGTGGATGGTGGCTGGGGATGCTGCTGCCGGCGCCCGGGGGGGTGGCCGGGGGATGCTCTTGCCGGCCGCCCGGCGCCCGGGGGCGATTGCGCGCTACGAGGCCGGTACGGCGCTGCTGGGGTGGATCCGGCGCGCGCCGCCCTGCGAGGGGAACGGCGTGATCCCCCGGCGCCCAAGTCATCGAGCGCGTCGAACGGGCGGAGGAGCCCCGGTCGGCCCCTGGCCCGCGCGTCGTCCCCGTCACGTCACTGGGCCGGCGTGGTGCCGCGGGTCAGTCCTCCCCGTCGTCGAGGAACTCCGTGTCCTCGCCCTCCTCCTCCAGCGCCTGGCGGACCACCCGCAGGGCCATGCCCTCGGGGTAGCCCTTGCGGGCCAGCATGCCCGCGAGGCGGCGCAGCCTCCTGTCACGGTCGAGGCCGCGGGTGGCGCGCAGCTTCCGGGCGACGAGATCGCGCGCTGTCTCCTCCTCCTGTTCGGAGTCGAGCCGGGAGACCGCCGCGTCGATGAGCGTGGACTCGACACCCTTGGTCCGCAGCTCCCTGGCGAGCGCGCGCCGGGCCAGCCCGCGGCCGTGGTGCCGGGAGTCCACCCAGGCGTCCGCGAAGGCGCTGTCGTTGATCAGTCCGACCTCCTCGAACCGGGCCAGCACCTCCTCGGCGGCCTCGTCGGGAATCTCGCGCTTGCGCAGGGCGTCGGCGAGTTGTTTGCGTGTGCGCGGGGTCCCGGTGAGCAGGCGCAGGCAGATCGCCCTTGCCTGCTCGACCGGGTCCCGCGGAGGCTCCCCCTTCTCGGCCCTCGACGAGGAAGTGGCGCCTCCGTCCTCGGCGGACGGCTCCGCGCGCTCGCGCCGCCCACGGCCGCCGCCCGTTCTCCTGCCCCGTCCGCCCGCGCGACGCGCCCCGCCATCACCGCGACGCGCCTCGCCGACGCCGGGTGCACCCGCGTCGTACGTCTCCCCCGCATCGCACGCTCCCCCGGTGCCGTACGACGCGAAAGGACCGGCCGGGACATCCGCCGCGGCGGACAGGTCCGTCTCGTACGGAGCCGCAGCCACCCCGTACGCGCCGTCGTCCGTCCCGGCGGAGCCCTGGTCACCCGGTCTCCTGCGGCCACGCTCCCGCGAAGCGGCATCCGGGTAGGCGTACTCGGCCCAGTCGGTTCGTCGTGTCACGGGTCAGCTCTTGGCTGCCGCGGCCTTGGCCTTGGTGACCTTGGCGGTCGTGGGCGCGGGCACCGCCGGTGCGGGTTCGGCCGCCGCGGCGTCCGGTCCCGTCTCGGTGGCCGCCGGCTCCTCGGGCCGTACTCCGACGCCCAGCTTCTCCTTGATCTTCCTCTCGATCTCGTTGGCGAGGTCGGGGTTGTCCTTCAGGAAGTTGCGCGCGTTCTCCTTTCCCTGGCCGAGCTGGTCGCCCTCGTACGTGTACCAGGCGCCCGCCTTGCGGACGAAGCCGTGCTCCACACCCATGTCGATCAGGCCGCCCTCGCGGCTGATGCCCTGGCCGTAGAGGATGTCGAACTCGGCCTGCTTGAAGGGCGGCGCGACCTTGTTCTTGACGACCTTGACGCGGGTGCGGTTGCCGACCGCGTCGGTGCCGTCCTTGAGCGTCTCGATGCGTCGGATGTCGAGTCGCACCGAGGCGTAGAACTTCAGCGCCCGGCCACCGGTCGTGGTCTCGGGGGAGCCGAACATCACGCCGATCTTCTCGCGGAGCTGGTTGATGAAGATCGCGGTGGTCTTGGACTGGTTGAGCGCGCTGGTGATCTTCCGCAGGGCCTGGCTCATCAGGCGGGCCTGCAGACCGACGTGGCTGTCGCCCATCTCGCCCTCGATCTCCGCACGCGGCACGAGGGCCGCGACGGAGTCGATGACGATGAGGTCGAGGGCACCGGAGCGGACCAGCATGTCCACGATCTCCAGGGCCTGCTCGCCGTTGTCCGGCTGGGACAGGATCAGGTTGTCGATGTCGACGCCGAGCTTCTGCGCGTACTCGGGGTCGAGGGCGTGCTCCGCGTCCACGAACGCGACCTGGCCGCCGGCCTTCTGCGCGTTCGCCACGGCGTGCAGGGTCAGGGTCGTCTTGCCCGAGGACTCGGGGCCGTAGACCTCGATGACGCGGCCGCGCGGCAGGCCGCCGACGCCGAGGGCCACGTCGAGCGCGGTCGAGCCGGTCGGGATGACCTCGATGGGCTCCTTGGACCGGTCGCCCATGCGCATGACCGCGCCCTTGCCGAACTGCCGTTCAATCTGTGCGAGTGCGGCGTCCAGAGCCTTCTCGCGGTCGGTTCCTGCCATGGGTTCCACCCGGTTTGCTTGATTCGATCGCTTCACGTCAAAGACGCTAATGCCTGCCACTGACAATCCACCCCGATGCGGGTCCGGCCTGTGGATAACTCGGGCACTTCTCCGTCCAAACCCAGTCGAATCGCCCGTCACGAGCCTCGCCGGAGCCTCCATGAGAATGGATGTTCGATTTTCGTGTCAAGCGCACCACGCGGCACCTCCGAGCGTACGTCTGCCGGACCGGTGGCCGGGTGGCTAGAGTGCGGACGCACCGCGAGATGAGGGGGACGCCATGGCCAAGGTCAGCATCAGTCTCGACGCGGAACTGGCGGTGGAGGTGATGGTCCTGTCCGGCATCGGCTCGCCCCAGGACGCCGTCGAGGCGGTGGTGCGGGACTACATCGCCCGCGGCCACCGCACGGAGACCCGGACCGGGTCCAAGGACCGGAACCTGCGGGAGGTCGACGCCAAGCCGCAGGAGCCGCAGGGCTGATCCGCCCGGCCGCCGGCCGGACCGGTCGGCCCTCTGCGTACGGCGTGGGGGCCGGCATCATGCCGGCGCGGTCCTCAGGAGGAGCCGGAGCCGCCCTCCACGGCTCCCGCGGTGGTGGAACCTCCGGGCTCCGGCCGCCGGGCCCACAGTTTCCGCAGGCGCGTCGGTGCCGGGGGCCCCGACCGGGGGCCCCGGCGTCCGTGGACACGCGGATCGTCCGTGACGTCGTAGCGCTTGACATAGGCCCCGAGGAACGCCTGCAGCGTGGCGACCGCCGGGATGGCGATCAGCGCGCCGACGGCGCCGAGCAGGGCCGCGCCCGCGACCACCGAGCCGAAGGCGACCGCCGGGTGGATGTCCACGGTCTTGGAGGTGAGCTTGGGCTGCAGTACGTAGTTCTCGAACTGCTGGTAGATCACCACGAAGATCAGTACCCACAGCGCGTACCAGGGGTTGACCGTGAAGGCGATCAGCATGGGCAGCGCGCCCGCGAGGTACGTGCCGATGGTGGGGATGAACTGCGACACCAGGCCCACCCACACGGCGAGCGCCGGGGCGTAGGGCACCTCCAGGATCTCCAGCAGGATGTAGTGCGCCATGCCGGAGACCAGCGCCATCAGGCCGCGCGAGTACAGGTAGCCGCCGGTCTTGTCCACGGCGATCTCCCACGCGCGCAGGACCTCGGCCTGCCGGGCGGGCGGCAGGACGGAGCAGAGCGCACGCCGCAGCCGGGGCCCGTCGGCGGCGAAGTAGAAGGAGAACAGCAGAACCGTCAGCAGCTGGAAGAGGCCGCCGATCACCTGGGCCGACACGTCCAGGACGCCGGTGGCGCTGTTCTGCACGTAGTTGCGCAGCCAGTCGGAGCGGAGCAGGCCCTCCTGGATGTCGACCCGCCTCAGCTCGGTGTGGAAGTGGCCGTTGACCCAGTTGATGACGGAGTCGAGGTAGTCCGGGAAGTCCTCGACCATCTTGACGATCTGGCCCGCGAGCATGGAGCCGAGGAGTGTGACGAACCCCGCGGTGGCGACCAGCACGGCGAGGAAGACGAGGAAGGTGGCCAGCCCGCGGCGCAGCCCGCGTGCGGCCATCCAGCTCACCGCGGGTTCGACGGCGAGGGCCAGGAAGAACGCGATGAGGATGTTGATCAGCAGGCCGGTGAGCTGGAGGAAGGCCCAGCTGCCCAGCTGGAAGACGGCGATGAGCGTGAGCGCCAGCACCATGGCGCGCGGCAGCCAGCGCGGCATGCGGGCGCCGGGCCCGGCGGTGCCGCCGGCGGTGCCGGGGGACGGCGTCGTGCCGGGCGGGGGTGCGTGCCGGGTCGCCTGCCCGGACTCGTCAGTGGGTGCCACGGACCAAGTCTCGCCCACGCCGACGACGTCGCAGTACCGTCCGGCGGTCTCCGTGACCGATCAGCGCTGTTCCTGGGGCACGTTCATGACGGTGCAGACCACCCGCCACACGTCCTTGGCATCCCAGCCGGCGTCCAGCGCCTCGTGCACCGTACGACCGTCCAGCTCCGACATCACGTGGTCGCGCGCGAAGGTGTCGGCGTAACCCGGACCGAAGTGATCCGTCATCCGCTCCCAGAAGACCGTCAACCGCATGACCCCAGTATCCCGCCCCTGAGGGTGGGCCCCGCGCCGGGACCACGTGCCGGGGCCGCTGTGCGCCCTACGGTCTGACCATGGCCGAGAACGAAGCTCCCCCACTTCCCCAGCCGCCCCGGCCCGCCGCGGCGTCCTGCGCGCTCGCGCGCGCGGAGCGCTTCGTCTGGCTCACCGCGCGCGTACTGGAACAGCGCCTCTTCAGGTACCACTTCCGCGGAGGCGAGGCCGGCCCGGTGGAGACCGCGCTGGACGCCTACCGCAACGAGGACGGCGGATACGGCCACGCCCTGGAGCCCGATCTGCGCGGTCCCGTCAGCCAGCCGCTGCACACCGCGCGCGCCCTGCGCGTCCTGGACGCCGTCGGACGCTGCGGCGGACAGCGTGTGGAGCGGATGTGCCGCCATCTGACGTCCGTGTCCACCCCGGACGGTGCCCTGCCGGCGGTCCGTCCCAGCCGGCACGGGCATCCGGCCGCGCCCTTCGTGCCGGTCGTGGACGACCCGCCCGGTGAGCTGCTCGCCACCGGTCCGGTGGTCGGCCTGCTGCACCGCAACGAGGTCTGGCACGCCTGGCTGTTCCGGGCCACGGACTTCTGCTGGCAGGCGGTCGAGTCGCTGGAGGCCTCGCATCCGTACGAGGTCGAGGCCGCCGTGGCCTTCCTGGACGCCGCTCCCGACCGCCCGCGTGCCGAGGCGTCGGCCGGCCGGCTGGGCCGCCTGGTGCGTGAGCAGCGCCTCGCGGTGCTGGACCCGGACCACCTCGACGCGTACCCGGTCTTCCCCGGCTGCGCCCCGGGCGAGCGCCACTTCCCCCACGACTACGCGAGGCGCCCGCGCTCCCTCGCGCGCGCGTGGTTCACGGACGACGAGATCACCCGCTCCCTCGACTTCCTCGCGTCGGAGCAGGAGGACGACGGGGGCTGGCCCGTCCGCCGGCGCCGCTGGGCACCCGCCCCCGCCCTGGAAGCCCGCCCGGTGGTGACGCTGGAGGCCCTGCGCACGCTCCGGGCCTACGGCCGCTCCCTCGGCTGACGCGGCTCACCCACCGAGGGCTCGTACCCCCGCGGTCACCGCCACGGCTGCGGCGACGACGAGCAGGAACGGTGCGCGCAGCAGCAGGGCGAGGGCGGCCGCGGCGACCCCCGCGGCCCGTGCGTCGAGCACGAGCGCCTGTCCGTCGGCGAAGGTCTGCTGGGCGGTGAGCGCGGCCAGGAGGGCGACGGGCAGCAGGGCGGCGAGGCGCCGGACCAGGGGCCGTTCCATCGCGCCCGCGGGCACCAGCAATCCGAGGAGCTTGACGGCGTAGCAGCCCACCGTCGTCACGCCGATGGCGATCCAGACGCTCACCGCCCTCCCTCCCGCGCGGGATCCCCGGCCGTGTCGTCCGCGCGGCGTCCCCGCGCCCACAGGACGACGGGCGCCGCCAGCGCGGCCACCAGGACGGGTACGCCCGCGGGCAGCACGGGCAGCAGGCCGAGCCCCAGAAGGACGGCCAGGGCGGCCACCACGCGCTCGGTGGTGGTGCGCAGCATCGGCGCGAGCAGTGCCAGGAAGACCGCGGGGCCGGCGGCGTCGAGCCCCCAGGCGTCGGTGTCCCCGATGGCCTCCGCACCCAGCGCGCCGAGCAGTGTGGTCAGGTTCCACAGCAGGTACAGGCTGAGCCCGGTGACGGTGAAGCCGATCCGGGCGCCGCGCCGCGTGGGCTGCGCGAGGGCCACCGCCGTGGTCTCGTCGATGACCCACTGCGCGGCGAACGGCCGCACCGCGCGCGGGAGGGCCAGCAACTGCGACAGCCGCAGCCCGTAGAAGGCGTTGCGCACGCCCAGGAAGAAGGCTCCCGCGGCGGCGGTCAGCGGGTTCCCGCCGGCCGCGAGCGCCCCCACGAGCGCGAACTGGGAGGCCCCGGTGAACACCAGGAGGCTGAGCGCGCACGTCTGCGGCAGTGTCAGTCCGCTGCCCGCCGAGGTCACCCCGAAGGCGAACCCGGACAGTCCGACGGCTACTCCCACCCCGAGGGCGTCCCGTACGACGGCGGCGTCCGGCTTGGCCTCGACGACGTGCGTGCCGGGATCGACTGTCTGTTCTGTCACGCCTCGGACGGTAGGAGAGACCACCGCCGCGCGTCTTGTACGTTCTTGCGCTCGCGTTGGTACGCCCCGGGAGGCACGCCCACGATCCGGGTGAAGTGCCGGTTCAGGTGCGGCTGGTCGGTGAAGCCCACGGCGACGGCGGCCTCGGCCGGGGCCGTCCCGGCGTCCAGCAGCCGCCGCGCCCGGCGCACACGGGCGTCCGTCAGCCAGGCGTGGGGCGGCATCCCGTAGGCGTCCCGGAAGGCGCGCAGCAGCGCGAAGGGACTGGTTCCCAGCTCCCCGGCGAGCCGCTCCAGGCTCGGCGGGTCGGCCATCCGCTCCTCCAGCGCGGCACGCGCGCGTGCCGCGCTCCCGGCGCCGGCCGTCCGCACCCGCCGTCGCGGCAGCGGGCCGCCGTTCAACCGCAGCAGCCGGGTCACGGCCATCCTCAGCAACGTGTCGGCGGCGAGCGCGTTTCCCTCGTCGGCGGCCCGCAGTACGCGGTGCACCAGCTCGACGGCGTACGGGTCGTCGAGCACCGGCCGGACGAACCCGGGCGCTCCACGCAGCGTGGTCGTTTCGGCCGCGATCCCCGCCACGAGTTCGGGCGCCGGGTAGACGGCCCCGTAGCGCCATCCCTCCGGTCCTCCGGCCCGTCCCGTGTGCGGGGTGTCGGGGTTGACCAGGGCGAGGGATCCCGCACCGGCGTACTGGTCGCTTCCCCCGTGGTGGAAGACGTCCACTCCGTCGGCGATGGCGGCGATGACGAAGTGCTCGTGCGTGTGGCGGACGAAGGTCTTCCGTATGTACCGGGCCCGCAGCAGGTCGACGTGGGGCAGCTCCGCGTACCTCCAGTGCCGTGCCCGCTCACCCGAAATCGTCATACGCCCATTCTCCGTCACCGAACTCCACGGCCTCCACCTCCGCTGTCGCCACCGGGCCCTGTCCCCACCGGCCCTTCCTGTCCCGCCGGGCACCGCCGTCCAGGGCGCCCCCTGCGCGGCCGGCCGCCTCGGGCCGATTGTCAGTGCTCGGGTGCACGATGGATCCATGGTCAGCTCCGCACACCGAGCCCTGGACGGCTTCTCCCCCGCGACCCGCGGCTGGTTCGCGGGGGCCTTCTCCGAGCCCACCGCCGCCCAGGCGGGAACGTGGCAGGCGATCGCGCAGGGGTCGGACGTGCTGGTGGTGGCTCCCACCGGCTCGGGCAAGACGCTGGCCGCCTTCCTCGCCGCCCTGGACCAGCTGGCCTCGTCGCCCCCGCCGGCCGATCCCAAGAAGCGCTGCCGCGTCCTGTACGTCTCGCCGCTCAAGGCCCTGGCCGTCGACGTCGAACGCAACCTCCGCAGCCCCCTGACCGGAATCCGCCAGGAATCCGTCCGTCTGGGCCTGCCCGAGCCCGAGGTCAAGGTCGGCATCCGTTCGGGTGACACCCCGGCCGCCGAGCGTCGCGCCCTGTCGACCCGCCCGCCGGACATCCTGATCACGACCCCGGAGTCCCTGTTTTTGATGCTGACGTCGGCCACGCGCGACGCGCTGACCGGCATCGAGACGGTGATCCTGGACGAGGTGCACGCGGTCGCGGGCACCAAGCGCGGCGCCCACCTGGCCCTCACCCTGGAGCGGCTGGACGACCTGCTGCCGAAGCCGGCCCGGCGTATCGGTCTCTCGGCGACGGTCCGCCCGGTGGACGAGGTCGCCCGGTTCCTCGCCCCGCGCGGGAAGGTGGAGATCGTCCAGCCGGTCTCGGGCAAGGAGTTCGACCTCTCCGTGGTGGTCCCGGTCGAGGACCTGGGGGAGCTGGGCGGCTCCCCGGCCGCGGACGGCGACGAGGGCGCGGAGCGCCCGTCGATCTGGCCGCACGTCGAGGAGCGGATCACCGACCTCGTCCAGTCGCACCGCTCGACGATCGTCTTCGCCAACTCCCGGCGCCTGGCCGAGCGCCTGTGCAACCGGCTCAACGAGATCGCGTACGAGCGGGCGACCGGGGAGTCCCTGGACGAGCACCACTCCCCCGCCGAACTCATGGGCGGCTCGGGAGCCGCCCAGGGCGCCCCCACGGTGATCGCCCGCGCCCACCACGGCTCCGTCTCGAAGGAGCAGCGGGCCCTGGTCGAGGAGGACCTGAAGGCGGGCCGCCTGCCGGCGGTCGTCGCCACCTCCAGTCTCGAACTGGGTATCGACATGGGCGCCGTCGACCTCGTCGTCCAGGTCGAGTCGCCGCCCTCCGTGGCCTCCGGCCTCCAGCGCGTCGGCCGCGCGGGGCACCAGGTCGGCGCCGTGTCCACGGGCGTCGTGTTCCCCAAGTACCGCGGCGACCTGGTGCAGGCGGCCGTGGTCACCGAGCGGATGCGCAGCGGCGCCATCGAGGCGCTCAGGATCCCGGCCAATCCGCTGGACGTCCTGGCCCAGCAGATCGTGGCGATGACCGCGCTGGACACCTGGCAGGTCGACGACCTGCTCGCCAGCGTCCGCCGCGCCGCCCCCTTCGCCTCGCTGCCGGAATCGGCCTTCACAGCCGTCCTGGACATGCTCGCGGGCCGATACCCGTCCGACGCCTTCGCCGAGCTGCGCCCGCGCGTGGTGTGGGACCGGGTCACCGGCACGGTCACCGGCCGTCCGGGCGCCCAGCGCCTCGCCGTCACCTCGGGCGGCACGATCCCCGACCGCGGGCTCTTCGGGGTCTTCCTCGCCGGGACCGACCCGAAGAAGGGCGGCGGCCGGGTCGGCGAGCTGGACGAGGAGATGGTCTACGAGTCGCGCGTCGGCGACGTCTTCACGCTCGGCACCAGTTCCTGGCGCATCGAGGACATCACCCGCGACCGGGTCCTGGTCTCCCCCGCCCCCGGTGTGCCGGGCAGGCTGCCGTTCTGGAAGGGCGACCAGCTGGGCCGCCCCCTGGAGCTGGGCCGGGCCCTGGGCGCGTTCCTGCGCGAGGTCGGCTCCCTCACCAAGGAGGACGCCCGGCTCCGCCTGGTCACCGCGGGTCTGGACGCCTGGGCCGCGGACAACGTCCTGGCCTATCTCGACGAGCAGCGCGAGGCCTGCGGCCACATCCCCGACGACCGCACCATCGTCGTGGAGCGCTTCCGGGACGAGCTGGGCGACTGGCGGGTCGTGGTCCACTCCCCCTTCGGCGCCCAGGTCCACGCCCCCTGGGCCCTCGCCCTCGGCGCCCGGCTCACCGAGCGGTACGGCATGGACGCCCAGGTCATGCACGCCGACGACGGGATCGTGCTGCGCCTGCCGGACGCCGACCTGATGGGCCTGGACCTGCTCGACGGGGAGCCGGCGAAGCCCGGATCGGAGTACGACGCCGAGCAGGCGCCCGTCGGCGCGGGCGACGTGGTCTTCGACAAGGGCGAGGTCGACCGCGTCGTCACCGACCAGGTGGGGGGTTCGGCCCTGTTCGCGTCCCGCTTCCGCGAGTGCGCCGCCCGCGCGCTGCTGCTGCCGCGCCGCAGCCCCGGCAAGCGGACCCCGCTGTGGCAGCAGCGCCAGCGCGCCGCGCAGTTGCTGGAGGTGGCGAGCGAGTACGGCTCGTTCCCGATCGTCCTGGAGGCGGTCCGCGAGTGTCTCCAGGACGTCTTCGACGTCCCCGGCCTGGTCGATCTGATGGGCGACCTGGACTCCCGCAAGGTGCGCCTGGTCGAGGTCACCACGCCCGAGCCGTCCCCCTTCGCCCGCTCCCTGCTCTTCGGGTACGTCGCCCAGTTCCTGTACGAGGGCGACTCGCCGCTCGCCGAACGCCGTGCCGCCGCCCTGTCCCTGGACTCGCGGCTGCTCGCCGAGCTGCTCGGCCAGGCGGAGCTGCGCGAGCTGCTCGACGCGGAGGTGCTCACCGAGCTGGAGCGCGAGCTGCAGTGGCTCACCGAGGACCGCCGCGCCAAGGACCCGGAAAGCGTCGCGGACCTGTTGCGTCTGCTCGGCCCGCTCACGGACGCCGAACTCACCGAGCGGGGCGCCGAACCCCACTGGGCGCAGGAGCTGGCCGCCGCCCGCCGGGCGATCCGGGTGCGCATCGCCGGTGCCGGCCACTGGGCTGCCGTCGAGGACGCGGGCCGGCTGCGCGACGCGCTGGGCACGGCGCTGCCCGTCGGCGTGCCCGAGGCCTTCACCGAGCCGGTCAAGGACCCGCTCGGCGACCTGCTCGCCCGGCACGCCCGCACCCACGGGCCGTTCACGTCGGTCACCGCGGCGGCCCGCTTCGGCCTGGGCGTCGCGGTGACCGAGGGCGCCCTGCAGCGGCTCGCCGCGGCGGGCCGGGTCGTGCAGGGCGAGTTCCATCCGGCCGGCATCGGCCAGGAGTGGTGCGACGCGACCGTCCTGCGCAGGCTGCGGCGCCGCTCCCTGGCCGCTCTGCGGCACGAGCTGGAGCCGGTTCCGCCGGCCGCGCTCGGGCAGTTCCTGCCCCAGTGGCAGCACGTCGGCAAGGGACACGCGCTGCGCGGAATCGACGGTCTCGTCCGTGCCGTCGAGCAGTTGCAGGGCGCCTCCGTACCCGCCTCCGCCCTGGAGAAGCTGGTCCTGCCCTCACGCGTGGCGCACTACAACCCGGCGATGCTGGACGAGCTCACGGCGGCCGGTGAGGTGGTGTGGGCGGGGGCCGGTTCGCTCCCCGGGAAGGACGGCTGGGTGTCGCTCTACCTCGCGGACGCGGCTCCCCTGCTCCTGCCGCCCCCGCACCCCTTGGAGACGACCGCCCTCCACGAGTCCGTCCTGAGCGCCCTCTCGGGCGGGTACGGCCTGTTCTTCCGGCAGATCGCCCACCAGGTGCGCGCCACCACCCACCCCGGCGTCACCGATCCGCAGTTGGCCGACGCCCTGTGGGAGCTGTCCTGGTCCGGCCGGCTGACCAACGACACGCTCGCGCCCCTGCGCTCCTTGCTGGGCTCCGGCCGCACCGCGGGCTCCACCGCCCACCGCGCCAAGCGCGGGGTGCCTCGCGGGCGCTACGGCTCACTGACGGCCGCCGCCCGCCCCGCGTCCCGCACCGGCCCGCCGACCGTGGCCGGCCGCTGGTCGCTGCTCCCGGACCGCGAGGCCGACGCCACGGTGCGCGCGCACGCCCTGGCCCGCGCCCTCCTGGACCGGCACGGCGTGGTGACCCGCGGCGCCGTGGCCGCCGAGGGCGTCGAGGGCGGTTTCTCGGCGGTGTACCGGATCCTGGCCGCCTTCGAGGAGAGCGGGCAGGCCCGGCGCGGATACGTCGTGGAAGGGCTCGGCGCGGCGCAGTTCGCCATGGAGGGCGCCGTCGACCGGCTGCGTGCGGGGGGGAACGAGCGGGGAAAGGGGGGGGGAAGAGCCGGGTAGGAGGGAGTGCTCGGTGCGGCGTATTTCGCCATGTAGCCCTCCTTCCCCCCCCCCCCCCCCCCCCCCCCCCCCCGGGACCGTGGCGAGGACCGGTCCGGGCGAGCGGACTTCAGCGGCGGCCCCGGCACCCCTTCCGACATCTCCCCCGGTGTCGACGGCTCCGGGGACTCCCGGGACTCCGACGGTTCAGGTGACCCCCTCGGCGACTTCCCCTTCGACGACTTCCCGTCCAGCGGTGCCGGGGACACCGGCGCCCCCGGACGGTCCGGCGGCTCCCTCGCGGCCCCGCAGCACCTGCCGCCCTCCCGGGGAGGTTACGTCTCCCCGCCCGGCTTCGCCGCTCCGGGCGCCGGCGGCCCGCGCGGAGGGGGCGGGCAGGGCGGTTCCGGTGGCCCGCGCGGCGCGTTCGACACCGGCTTCCCCGGCCGTCGCGGCCTCCCCTCCGCCGGTCCGCGGGCCGTCGTCCTGGCGGCCGCCGACCCGGCGAACGCCTACGGAGCGGCCCTGACCTGGCCCGAGCCCCCGACCGGTGCCACGCACAAACCGGGCCGCAAGGCCGGGTCCCTGGTGGTGCTCGTCGAGGGCGAGCCGGCGCTCTACATGGAGCGCGGCGGCAAGACGCTGCTGCTCTGGCCCTCCGATCCGGACGGCTCCCCCACCGACGACCTCCGGCTGCGGGCCGCCACGGAGGCACTTGGCACGGCTGCGCGCTCCGGTTCCCTCGGCACGGTGACGGTGGAGCGGGTCAACGGCACGGCGGCTCTGACGTCCCCCTTCGGCCCCCTCCTGGAGGAGGCGGGCTTCATCGCCACCCCGCGCGGCCTGCGGATCAGGGCGTGAGCCTGTCACTCTTGTCCCATGCCCGAAGGAGACACGGTCTGGCAGGCCGCACGGCGACTGCACGACGCCCTCGCGGGCGAGGTGCTGATCCGCAGCGACTTCCGCGTGCCCCGGTACGCCACCGCCGATCTCACCGGCCGCGTGGTCCTGGACGTCACTCCGCGTGGCAAGCATCTGCTCACGCGCGTCGAGGGCGGTCTGACGGTGCACTCGCATCTGCGGATGGACGGCTCGTGGAAGGTGTTCGCGGCCGGTCAGCGCTGGAGCGGCGGACCGGCGCACCAGATCCGGGTGATCCTCGGGACCACCGGCCGCACGGCAGTCGGCTACCGCCTCCCAGTGCTGGAGATCCTCCGCACCGCCGACGAGGAGCGCGCCGTCGGCCATCTCGGCCCGGACCTGCTGGGCCCGGACTGGGACCCCGGACGGGCCCTGGTCAATCTGCGTGCGGACCCTGCCCGTCCGCTCGGCGAGGCCCTGCTCGACCAGCGCAATCTCGCCGGTGTCGGCAACGTCTACAAGTGCGAGCTCTGTTTCCTCCTCGGCGTCACCCCCTGGCTCCCCGTCGGGGACCTGCCCGCCGCACGCGCGGTGCAGCTGCCCGCACTCGCGAAGAAGCTCCTGGAGGCCAACCGCGACCGCCCCATACGCCGTACGACGGGCCTGCGCGGCCAGGACCTGTTCGTGTACGGCCGCGCGTCGCGCCCCTGCCTGCGCTGCGGCACGCCGGTCCGGCTGGCGGACCAGGGCGACGGGTCCCGCGAACGTCCCACGTACTGGTGCCCGACCTGCCAGGCCGGGCCGGCACCGCGCCCGGGCGGCTCCGTCGGTACCGGGCGACGACGCGGGAGACGCTGACACGGCCGTCCCCGCCGGCCCGGTACCGCCGCCACTCGGCCCACGGGACCCGGGCGTCGGCCCGGGCCGTCCCACCGGGGCCGGCGGCACGGCCCCGGCCGGGCTCGAACCGGGGGCACTCGGCCGACGGGACGGGCCGGCGGGCTCAGCCCGTGAGCAGGCCGTCCATCTGGCCGACCGCCTCCCGCAGTCCTTCCTCCATGCCCATCTTCATGAGCTGGTCCATCTGCTCCCGCGTGTCGAAGACCGAGCGCATAGCCATGCGGGTGCCGCCGTCCCGCTCGGTGAACGTCACCCGGGTCGAGGTCGTCGGCATGTCGGCGTTCGGCACCCCGTCCGCGTCGGCGAAGCCGTCGGTGAACTCCAGGGACACCGGCGGGTTCACCGAGGTGATCCGCCACCAGCCCCGGAACGTGTCACCCTCCGGCCCGGTCATGAAGTAGGTGACGTCCCCACCCGGCGTCAGATCGTGCTGCTCGACCGTGGCCGGGTAGCTCGGCGGGCCCCACCAGCGCTCCAGCTGCCGGGGGTCGGACCACAGCTGCCACACCCGTGCGACGGGCGCGGTGAAGTCGGCGACCAGGGTGAGGGTCAGCTGGTCGAGATCCTTGTCCAAACTGGTGACACTCATCAGTCCTGTCCTTCCGTCGGGTGGGGCACGTCGTGCCCCACGTCCTCGTCGAGCAGACGGGACATCCGCTCCACACGGCCGCGCCAGGCTGTCTCTAGTTCGTCGAGGGCCCGCCGCGCACGTCCCACGGCATCGGGATCGGTACGCACCAGTTGCTCCCGTCCGCGGCGCTGCTTGACCACCAGGCCGGCCCGCTCCAGCACCGCCACGTGCTTCTGCACCGCGGCGAAGCTCATCGGATAGGCCTCGGCCAGCCGCGACACCGACAGGTCGTCACGTGTGCAGCGACGGATGATGTCGCGGCGCGTTGTGTCGGCCAGGGCCTGGAACAAGCGGTCCATGCCCTCTTCGGCTTCTTCGAGAACACCATCTACAACCATTTGGTTGCACTTTAGCGCGGCCACGGCCCGCCGTAAAGTGCTGTGCCGGGGCGACCGCGGTCACAGCCCTCCGACGCCGGACCGGCCCGAAGCCATGTCCGCCCGCTCCCCGGACGGGGCGCGGGCGTCACCGCCGGGACGCCGGGCACGTCGCCACCGCCCCGCCCCCAGGGCCCCCGAGGCCGCCCCGCGCCGGGGCGCGCAGTGCACCGGCAGCACACTCAGCCCCCAGCCGCCGACCGCGACCACCCCTTCGAGCGCCCCCGCGCCGGGCTCCAGTGCCAGGCGCAGCACGGCACACCACCACAGCACACCGAGCCCCAGCGCGGCCGCCCGGCGAGCAGTCCGCACCGGCGTCACAACCGCGTCATCCGTTCCCGGCCTGGAACATCCAGTGCTGTTTTTCGAGGTCGGCCGTGATCTGGATGAAGATGTCCTGGCTCACGGGATCCGGATCCCCGGTCGCGGCGATCCGCTCACGCATCCGCGCGATCACCGCTCCCAGGGCGTCCACGATCGCCTGGACCGCGGTGCTGTCGTCGACCCACCCTTCGGGCGTCACGTCGATACCGCTGCCGACGGCCACGGTCGCGGCCCGCCCGTCCGGGGACACCCCGAGCGCCGAAGCGCGCTCCGCCACGGTGTCCGAGTGCGCGCGGGCGGT
Source organism: Streptomyces sp. JK94 (assembly GCF_053613315.1). Classification (NCBI taxonomy): domain Bacteria; kingdom Bacillati; phylum Actinomycetota; class Actinomycetes; order Kitasatosporales; family Streptomycetaceae; genus Streptomyces; species Streptomyces sp. JK94. The sequence goes on along the minus strand of NZ_JBSICH010000026.1, from coordinate 23,970 downwards.
GTCGACGAGTTCGTCCAGCTGGAGGTGCACGGACCGGAACCGCGGACCGACCACGTTCCAGTGGATCTGCTTCGCCACCAGAGCCAGGTCCACCAGGTCGACGAGGCCGCCTTGCAGCGCCTCGGAGACGGTCTTCAGGTCGGCGTCGGACAACGGGCTCTTCACGACGTACATGCACACCTCCGTCGGTCGGCCCCCCGGCCATGTCCCTCCACGATGACCGCATGGCCAGAGACCGGCAAACCGGACGAATCGGTGCCGATGCCCCTCACCCGCCCCCCGCACGAGCCCGGCGGTCGCGCGGAAGAGCCGCCCCGCACATGCGGAGGCCCCGGCCGCTCCCCTCCGGTCTCCCGGAAGGGCCCCGACCGGGGCCTCGCACGCACACGTTCTCGGCGCTCAGGCGGCGACGACGTCCACCGCCTCCGCGGGCGCCTTGATGGTCACCCGCTCCGGTGGCACACCGGTCACCGAGACGGAACCCAGCATCGGGCGCACCGGTGCGGGTACGGTCTCGCTGGGCGTGGCCGCAGCGGACCGGGCCAGTTCGGCGAGGGCGAGTTCGTCGCTGACTTCCCGCATGAGCTCGGACATCCGTACGTCCAGCGCGTCGCAGATGGCGGAGAGCAGTTCGGAAGACGCCTCCTTCTGCCCCCGCTCCACCTCGGAGAGATAGCCGAGTGAGACTCGGGCGGACGAGGAGACTTCGCGCAGAGTACGGCCCTGGCGTTGGCGCTGCCGACGCAGCACGTCACCCAACAGGCGACGGAGCAGAATCATCGGTGGCTCCCTCCTCGGACCGCGTAACCGCATCCTTCACGCCCCACCGTACCGCCTCGCGCCGCGGCCGTGCGGGGAGCGATGTCGTGTTCACTCAGGGCTGCAAACATCAAAACCCCCCGTTCCGTTCCGTATCCTGTGCCCGCTCATTCCCGGTCTGTTCGCCCGCAAGCTCCCGCAGAAGGAGTGCGAGTACGCTCCGTACACTCTCCATACGAATTTCCGCGCGGTCGCCGTTCAACCGCAGCGCCTCCACTTTTCCGCCAGAGGCGGAACGATTGTTTTCTCCGAAAGGCCCGTCGACGGCCACGAAGACCGTCCCGACGGGCTGTCCGTCCTGCGCGTCCGGGCCGGCGACGCCCGTCGTCGCAATACCCCAGTCGGCGCCCAGCATCGCGCGGACGCCTGCCGCCATCTGGGCTGCGACCTGCGCGTCCACCGCTCCGCGTGCCGTGAGCACCGCCCCGTCGACGCCGAGCAGCTCCCGCTTCAGCTCCGTCGCGTACGCGGTGACGGATCCGCGGAACGCCCTGGATGCCCCGGGGACCGCCGTGATCTCGGCGGCGACCAGGCCTCCGGTCAGCGACTCGGCAACGGCGAGGGTCTCGCCCTTGACGGTGAGTAGTCGCACCACGTCGACGGCCGTGGAACTCAAGCTTCCGTCCCCTTCAACGCCGCTCTGCGCTCGGCGATTCCCTGACGGCGCAGCACAATGGCCTGTTTCACGTAGTCCAGCCCGGTCACGACGGTCAGGACGACCGCCGCCGCCATCACCCAGAACCTCAGAGTGGCCAGGGGCCCCGTCAGCGCCAGGACGTACATGCCGACGGCCACGCCCTGGGTGAGGGTCTTGAGTTTGCCGCCGCGGCTCGCCGGGATGACGCCGTACCGGATGACCACGAAACGCAGCACGGTGATCCCGAGTTCCCGGCCGAGGATGACGGCCGTCACCCACCACGGCAGATCACCCAGCGCGGACAGACAGACGAGCGCCGCTCCCATGATCGCCTTGTCGGCGATGGGGTCGGCGATCTTCCCGAAGTCGGTGACGAGGTTGTAGGTACGCGCCAGGTGACCGTCGAAGAGATCGGTGATCATGGCGATGGCGAAGGCCGCCCAGGCGAACGAGCGCCAGGCCGGGTCGTATCCGCCGTTGCCGAGCATCAGCGCGACGAAGCCCGGCACCAGGAGCAGTCGGAGCATCGTCAGCAGATTGGCGACGTTCCAGACACTCGCCTGGTTGACGGCCGCGGCCGCGAGCTTGCCACCGCGCCCTGCCGCACCGCCCTCGGTCGCCCCCCGTGGGACGGTGCCCCGCTGAGCGGCGTCTCTTTCCGTCGCGCCTCCGGGGCCGGTCCGCTCCGCCGGTTCCTGCGCGGCTCCCGAGGGTCCGCGCGGGCCGGCCCTGCGCGCACCGGAGGAGCCGCCCGCCGCGGACGCCGGGGCTCCGGTCATCTGCCGGCCTCCTCACTCCACTCGGGCGATCCCAGCAGCGGTTCGGCCACCAGGTCGACACCCTCCGTACCGACCACCTTCGCGTCGACCATACGACCGACACTCAGGCCTTCGCCGCTCGTGAGCAGCACCTGGCCGTCCGTCTCGGGTGCCTGGTGCTCCGCGCGGCCACGCACGCCGTCCCCTTCGCCGGCCTCGTCCACGGACTCGACGAGCACGCGCACGGTCGCGCCGACGCGTTCCTCGGCCCGCTGCGAGACGAGTTCCTCCGCGAGGCGGGACACCCGGGCCAGCCGCTCGGCCACGACGTCCTCGGCCAGCTTGTCGCCGTAGGTGGCCGCCTCGGTCCCCTCCTCGTCGGAGTAGCCGAAGACGCCGATGGCGTCCAGCCGCGCGTGGTTCAGGAACCGCTCCAGTTCGGCGAGGTCGGAGGCGGACTCACCGGGGAAGCCCACGATGAAGTTGGAGCGCACGCCCGCCTCGGGGGCCTTGCCCCGGATGGTGTCCAGGAGTTCCAGGAAGCGGTCGGTGTCGCCGAAGCGGCGCATCGCGCGCAGCACGTTCGGCGCGGAGTGCTGGAAGGACAGGTCGAAGTAGGGCACGACCTTGGGGGTGGAGGTCAGCACGTCGATGAGACCGGGGCGCATCTCTGCCGGCTGAAGGTAGCTGACGCGCACCCGCTCGATGCCGTCGACGTCGGCGAGGTTCGGCAGCAGCGACTCCAGGAGGCGGATGTCGCCGAGGTCCTTGCCGTAGGAGGTGTTGTTCTCGGAGACCAGCATGATCTCCTTGACGCCCTGCTCGGCCAGCCACCGCGTCTCGTTCAGCACGTCGCTCGGGCGGCGCGAGATGAAGGAGCCCCGGAAGGACGGGATGGCGCAGAAGGAGCAGCGTCGGTCGCAGCCGGAGGCGAGCTTCACCGAGGCGACCGGGGAGCCGTCCAGGCGGCGGCGCAGGGGCGCGCGGGGTCCGGAGGCGGGGGCGACGCCCTCGGGCAGGTCGGTGGGGCCGTGTCCCGGCAGGGCGACGGCGGCGCCGGCCTCCTGCCGCTCGGCGGGGCTGATGGGCAGCAGCTTGCGCCGGTCGCGCGGGGTGTGGGCGGCGTGGACGCCACCGCTGAGGATGGTCTGCAGGCGGCCGGAGATGTCCGCGTAGTCGTCGAAGCCGAGTACGCCGTCGGCCTCGGGAAGAGCCTCGGCGAGCTCCTTGCCGTACCGCTCGGCCATGCAGCCCACCGCCACCACGGCCTGCGTTCTGCCGTGGCCCTTGAGGTCGTTGGCCTCCAGGAGGGCGTCGACGGAGTCCTTCTTGGCGGCCTCGACGAAACCGCACGTGTTCACGACCGCGACGTCCGCTTCCTCGGCGTCCTCGACGAGCTTCCAGCCGTCCGCCTCCAGACGGCCTGCGAGCTCCTCCGAGTCCACCTCGTTACGGGCGCAGCCAAGGGTGACGAGTGCGACGGTACGGCTTTCAGGCATGGGCTCAAGACTACTTCGTCCCGCCGACAGCCCACGTCGACGGGGTTGGCCGATCCCGGCCGACCCCGTGCGGACCCGTCCCCGCGGGCTGCCGCTAGCCGGCCTGCGGGTCGCCCTTCGTGTACGTCAGGCGCTGCACGGAACCGGGCTGGAAGTCGTCCTCGATCGTCTTGCCGTTGACGTACAGCTGGATGGCGCCGGCGTCGCCGAGGACGAGCCGGACCTCCTCGTTGTCCTGGAAGGTCTCGGAGTCGCCCTGCTTGAGCAGGCCGTCGAAGATCTGCCGTCCGTTGTGGTCGTGGGCGGAGATCCAGCTGGGACCCTGGGTGGCACTGACCTTGACGGTGACCTTGTCGCGGGGCGCGGCGGCGATCGCGCTGTCGGTCGGTGCGGGCTTCGGGGCGGCCGGCTTCTTCGGCTCGGCGCTCGCCGAGGCGGACTCGCCGGCCGACGGCCGGGAGCCCTCGGCGACGCTCGCCTCGGTGCTGCCGTCGTCGCCCTTGACGAACGTGAAGCCGACGAAACCGATCACCGCCACGATCGCGGCGACCATGGCGGCGGTCCAGTTGGGTCCGCGCCGCTCGGGACGGATGCGTTCCGCCTCGAACAGGGGCGCGGCGGGTGTCGGCGCGGGGCGCCCGCCGTGCTCGGCGTCGAACTGCGCGAGCAGTTCGGCCGGGTCGAGCCCGACTGCCTTGGCCAGGGTCCTGATGTGACCGCGCGCGTAGACGTCTCCGCCACACGGCGTGAAGTCGTCCGCCTCGATGGCGTGCACGATGGCGATCCGGACGCGGGTGGCCGTGCTGATGTCGTCGACGGTCAGTCCGGCGGCGATCCGCGCCTGGTGCAGGACACGGCCGACGGAGGGACGGGATTCCGCAGGAACGCCTTCGGGGACGTCTTGGGACACGTCTTCGATCGGACGCTCGTCTTCAGGGAAGTTGCCTTTGGACACGGGGGCGCCTTTCGAGCGTATAACCGCCTGCGCTGGACGTTCAGTTTAGGGGGGGTACAAACGGGTGGGGCAACCGGGCGATACGACTTTGTACGCCATCGGAATGGCCCGGTCTCCGGATGGTCGACTACCTGTTCGTCGCTTCCCTCAACTTGACGTACCTCTTGAGGAAACGGTTGCTCAATGATCCCTAACGGGTGAGTCACGATCGGCCGGCCGGCGTGCCCCCCCCCCGTCGGCGAAACCCTCGCATACCGTCTCCTACCCTTCAGACTCCCCCCGGATCACCGCGAGCACTCCGTCCAGCTCGTCCGGCTTCACGAGAACGTCACGGGCCTTCGAGCCCTCACTCGGCCCCACGATGCTCCGCGACTCCATCAGGTCCATCAGACGCCCGGCCTTGGCGAAGCCGACGCGCAGCTTGCGCTGGAGCATGGAGGTCGACCCGAACTGCGTCGAGACGACCAGCTCGGCCGCCTGGCACAGCAGGTCGAGATCGTCGCCGATGTCCTCGTCGATCTCCTTCTTCTGCTTGGTCCCGACGGTGACGTCGTCCCGGAAGACGGGCGCCATCTGGTCCTTGCAGTGCTGGACGACGACCGCGACCTCCTCCTCGGTCACGAACGCGCCCTGCATACGGGTCGGCTTGTTCGCGCCCATCGGCAGGAAGAGGCCGTCGCCCTTGCCGATCAGCTTCTCGGCACCGGGCTGGTCGAGGATGACCCGCGAGTCCGCCAGGGACGAGGTGGCGAACGCCAGCCGGGAGGGCACGTTGGCCTTGATCAGGCCGGTGACGACGTCCACGGAGGGCCGCTGGGTGGCGAGCACCAGGTGGATGCCGGCCGCACGCGCGAGCTGCGTGATGCGCACGATGGCGTCCTCCACGTCCCGGGGCGCGACCATCATCAGGTCGGCCAGCTCGTCCACGATCACCAGCAGGTACGGATACGGCTGGAGCTCGCGCTCACTGCCCTCGGGCGGTTTGACCTTGCCCTCGCGCACCGCGCGGTTGAAGTCGTCGATGTGCCGGTAGCCGTAGGCCGCGAGGTCGTCGTAGCGCAGGTCCATCTCGCGCACGACCCACTGGAGCGCCTCGGCGGCCCGCTTCGGGTTGGTGATGATCGGCGTGATCAGGTGCGGGATGCCCTCGTACGCGGTCAGCTCGACCCGCTTGGGGTCGACCAGGATCATCCGGACGTCCTCCGGGGTCGCCCGCATCATGATCGAGGTGATCAGGCAGTTGATGCAGGACGACTTTCCGGAGCCGGTGGCGCCGGCGACCAGTATGTGCGGCATCTTCGCCAGCGAGTGCATGACGTAGCCGCCCTCGACGTCCTTGCCGAACGCCACCAGCATCGGGTCGTCGTCCTCCGCGGACTCCGCGAGGCGCAGCACGTCGCCGAGGTTGACCATCTCCCGGTCGGTGTTGGGGATCTCGATGCCGACCGCCGACTTGCCGGGGATCGGGCTGATGATCCGCACGTCGGGGCTGGCGACGGCGTACGCGATGTTCTTGGTCAGCGCGGTGATCCGCTCGACCTTCACGGCGGGCCCCAGCTCGACCTCGTACCGGGTGACCGTCGGCCCACGGGTGAAGCCGGTGACGGCGGCGTCGACCTTGAACTCGGTGAAGACGGTGGTCAGCGACGCGACTATGGCGTCGTTGGCGGCGCTGCGCGCCTTGCCGGGGCCGCCGCGCGTGAGGAGGTCGAGGGCCGGCAGGGAGTAGGTGATGTCGCCGGAGAGCTGGAGCTGCTCCGCCCTCGTCGGCATCTCCCGTTCCTTGGGGATCGGGGTCTTGGTGAGGTCGGGGACCCCGCCCGCGGGCTCCTGTCCGGAAGGCCTGGCGGCTTCCTTCCTGAGCTTCCCCGGCTGCGGACGCGCGGCCGGCACCGGCGTCGGGGTCGGCGTCGTCGACTCCCGCTCCCCGGTGCTCACCCCCTGGGTGAGGTCGGCGACCAGCGGCGACGGCGGCATCCCGTGCAGCACGGCGCCGTCGAGCGCGGCGGCCGCCGCCGCGGCGACGTCCACGGCGTCCATCGGCCGGTTCTCGGGCTGCGGCACGGCGGACCGCCGGGGCCTGCCGCGACGCCGGGTGAGGGCCTCGTGCTCGGCCGCGTCGGGGTCGTACGGCTCGTCGGCGGCCGGGCCGCCGCGCTTGCGGGGCCGCGCGGGCAACGCCTCGCGCCACTGCTCGTCGTACCGCTCGTCGTCGTCGGCGAAAGCGTCCGCCTCCACGTCGCGGACGAGGCCGAGCCGCACCCCGAGCAGCCGCAGCCGCTGCGGGATGGCGTTGACGGGGGTGGCCGTGACGACCAGCAGCCCGAAGACCGTGAGCAGCACGAGCAGCGGCACGGCCAGGACGTCGGTCATCGTGTACGACAGCGGGGTCGCCGCGCCCCAGCCGATGAGGCCGCCGGCGTCCCTTATCGCCTGCATGCCGTCGTCACGGGGCGGTGAACCGCAGGCGATGTGCACCTGGCCGAGGACGCCGACCACGAGCGCGGAGAGGCCGATCACGATACGGCCGTTGGCCTCGGGTTTCTCGGGGTGCCGGAGCAGGCGCACGGCGATGGTCCCGAGCAGGATCGGCACGAGCAGGTCCAACCGGCCGAAGGCGCCGGTGACCAGGATCTCGACGAGGTCGCCGACGGGGCCCTTGAGGTCGGCCCAGGTGCCCGCGGCGACGATCAGCACGACGCCGAGCAGCAACAGCGCGACGCCGTCCTTGCGGTGCGCGGGGTCGAGGTTCTTCGCGCCCTGTCCCACACCGCGGAAGACGGCACCGACGGCGTGCGCGATGCCCAGCCAGAGGGCGCGTACGAGCCGGTAGACGCCTCCGGTGGGGCTGGGTGCCGGTCGGGGCGCGGGCTTCCTGGCCGCGGCCTTCCTGGCGGGCGCCTTCCTCGGGGGGGCCTTCTTGGCGACGGCCTTCTTCGCCGGACCCTTCGCGGGAGCGACCGCCTTCTTCGCGGGCTGCTTCTTGGCTGCGGAGGGACGTGAGGCCATAGGTGTGAGGTTACCGGGGGAGACGGCGGTCGACACGTGTGCCCACCGCTTCACCCGTTCGTGTCGCTCGTACGGAAGCCCGGAACTGACGCTTCCGGTACGGGGGCTGACCTGTCCTCACGGACGGAGCCGGACTGCCTCCCCGGGCCGATCCGCCGACGGGGCCTCAGTTGACCGCCGGCTGGCCCCCGGACGTGCCCGGCTCCAGGGCGTCCAGCGCCCGACGCAGTCCGGTGAGCTTCCGCTCCAGATGGGCCGCCGTCGCCACGGCCGCCGCGTCCGTCGACTCGTCGCCCAGCTGCTTGGAGAGCGCCTCGGCCTGCTCCTCCACGGCCGCGAGCCGCGCCGACAGCTCGGCGAGCAGCCCCGCCGGTTCCTTGGCCGCCTCACCGGCCGCGGCCTTGTCGCCGCCCTCCAACTGGAGGCGCAGCAGCGCCGCCTGCTCGCGCAGCTGGCAGTTCTTCATGTAGAGCTCGACGAAGACGGAGACCTTCGCGCGCAGCACCCACGGGTCGAACGGCTTGGAGATGTAGTCCACCGCGCCCGCCGCGTACCCCCGGAAGGTGTGGTGCGGACCGTGGTTGATCGCGGTCAGGAAGATGATCGGGATGTCCCGGGTCCGCTCCCGTCGCTTGATGTGCGCGGCGGTCTCGAATCCGTCCATGCCCGGCATCTGGACGTCCAGCAGAATGACCGCAAAGTCGTCCGTGAGCAGTGCTTTGAGCGCTTCCTCCCCGGACGATGCCCGCACCAGCGTCTGATCGAGCGCCGAGAGGATCGCCTCCAGCGCCAGCAGATTCTCCGGCCGGTCATCGACCAGGAGGATCTTGGCCTTCTGCACCATGGCCCGCCCTCCTCGCCCCGGCGTGGGGCCTCCCCTGTCCGCAGGACTCGGGGCAGCACCGGCGGGCGCCGCCCCGGGGGACGGCTCCCTTGCGCCGTCCGTCCTTGTGCCGGTCATCGTAGCCGCACCCCGCCTGTCGACACACCCTGTCACCGCGATGTCACTGTGCACGTAGCAGAAACGCTACGGGAGACCAGAAGGTTCCCCGAATCCCGTACTTCTACACGACTTCGGACACCCCCGGACAGCAACTCCGCCTGAACTCCGAAGATTCCCGCCAGGCGCGCACACCTCACGTTCGCACACCACCCGCGCCCGCCGTACGGCGGCGCCCGGCCCCCGCACCGCACCCCCGCGCCGGGGACACCGCGCCCGGACGTACCGCGGGCACGGTGTCCGGACGTACCGTCCGGCGCTCCGCCGGACGCCGGCCCCCGCCCTCACTCCTCCCGCATCCACTGCTGCATCACCGTCAGCAGGTGATCGGGATCCACCGGCTTCGTGACGTAGTCGGACGCCCCCGACTCGATGGCCTTCTCCCGGTCCCCCTTCATCGCCTTGGCGGTCAGCGCGATGATCGGCAGACCGGCGAACTGGGGCATCCGGCGGATCGCCGTGGTCGTCGCGTACCCGTCCATCTCGGGCATCATGATGTCCATCAGGACGACCGCCACGTCCTCGTGCTGCTCCAGCACCTCGACGCCCTCGCGGCCGTTCTCGGCGTACAGCACGGACAGGCCGTGCTGCTCCAGGACGCTGGTGAGCGCGAAGACGTTGCGGATGTCGTCGTCGACGATCAGGACCTTCTGCCCGCCGAACCGGATCCCGCGGTGCGGCTGCGGCACCACCTCCTGTTCGGCGGGCGGCTGCTGTTCCTGCTGCGCCGCGCCCCGGCCCTCGGGCTCCGAGGCGGCCCGGCGACGGCGCCGGAACAGCGCCGCGGTGCCGTTCTGCGCGTCCTGGTACGACTCCACCTCGGCCGGCGACTCGACCTGCGCCCGCGACGACTGCTCGGCCGCGGCGCCCGGGGAGGCGAGCAGCTCGCCCGACGCCAGGGGCGGCAGGGGCTGCTGATAGCCGTGGGCGGGCAGCTCGCTCGGGTGCAGCGGCAGGTAGAGCGTGAACGTCGACCCCCGGCCGGGCTCGCTCTGGGCGTGGATCTCACCGCCCAGCAGCTGCGCGATCTCCCGCGAGATGGAGAGCCCGAGGCCCGTCCCGCCGTACTTGCGGCTGGTGGTGCCGTCGGCCTGCTTGAACGCCTCGAAGATGACCCGCATCTTGCTGGCCGCGATCCCGATACCGGTGTCACTCACCGAGAACGCGATCAGCTCGGCGTCCGGGTCGGTCATCGAACCGGTCTCCAGCAGCTGCTCCCGGATGGCCTCGGGGACATCGTCCCGGGCCGGCCGGATGACCAGCTCCACCGCTCCCGAGTCGGTGAACTTCACCGCGTTGGAGAGCAGGTTGCGCAACACCTGGAGCAGCCGCTGCTCGTCGGTGTGCAGCGTCGCGGGCAGCTCCGGCGACACCCGCACCGACAGGTCCAGGCCCTTCTCCGCGGTCAGCGGCCGGAAGGTGGCCTCCACGTAGTCGACCAGCTGGACGAGCGCGATGCGCGTCGGGGAGACGTCCATCTTGCCCGCCTCGACCTTCGACAGGTCCAGGATGTCGTTGATGAGCTGGAGCAGGTCGGAGCCGGCACCGTGGATCGTCTCGGCGAACTCGACCTGCTTCGGGGACAGGTTCGCGTCGGCGTTGTCGGCGAGCAGCTTGGCGAGGATCAGCAGCGAGTTGAGCGGCGTACGCAGCTCGTGCGACATGTTGGCCAGGAACTCGCTCTTGTAGCGCATGGAGACGGCGAGTTGCTCGGCGCGCTCCTCCAGGACCTGTCGCGCCTCCTCGATCTCGGTGTTCTTCACCTCGATGTCGCGGTTCTGCTGCGCCAGCAGCTCGGCCTTCTCCTCCAGTTCGGCGTTGGACGACTGGAGCGCCTTCTGCCGCTGCTCCAGCTCCTCGGAGCGGTCGCGCAGTTGCTCGGTCAGCTCCTGCGACTGCTTGAGCAGCACCTCCGTCTTGGTGTTGACGGAGATGGTGTTGACGCTGGTCGCGATCATCTCGGCGATCTGGTTGAGGAAGTCCTTCTGGATCTGCGTGAACGAGTTGAAGGACGCCAGCTCGATGACACCGAGCACCTGCCCCTCGAACAGCACCGGCAGGACGATCACCTGGGCGGGCGGCGCCTCCCCGAGCCCGGAGGAGATCTTGAGGTAGCCGCTCGGCGCGTTCTCCACGAGGATCGTGCGCTTCTCCTGGGCGGCCGTGCCGACCAGCGCCTCCCCCGGCCGGAACGAGGTGGGCATGGAGCCCATCGAGTAGCCGTACGACCCGAGCATGCGCAGCTCGTACTGGTCGTGCTCGGCGCCGGCCTGCTCCTGACCGTCGACGAGGGGCATGGCGAGGAAGAACGCCCCGTGCTGCGCGGAGACCACCGGGGTCAGCTCGCTCATGATCAGCGAGGCCACGTCCTGGAGGTCGCGGCGGCCCTGCATCAGCGCGGAGATCCGGGCGAGGTTGCCCTTGAGCCAGTCCTGCTCCTTGTTGGCGATCGTGGTGTCGCGCAGGTTGGCGATCATCTTGTTGATGTAGTCCTGGAGCTCGGAGATCTCTCCGGAGGCGTCCACGTCGATCTTCAGGTTCAGGTCGCCGCGCGTCACCGCGGTCGCCACGCGCGCGATGGCACGCACCTGCCGGGTCAGGTTCCCGGCCATCTCGTTCACCGACTCGGTCAGGTCCCGCCAGGTGCCGTCGACGTCGCGCACCCGCGCCTGCCCGCCGAGCTGCCCTTCGGTGCCCACCTCGCGGGCGACGCGGGTGACCTCCTCGGCGAAGGACGACAGCTGGTCGACCATCGTGTTGATGGTCGTCTTCAGCTCGAGGATCTCGCCGCGCGCGTCGATGTCGATCTTCTTGGTCAGGTCGCCCTTGGCGATGGCCGTGGTGACCATGGCGATGTTGCGCACCTGACCGGTCAGGTTCGACGCCATCTGGTTCACCGACTCGGTGAGGTCCTTCCAGGTGCCCGCCACGCCCGGCACGTGCGCCTGGCCCCCGAGGATGCCGTCCGTTCCCACCTCACGGGCCACCTTGGTGACCTGGTCGGCGAAGGAACTCAGCGTCTTCACCATGGTGTTGAAGGTGTCGGCGAGCTGCGCGACCTCACCGCGGGCCTCGATCGTCACCGTCCGCGTCAGGTCGCCGTTGGCGACGGCCGCGGCCACCTGGGAGATGTTCCGCACCTGGACGGTGAGGTTCTTCGCCATCAGGTTGACGTTGTCGCTGAGGTCCTTCCAGATGCCCACGACGCCGGGCACGTGCGCCTGGCCGCCGAGGATGCCCTCGGTGCCCACCTCGCGGGCCACGCGCGTGACCTGCTCGGCGAAGGACGACAGCTGGTCCACCATCGTGTTGACGGTGGTGACGAGTTCGAGGATCTCGCCCTTCGCGTCGACGGTGATCTTCTTCGACAGGTCGCCCTTGGCGACGGCCGTCGTGACCTCGGCGATGTTGCGCACCTGCATGGTCAGGTTGTTCGCCATGCCGTTCACGGACTGCGTGAGGTCCTTCCAGGTGCCGGAGACGCCCTGCACCTCCGCCTGGCCGCCGAGGATGCCCTCGGTACCGACCTCACGGGCCACGCGCGTGACCTCCTGGGCGAACGACGACAGCTGGTCCACCATCGTGTTCAGGGTGTTCTTCAGCTCCAGGATCTCCCCGCGCGCGTCCACGGTGATCTTCTGGGAGAGGTCACCGCGGGCCACCGCCGTCGCGACCTGCGCGATGTTGCGCACCTGCGCGGTCAGGTTCCCGGCCATGCCGTTCACCGAGTCGGTCAGGTCCCGCCACACGCCGGCCACCCCGGGCACCTGCGCCTGACCGCCGAGGCGGCCCTCCGTGCCCACCTCCCGGGCGACCCGGGTGACCTGCTCGGCGAAGGCGGAGAGCTGGTCGACCATCGTGTTGATGGTGTTCTTCAGCTCCAGGATCTCCCCGCGCGCGTCCACGTCGATCTTCTGCGACAGGTCGCCCCGGGCCACCGCCGTCGTCACCTGGGCGATCTGCCGCACCTGCGAGGTCAGGTTGCCGGCCATGAAGTTGACGGAGTCCGTCAGCTCCTTCCACGTACCCGACACCCCGTCCACGCGGGCCTGACCGCCGAGGCGGCCCTCCGTGCCCACGTCCCGGGCCATCCGGGTGACCTGGTCGGCGAAGCTGGAGAGCTGGTCCACCATCGTGTTCACAGTGTTCTTCAGCTGGAGCATCTCGCCGGAGACGTCCACCGTGACCTTCTGCGACAGGTCGCCGTTGGCCACCGCCGTCGTCACCTGGGCGATGTTGCGCACCTGCCCGGTGAGGTTCCGGAACGCGGTGTTGACGGAGTCCGTCAGGTCCTTCCACGTCCCCGCGGCCCCCGGCACCTGCGCCTGGCCGCCCAGCTCGCCCTCGACGCCGACCTCCCGGGCCACCCGCGTGACCTCGGCACCGAAGCTCGACAGCTGGTCCACCATCGTGTTGACGGTGTTCTTCAGCTCCAGCATCTCGCCGGCCACGTCCACCGTGACCTTCTGCGACAGGTCACCGCTGGCCACCGCCGTCGTCACCGCGGCGATGTCCCGCACCTGGGTGGTCAGGTTCCGGAAGACGGTGTTGACGGAGTCCGTCAGGTCCTTCCAGATCCCGGCCGCCCCCGGTACGTTCGCCTGTCCGCCCAGCTGCCCCTCGGCGCCGACCTCGCTGGCCACCCGCGTGACCTCGTCCGCGAAGATCCGCAGCGTCTCGGTCATCTGGTTGATCGTCTCGGCGAGCTGCGCGACCTCGCCCCGGGCCGGCACGGTCACCTTCCGCGACAGGTCGCCGTTGGCGACCGCCGTCGTCACCTCGGAGATCCCCCGCACCTGAGCCGTCAGGTTCCCGGCCATGGTGTTGACGGAGTCGGTCAGCTCCTTCCACACCCCGGCCACACCCGGCACCTGGGCCTGCCCGCCCAGGGCTCCCTCGGTGCCCACCTCGCGGGCCACCCGCGTGACCTCGGAGGAGAACGCGGAGAGCTGGTCCACCATCGTGTTGACGGTGTTCTTCAGCTCCAGCATCTCGCCGGCCACGTGGACCGTGACCTTCCGGGACAGGTCCCCCTTGGCCACCGCCGTCGTCACCAGCGCGATGTCCCGCACCTGCGCGGTGAGCCGGTACGCCATCGTGTTGACGGAGTCCGTGAGGTCCTTCCACGAACCGGACATGCCGCGCACCCGGGCCTGACCGCCCAGCTTGCCCTCGGTACCGACCTCGCTGGCCACCCGCGTGACCTCGTCCGTGAACGTCGACAACTGGTCGACGAGGTTGTTCACCGTCCGGCCGACCTTCAGGAACTCACCCCGCAGCGGCTGTCCGACGCCCTCCGCCGTCTGCGTCCGCAGCTCCATGCGCGGCGACAGGTCACCGTCCGCGACCGCCGACAGCACCCGGCTGACCTCGGAGACCGGGCGCACCAGGTCGTCCACGAGCGCGTTCGAGTGGTCGATCGCGGCTGCCCAGGACCCCTCGCAGGCTCCCGTCTCCAGCCGCTCCGTGAGCTTTCCCTCACGCCCGACCATGCGCCGCACCCGCGCCAGCTCACCCGTGAGGTGGAGATTGCGGTCGGCCACCTCGTTGAAGACCGCCGCGATCTCCGACATCACGCCGTCGCCGGACACCGTGAGGCGTTTACGGAAGTTGCCCTCCCGCATCGACACGAGGGCCGCCAGCAACCGGTTCAGCGCGGCCGTGTCCACCGTCGTACTGCCACCCCGCGTCCTGCCCTGGTTACTCAGGGACTGACCGCCTTTCGCGCGCGCTTTTGTGCCCCGCGTCGCTGCGCCAGACTCCACTGTGTCCCTCCCGCAGGGGTCGACCGTTACCGCTGTGCCCGGCCGCCACCGCTCGGCGGACCGGTTACTGCCGCGTACTTCCTGTGCTGCCGCGCGATCCGGACCGGCTCGCCGGGCCGCTCCCAGGGCTGCTGCCCACCGCACTCGGTGCGCATTCAACCTGCCCGGATCGTCCGGGGAAGCCTGCCCAGTGTTTCACCCCGGCCGAACCAGGCCATAACAGTTCGGCAGCTTCGCACATCGTCCGCACACCCTCTGGGCGGAAACACTGCAGACCGGCATCCGCACGGACGGCGAAGGTAAGTAACCTTGCATGCGGCTGTCCAGCCACGTCGGTCCGTCCGGCCTGGGCGGTGGCACGGAGACGAGCGGGCATCGGAGGGGCGGCCGGAATGACCACCGGACTGATCCCGGGGGAGCAGTCCCCGGATCACGGGCCGACGGGCGGGCTGCCGCAGCAGCGGCACGAGCCGGTCGGCCGGGAGACCGTGCAAGGGGAGAGAGGGTCGAGGAGTTCTGTGATCACCGCGCGCGCGGCCGCCAGCTTCGAGCCCGTCGGACGATCGGTGGCGAGCGCCCGGTCCTTCGTCCGCGACACGCTCCAGGGCTGGGGCCATGCCGACATCGTCGACGACGCCGTGGTGCTCACGAGCGAACTGGTGACCAACGCCGTGGTGCACGCCGGCACCACCGCCGACGTCGTGTGCCTGCGCGGCGACGACGGTGTGCGGATCGAGGTGGCCGACCACTATCCCGAGCGCGAGGTCCCTCTCCAGGGCTCCCCCGCCGACATGGGCAGCCCCGACCGCGAGGGGGGCCGCGGCCTCCAGCTGTGCGCGGCCCTGGCCGACCGCTGGGGCGTCGAGTACACGCCCACGCTGAAGAACGTCTGGTTCCACCTCCACCTGCCCGAGCGCGCGGTCGGCACGCGCAGCGCCGGCCCGTCCCTGCCCGCCGACCTGCTGCCGCTCGCCGACGGCCGCGTCCGCGTCGCCGTCGTCCAGATCGACCGCACCGGCGCCGTCACGTCCTGGAACGAGGACGCCGAGGAACTCTTCGGCTACCCCGCCGACCAGGTCATCGGCAAGCCGCTGACCAACCTGGCCGCCTGGCCGCACACCCCGGGCACCAGCACGGGCGTCGTCGAGGCGCTCCAGCTCTCCCGCTGGGAGGGCAGCTACGGCATAAGGGACGCCGCCGGCCGCGTCCTCCCGGTCTACGCCTCCCACCTCCGCGTCCGCGACGCCGGCGGCGAACCGTCCACGGTCTGCCTCCTGGTCCGCGACCACGAACGCGCCGTCCTGCAGACGCCGTTGCGGGTACCGGCCTCCGACGCGGGCACCTCCTCCGAGGGCCAGAGCACCGACCCCTTCGAGGTGTTCATCGGCTCACCCGCCCCGGACGACCTCGACGGCCTCCTCCAGCGCACCGTCGAACGCGCCCGTGACATGCTCGACGCCGACGCCGCCTTCCTGCTCCTGGCGACCGACGACGAGACGGAGTTGGAGGTCCGCGCCTCCACCGGCCTGCCCTCCGCCCGCCAGCGCTTCGCCCGGGTCCCCGTCGAGGCCGGTCCCGGCCGCTACGGCTCCGCGCGCATGCCGGCCGTCCACGACGACCTCGCCGCGGTCCCCGGTGCCGTCCCGCTGCTGAACGGCACGGGCATGCGCTCGGTCGTGACCGTCCCCCTGAAGGTGGAGGGCCGTCTCACCGGCTCCCTCGGTGTCGCCGCCGAGGCCGCGGGCCGGTATTCGAACGAGGAGGCGCTGCGCCTCCAGTTCGCGGCGGACCGCATCGCGCTGGCCGTCGAGTCCGCCCGCCTGGGCGAGCTGGAACGCCTGCGCCGCGGCTCCCTCAGCTTCCTCGTCGAGGCCTCGGACCTCCTCGCCGGGACGCTGGACCGCGACCAGACCCTGGCCCTGATGGCCCAGATGACGGTCCCGACCCTGGCCACCTGGTGCGCCGTCTACACGATCGCCGACCAGGCGTCGGATCCGTACCTCTCCTACGTCCTGCACGAGGACGAGGAGCTGATCGACGGCATCAAGTCCCTGCTCTCGAAGATCGCCCCGCCCGATCCGGTGCCCACTCCGGGCGCCCGCGTCTGGAGGGCTCCCGCCGAGATGGCCCACCAGGCGGCGCTGCGCACCTCGATGCGCGACCTCGGTCTGAGCGGCAGTTCGTCCCACCAGATGGGCACCGGCATCGGCCCGACCCTGGCCACGGCGGCGGCCGTCGGCGGCGAGACCGTGGTCCTCCCGCTGGTCGCCCGCAACCGCGTCATCGGCATGCTCACGCTCGGCAAGCCGACGGACGAACACTTCCGCCAGGAGATCCTCGAACTCGCCGAGGACCTGTCGCGCAGGGCCGCCCTGGCCCTGGACAACGCCCGCCTGTACTCGGAGCGCACGGCCATCAGCCAGTCCCTCCAGCGCAGCCTCCTGCCACCGGAACTCCCCGTGATCGACGGCGTGGAGGTCGAGGTCATCTACCGCGCGGCCGGCGAGGGCAACGAGGTCGGCGGTGACTTCTACGATCTCTTCCCCATCCGGGACGACGCCTACGGTTTCGCCATCGGCGACGTCTGCGGTACGGGCCCGAACGCGGCGGCCGTGACGGGCCTCGCCCGGC
The DNA here is from genome assembly GCF_053613315.1 of Streptomyces sp. JK94. NCBI lineage: Bacteria > Bacillati > Actinomycetota > Actinomycetes > Kitasatosporales > Streptomycetaceae > Streptomyces > Streptomyces sp. JK94. The sequence goes on along the minus strand of NZ_JBSICH010000026.1, from coordinate 6,897 downwards.
ACGCCCTGCGCCTGCTGGCCCGCGAGGGCCTCAGCGGGCCCGCGGTCCTGGAGCGCCTGAACTCGGCCATCCTCGACGAGGGCGCCCGCAGCCGCTTCCTCACCCTCCTGTACGGGGAGATGCGCCCGCAGCCGGACGGCAGCGCCGAGCTGAAGGTGGTCTGCGCCGGTCACCCGCTCCCGCTCCGGCTGCGCCAGGACGGCACGGTCGAACCCGCGGCGGAGCCGCAGCCCCTCCTCGGTGTCATCGACGACCTGGAGCTCTACGAGCAGACGGTCACCCTCGACCCGGGCGACGTCCTGCTCTGCGTCACGGACGGTGTCACCGAGCGCCGTGAGGGCACGCGCATGCTGGGCGACGACGGCCTCGCCGACGTCCTCACCACCTGCACGGGGCTGACGGCGGGCGCGGTGGCGGCCCGCATCATGCGTGCGGTCGAGCGCTTCGCGTCGGACGCCCCGTCCGACGACATGGCCATTCTCGCGATGCGGGTACCGGAGCCCCACGCGGACTAGCGCGCCGGCTGTCCCCGGGCATGCGAAAGGCCCCGCCCGAGTGGGCGGGGCCTTTCCGATGGAGCCCCCAAACGGAATCGAACCGTTGACCTTCTCCTTACCATGGAGACGCTCTACCGACTGAGCTATAGGGGCCTGTCACTTGGCGGGGTTTCCCTCGCGGCGACGGAATAGATCATACCCCGAACAGACCGGTGCTCCCAACCACGCCTTTCAGAAGGCGGGCTGCAGAAGACCTCCCAGGGCATTGCAGGCGGACACGATCCGCTGCATGTCCCGCTTGGTCAGCGAGGCGTCGACCGGCAGCGCGAGCGTCTCGTCGGCGGCCCGCTCCGTCTCCGGCAGGGACACGCACCGCCGGAAACCCGGCATCCGGTGCACGGGGGTCTTCACCGGCACCCGGCACTCGACTCCTCTCCCCCGGACGGCCCGTGCGAACGCGTCCCGGTCCGGCCGCCCGTTGCCGGGCACTCGCACCACGTACTGCTGGTAGGTGTGCCCCTCGCCCCAGTCGGGAGTGCGTACGCCGCTCAGTTTCCCGTCCAGGTAGGCCGCCCGCTGCCTGCGCTGCGCTATCTCGCCGTACGGCGCCTCGGTCTCGCCCTGTTCCAGTACGAGCAGCCCCTGCCGCTGCCCCACCCCGTGCAGTGCCCGCATGTCCGCCGGCAGCCCGAACCGGTGTACGGCGACCACGGCCACGGTCCGGGGTGTCACCGCAGCCTCCACCGCGCGGGAGTCGAGGCAGTACGTCTCCGGGACGATGTCGGCGAACACCGGCGACGCGCCGACCAGGGCCACGGCCTCGGCGACTTCCACGTTCCCGAAGGCGGGGACGACGACCTCGTCACCGACTCCTACGCCGGCGGCCCGGAGCATTGCTGCAGTACCCATACGTCCGATGGTCGTAGCGCAACGTGAACTCCAGGTGACGGAGAACAAAAAAGGGTTGGACCCCGAACCGAAGTTCGGGGTCCAACCCTTTCAATGATTGTTCGGCGGCGTCCTACTCTCCCACAGGGTCCCCCCTGCAGTACCATCGGCGCTGTAAGGCTTAGCTTCCGGGTTCGAAATGTAACCGGGCGTTTCCCCTACGCTATGACCACCGAAACACTATGAAACAGACAACCAACCGGTGACCAACACAGTCTGATTGTTCGTGGTTTCAGAACCAACACAGTGGACGCGAGCAACTGAGGACAAGCCCTCGGCCTATTAGTACCGGTCACCTCCACACCTTGCGGTGCTTCCAGATCCGGCCTATCAACCCAGTCGTCTACTGGGAGCCTTACCCCATCAAGTGGGTGGGAGTCCTCATCTCGAAGCAGGCTTCCCGCTTAGATGCTTTCAGCGGTTATCCCTCCCGAACGTAGCCAACCAGCCATGCCCTTGGCAGGACAACTGGCACACCAGAGGTTCGTCCGTCCCGGTCCTCTCGTACTAGGGACAGCCCTTCTCAAGACTCCTACGCGCACAGCGGATAGGGACCGAACTGTCTCACGACGTTCTAAACCCAGCTCGCGTACCGCTTTAATGGGCGAACAGCCCAACCCTTGGGACCGACTCCAGCCCCAGGATGCGACGAGCCGACATCGAGGTGCCAAACCATCCCGTCGATATGGACTCTTGGGGAAGATCAGCCTGTTATCCCCGGGGTACCTTTTATCCGTTGAGCGACGGCGCTTCCACAAGCCACCGCCGGATCACTAGTCCCGACTTTCGTCCCTGCTCGACCCGTCGGTCTCACAGTCAAGCTCCCTTGTGCACTTACACTCAACACCTGATTGCCAACCAGGCTGAGGGAACCTTTGGGCGCCTCCGTTACTCTTTAGGAGGCAACCGCCCCAGTTAAACTACCCATCAGACACTGTCCCTGATCCGGATCACGGACCCAGGTTAGACATCCAGCACGACCAGACTGGTATTTCAACGACGACTCCACCCACACTGGCGTGCGAGCTTCACAGTCTCCCAGCTATCCTACACAAGCCGAACCGAACACCAATATCAAACTGTAGTAAAGGTCCCGGGGTCTTTCCGTCCTGCTGCGCGAAACGAGCATCTTTACTCGTAGTGCAATTTCACCGGGCCTATGGTTGAGACAGTCGAGAAGTCGTTACGCCATTCGTGCAGGTCGGAACTTACCCGACAAGGAATTTCGCTACCTTAGGATGGTTATAGTTACCACCGCCGTTTACTGGCGCTTAAGTTCTCAGCTTCGCCCCACCGAAATGGAGCTAACCGGTCCCCTTAACGTTCCAGCACCGGGCAGGCGTCAGTCCGTATACATCGCCTTACGGCTTCGCACGGACCTGTGTTTTTAGTAAACAGTCGCTTCTCGCTGGTCTCTGCGGCCACCCCCAGCTCAGACCGTAAAGATCATCACCAGAAGTGGCCCCCCTTCTCCCGAAGTTACGGGGGCATTTTGCCGAGTTCCTTAACCATAGTTCACCCGAACGCCTCGGTATTCTCTACCTGACCACCTGAGTCGGTTTAGGGTACGGGCCGCCATGAAACTCGCTAGAGGCTTTTCTCGACAGCATAGGATCATCCACTTCACCACAATCGGCTCGGCATCAGGTCTCAGCCCCATGTGCGACGGATTTACCTACCGCACGGCCTACACCCTTACCCCGGGACAACCACCGCCCGGGATGGACTACCTTCCTGCGTCACCCCATCACTCACCTACTAACCGCTTGGTTCAGCGGCTCCACCACTTCCCTTTGCCCGAAGGCTCCAGGACGGCTTCACGGCCTTAGCATCACGATGCTCGATGTCTGACGCTTCACAGCGGGTACCGGAATATCAACCGGTTATCCATCGACTACGCCTGTCGGCCTCGCCTTAGGTCCCGACTTACCCTGGGCAGATCAGCTTGACCCAGGAACCCTTAGTCAATCGGCGCAAACGTTTCTCACGTTTGTATCGCTACTCATGCCTGCATTCTCACTCGTGAACCGTCCACAACTCGCTTCCGCGGCTGCTTCACCCGGCACACGACGCTCCCCTACCCATCACAGCCGGCGTTGGCCGTATTACTGCAATGACACGACTTCGGCGGTACGCTTGAGCCCCGCTACATTGTCGGCGCGGAATCACTAGACCAGTGAGCTATTACGCACTCTTTCAAGGGTGGCTGCTTCTAAGCCAACCTCCTGGTTGTCTGTGCGACTCCACATCCTTTCCCACTTAGCGTACGCTTAGGGGCCTTAGTCGATGCTCTGGGCTGTTTCCCTCTCGACCATGGAGCTTATCCCCCACAGTCTCACTGCCGCGCTCTCACTTACCGGCATTCGGAGTTTGGCTAAGGTCAGTAACCCGGTAGGGCCCATCGCCTATCCAGTGCTCTACCTCCGGCAAGAAACACACGACGCTGCACCTAAATGCATTTCGGGGAGAACCAGCTATCACGGAGTTTGATTGGCCTTTCACCCCTAACCACAGGTCATCCCCCAGGTTTTCAACCCTGGTGGGTTCGGTCCTCCACGAAGTCTTACCTCCGCTTCAACCTGCCCATGGCTAGATCACTCCGCTTCGGGTCTTGAGCGTGCTACTGAAACGCCCTGTTCGGACTCGCTTTCGCTACGGCTACCCCACCCGGGTTAACCTCGCAACACACCGCAAACTCGCAGGCTCATTCTTCAAAAGGCACGCAGTCACGAGACGAAGAGCAAGCTCTCCGTCCGACGCTCCCACGGCTTGTAGGCACACGGTTTCAGGTACTATTTCACTCCGCTCCCGCGGTACTTTTCACCATTCCCTCACGGTACTATCCGCTATCGGTCACCAGGGAATATTTAGGCTTAGCGGGTGGTCCCGCCAGATTCACACGGGATTTCTCGGGCCCCGTGCTACTTGGGTGTCTCTCAAACGAGCCGCTGATGTTTCGACTACGGGGGTCTTACCCTCTACGCCGGACCTTTCGCATGTCCTTCGCCTACATCAACGGTTTCTGACTCGTCCCACGGCCGGCAGACCGTGGAAGAGAGATCCCACAACCCCGCACACGCAACCCCTGCCGGGTCTCACACGTATACGGTTTGGCCTCATCCGGTTTCGCTCGCCACTACTCCCGGAATCACGGTTGTTTTCTCTTCCTGCGGGTACTGAGATGTTTCACTTCCCCGCGTTCCCTCCACACTGCCTATGTGTTCAGCAGCGGGTGACAGCCCATGACGACTGCCGGGTTTCCCCATTCGGAAACCCCCGGATCAAAGCCTGGTTGACGACTCCCCGGGGACTATCGTGGCCTCCCACGTCCTTCATCGGTTCCTGGTGCCAAGGCATCCACCGTGCGCCCTTAAAAACTTGGCCACAGATGCTCGCGTCCACTGTGCAGTTCTCAAACAACGACCAACCACCCACCACCCCGGAAAAACTCCCGAGTACACTGGGGCCGGCAACTGAAAGCAGGCCACACGGCCGTACCCTCAGACACCCAACAGCATGCCCGACACCCTCACCACTCGTCCTTCCGTTCCACGCCGAAGCAGTACTGGGAAACCGAGCTGGTCAAGTGTGCCGAATAGTCAACGTTCCACCCATGAGCAACCAGCATCAGACAGGCGCTGATGTACTGGCCTCTGACCGTGTCCCGAAGGACCCGGTAAGAAGTGCTCCTTAGAAAGGAGGTGATCCAGCCGCACCTTCCGGTACGGCTACCTTGTTACGACTTCGTCCCAATCGCCAGTCCCACCTTCGACAGCTCCCTCCCACAAGGGGTTGGGCCACCGGCTTCGGGTGTTACCGACTTTCGTGACGTGACGGGCGGTGTGTACAAGGCCCGGGAACGTATTCACCGCAGCAATGCTGATCTGCGATTACTAGCAACTCCAACTTCATGGGGTCGAGTTGCAGACCCCAATCCGAACTGAGACAGGCTTTTTGAGATTCGCTCCACCTCGCGGTATCGCAGCTCATTGTACCTGCCATTGTAGCACGTGTGCAGCCCAAGACATAAGGGGCATGATGACTTGACGTCGTCCCCACCTTCCTCCGAGTTGACCCCGGCGGTCTCCTGTGAGTCCCCATCACCCCGAAGGGCATGCTGGCAACACAGAACAAGGGTTGCGCTCGTTGCGGGACTTAACCCAACATCTCACGACACGAGCTGACGACAGCCATGCACCACCTGTACACCGACCACAAGGGGGGCACTATCTCTAATGCTTTCCGGTGTATGTCAAGCCTTGGTAAGGTTCTTCGCGTTGCGTCGAATTAAGCCACATGCTCCGCTGCTTGTGCGGGCCCCCGTCAATTCCTTTGAGTTTTAGCCTTGCGGCCGTACTCCCCAGGCGGGGCACTTAATGCGTTAGCTGCGGCACGGACAACGTGGAATGTTGCCCACACCTAGTGCCCACCGTTTACGGCGTGGACTACCAGGGTATCTAATCCTGTTCGCTCCCCACGCTTTCGCTCCTCAGCGTCAGTATCGGCCCAGAGATCCGCCTTCGCCACCGGTGTTCCTCCTGATATCTGCGCATTTCACCGCTACACCAGGAATTCCGATCTCCCCTACCGAACTCTAGCCTGCCCGTATCGACTGCAGACCCGGGGTTAAGCCCCGGGCTTTCACAACCGACGTGACAAGCCGCCTACGAGCTCTTTACGCCCAATAATTCCGGACAACGCTTGCGCCCTACGTATTACCGCGGCTGCTGGCACGTAGTTAGCCGGCGCTTCTTCTGCAGGTACCGTCACTTTCGCTTCTTCCCTGCTGAAAGAGGTTTACAACCCGAAGGCCGTCATCCCTCACGCGGCGTCGCTGCATCAGGCTTTCGCCCATTGTGCAATATTCCCCACTGCTGCCTCCCGTAGGAGTCTGGGCCGTGTCTCAGTCCCAGTGTGGCCGGTCGCCCTCTCAGGCCGGCTACCCGTCGTCGCCTTGGTGAGCCACTACCTCACCAACAAGCTGATAGGCCGCGGGCTCATCCTGCACCGCCGGAGCTTTCGACCACCACAGATGCCTGTAATGGTCAGTATCCGGTATTAGACCCCGTTTCCAGGGCTTGTCCCAGAGTGCAGGGCAGATTGCCCACGTGTTACTCACCCGTTCGCCACTAATCCCCACCGAAGTGGTTCATCGTTCGACTTGCATGTGTTAAGCACGCCGCCAGCGTTCGTCCTGAGCCAGGATCAAACTCTCCGTGAATGCTTTACATCACGGGAGCGGAACAGTCGGAGGAATGATCCGACCGTTCACAGCGTCCTCGCTGTATTTTTTCAAAGGAACCTCAACCCGATCAGAGATCCGATCAGGTCGGGGTATCAACATATCTGGCGTTGACTTTTGGCACGCTGTTGAGTTCTCAAGGAACGGACGCTTCCTTTGTACTCACCCGAGAGACTCTCTCAGGCTTTCCTCCGGGCGCTTCCCTTCGGT